>JAHEEI010000101.1 GCA_024640785.1 Pseudomonadota bacterium
CGAGAAGAAGGCATTTCTCCCCAGGAAATATGCGACAAATATCATAAAATCCACAAAGACATCTATCAGGATTTCAACATCTCTTTTGATATTTTCGGAAGGACATCAACCAATGAGCAGACAGAGATCGCACAGAACATTTTTAATGACCTTGACAGCAACAATTTAATCTTAGAGCAGACCTCGCAGCAGACTTTTTGCGAAAAATGCAGCATGTTTCTCGCCGACCGATATGTTGAAGGAACCTGTCCTCACTGCAATTTTGAAAACGCACGCGGCGACCAGTGTGACGGCTGCGGGAAGCTTTTGGAACCGGAGACCTTAAAAGACCCCAAGTGCAAAGTTTGTGAAACAACACCCGTACTCAAAAAAACATCCCACCTATATCTTAAACTTGACAAGCTTCAGGAAAAATTAAAAAGCTGGGTAGAAAAATCTCAAAAAAAAGGACGCTGGACAAAAAACGCGATCCAGACAACCCAGAGCTGGTTTGAAAAAGGTCTCCAGCCAAGACCGATCACAAGGGACCTGACCTGGGGTATCCCGGTACCCAGGCCCGGCTATGAAAATAAAGTCTTTTATGTCTGGTTTGACGCGCCAATCGGATATATTTCAATTACCGCAAAAGAACTGCCTAACTGGAAAGACTGGTGGCAAAAACCTGATGAAGTAAATCTTTATCAGTTCATGGCCAAAGATAATATACCGTTTCATACGGTAATCTTCCCTTCATCGCTAATAGGCACCGGAAAAAACTGGACCATGCTTCACCATATCAACAGCACCGAATATCTTAATTACGAGGACACCAAGTTCTCAAAATCCAGAAACATTGGCGTGTTCGGTGACGATGTTAAAAAAACCGGTATTCCTGTTGATCTGTGGCGTTTTTATCTGCTTGCAAACCGTCCGGAAAGAAATGATTCACATTTCAGCTGGCAGGACTTTATAGAAAAAATAAATTCCGAGTTTATTGATAATATCGGCAACCTTACAAACAGGGCCCTGGTCTATCTTCAGAATAATTTTAACGGTGAAATAAAAGATTTGCCGCTGCCGGAGACGCACAAAACTTTTATTGAAAAATGTGAAAAAGGGTTTAAAGAGATCACCGCATCCCTTGAAGCGGTAAAGCTCCGTGAGAGCCTGCGCCAGATACTGGCTATTGGAAACATCGGCAACAAATTCTTTCAGGACATGACCCCGTGGGACAAAATAAAGACCAACCTTGAGCACGCCTACGCAACTGTTTCCGTGCTCACCTATTTAATAAAAAATATTGCGATCGCAATCGAACCGTTCATGCCTGAAACAGCTGAAAGAACATTTAAAATGCTTAATCTGCCAAGTCTAAAATGGGAATCACTTGGATCTTTTAGTGGACTTGACAAACACGTAATCGGCAATCCGGAAATACTCTACAAAAAGCTGGACAAAAAACTTGCCGAAAAATTTCGTAAAAAATTCAGTGGTCAGCAGGCTGACTTTGGAAAGTTCAGGATCGTTGCCGGTCAGATAACAAAAGTAAAAATTCATCCGGATGCGTCACACCTTTATCACCTCACAGTCGATCTTGGTGAGGCAAAGGAAAGATCAATTGTGGCGGGCCTAGTTAAACACTATTCGCCTGAAGACCTGACAAACAGAAAAGTGTTTGTGCTTGCAAACCTGAGGCCCTCTGAACTCAACGGCATTCTGTCTGAAGGCATGGTACTGGTCTGTGAAAAAAGAAACAAGATGGAGCTGCTTAACGCTTCTTTTTTTAGTCTCGGCGACCAGGTAACCGTAGAAGACCAGACCATCGACCATACCGAAATATCAATTGACCAGTTCAAGTCAGCGCCAATGCGTATTGTGAACAGAGAACTGTTCTTCGACGATCAGCAATGCAGGGTCAAGGGTGCACCTGTAACAACTCAAATACTTCAAAATGGAAAAGTCCGTTAATACCATAAGTAGAAGCAAATTCATAAAGCTCTCTTCCCGCCACCAGCATGAGCTGCTTTCCGGACTGGCCCGGAGAACCTTAAAAGACCTAGATATTGACCGCTTTTTAGAACGCTATAATGAACTTCATTCATGGACACAGCTTGATCGCTATACCCCGCCTGACTGGCTCTCAAAAAAAGAGGCCCTTCATGAGTATTTAAGTTTTCACTTAAACTTTACATCTTTCCAGAACGAACAGGAAGAAGCCAGCAGCACTTTTTCCTGGCAGCCGAAGTTCGAAGTAGAAGTCGTCCTTGACCAGGTAAGAAGCCCGTATAATGTGGGTTCCATCCTGCGAATCATCGACAATTTCGGACTTAAGGGAATGGCGCATTCATCATCATGGCTCAGCCTCAGTCATCCACAACTCATAAAAGCAGCAAGAGGGTGTGAAAAATGGATACCCGTCCGTTTTGAAAAAGATCTTGTGTCTTACCTTGCAAACTCTTCTCTGCCCATTATAGGCATTGAAAACAATGATCTGTCTGAAAACCTTAGCAACTGGTCGCCTCCTGAAAAATGCATTATTATCCTTGGAAACGAATCATACGGTATTGCTTCAGCTCTACAAAAAATCTGCTGCAGAACCATACAAATTCCCATGTATGGGTTTAAAAAATCCATGAATGTGACCCATGCACTTGCGATTATCGCACATAAAATAACCGAGCTTTCTTCATAGATTTAAAATCGCCCAAAAAACCTTTACTCCATTGAAACAAATAAAACAACCTTGTGCATCTGCGTATTCATTCAGAATGCTGTTTTATTACTGTCACTAGTATTGTTTCAGCAGTGCTGTTTATTGTCATCCTTGATCTTCTTAGATCTGTTTTTTCACAGCAACCTTAAAAACACTTGATTATATTTCATTTTTCAGATACGGTCTTTTCTCAGAGCCTTTTGCCGGCAAAATAGAAACAACATTATGGATAAGAAAAAATCTTTAAGAACTGCTCTTCAAAAGAACAAAGACTTGACTAAAAATCCAGCTAATGCTAAATTTAAAAGTTAAGGAGGAATGGCCGAGTGGTTGAAGGCGGCGGTCTTGAAAACCGTTGACGGAAACGTCCGTGGGTTCGAATCCTACTTCCTCCGCCATTTTTTTATTGGCAAAGGAGAGATGGCCGAGTCGGCTGAAGGCGCTCGCCTGCTAAGCGAGTGTACACCCTAAAGTGTACCGAGGGTTCGAATCCCTCTCTCTCCGCCATTCGACCCCTGTCAATATCATATGTACCCAAAAACAGGAAACACCTGAAATCGTCAGAAATACTATTTTTGCTGTTAAATTTTCCCTTAAGACATTTTTTGTTTTTATATTTTCGGGAACCCTGAAAACGTTTATGTTTACATCTGTACTTTTAATATATAAAATGTATAAAATTTCAATTTCTTCTCTTTCGGAAATGAATTCTCAAGCGTATTAAGGTTCGGCATCTGTGTCGGGGTGCTCTTCGCAACCTTTATGACCGGGTTCTAGATCAACAAAAAATACTTCTAAATATCGTACCGATTGAAAGGCGGCAAATAATGTCTGAATGGTTCATCCTTCTGTCTCTTTTTATTTTTGGCAGCATAATTGGAAGTTTTTTAAATGTATGCATACTCCGAATACCGGGCAACATGTCTATAACCTATCCCGCATCCCACTGCCCGGCATGCAAGGAACCCATTCCGTTCTACTTTAATATACCTCTTATAAGTTACATAATCCTTGGTGCCAAGTGCAGATACTGTAAGGCTCCTATATCTTTTCAATATTTTTTTGTTGAGCTTATTACTTCGCTGACTTTTGTCCTTTTATATTTCTTTTTCGGCATATCTCTCCCTTTATTTTTGGCTTTTATATTTTCAGCAGCACTTATCGTCATCACCTTTATTGACATTGAACACCAGATAATTCCGGATAGGATAAGCCTTCCGGGAATTATTATCTGTTTTATTTTTTCTTTTTTTGTGCCATGGGTAACACCGTTTGACTCTGCTATCGGAATACTTGCAGGCGGCGGCACCCTTTATATCTTTGCAGAGGGATATCATTTGCTGACCCAAAAAGAAGGTATGGGCGGTGGAGATATAAAGCTCCTTGCAATGATAGGCGCATTTCTGGGATGGAAAGGCGCGCTAACCACTTTAATGCTCGGAGCCTTTATTGGCAGCTTTATTGGAATTATTCTTGTCATATTCAAAGGCAAAAACACTAAATACGCTATACCTTTCGGCCCTTTTCTTTCAACCGGGGCTTTTTTGTCCCTGTTATGGGGAGAGCAGATTGTCTATTACTATTTAAACTTGGGAAAATAGAAATCAATTTTTTTAGTATCTCCAACGCAGGAAAGGAAACAAAACCTTTTTTAAACTCAAAACCTTAACCTATTTATCAGAATGAAGATCGGCTTAAAAACAACAATATTCTGGAACATCACCCTGCTGATGACAGCAGCAATAATTCTGATAAGCCTTGTTGTGTTAAGGGTAACTGAACGTGAACTATTAAAACAGCGCACAGAAACAGGTGAAGCTGTTTTTTCAATGATAGTATCATCTCTATCTCACCTTAAAGATCAAAACACGGAAAGCAGTTTTACCTACTCAAAAATAGAACCTTTCATAACCGGCTTGGTCGATGACAAAATTTGCAGCAGGATACTGTTTGTTAACAACCAACATCTTGTAATTGCTGACACAAAGAATAAAAAAAAAGGGTATTATATCGATGATATTGAACTTAAACATGCTGACAGCAATAATTCTTTATATAAAAAAACCTATCAGGACCCTGACACCCTGGAATCAAAACTTGTCATAGCAGGACCTGTTTATATTAAGGACAGACATGTTGGTATACTAAAAATCATCCTCCCTCTCAACCAGACTCAAAAAAGCATAGCGGCAGCAGGAAAATCCATTCTTATTTACATTCTTTTTGACGGGGCAATCCTTATTCTTTTTGGTTTTTTTCTTCTTTCCCGTTATCTTGTGACACCGATAAATAAAATTATAAAACTTACTGAAAACATATCAGAAGGACACCTTACCCAGCCCCCTCTTTTTCTTTCAGACAAAAATGAGATCGGGAAACTGTCTTCAGCCCTTAACACTCTTTCTGAAAACCTGAAAATTGAAAAAGATAAAATTAATGAGCACTTCAAAAAACTTCAAGAAAAAAACAAAGAACTGCAACAGGCACATAATGAAGTTATCCAAGCTGAAAAGCTTGCATCAGTGGGAAGACTTTCTGCAGGTATAGCCCATGAAATCGGAAACCCTCTGGGCATCATTCTGGGATATATTCACATGCTGAGAGATAAAAAAACCGATGATAATGTACGCGCTGATTATCTTAACAGAATGGAAAAGGAAACCGAAAGAGTAAATAACATTGTACGGAATTTTCTTGACTACTCAAGACCTGAAAAACAGAACATCAGGGAAATCGATCTTAATAAAATTATCCATGAAACTTTCGCCCTTTTTTCCTGTCAGAATGATTTTAAAAACATTACCACCTTATTCAACCTTGCGGACAATCTGCCGCCTTTAACTGCTGATGTAAAAGAGATACAACAACTCCTGATAAACCTTGCACTGAACTCACGTGATGCAATGCCCGATGGCGGCACCCTGGCAGTAACATCCCGGCTTGACAGTATAAATAAAGAAGATAGAATATGTCTCATCATAAAGGATACTGGAACAGGCATCCCCGAAAAGGATCAGAGTAAAATATTTGATCCCTTCTTTACTACAAAATCGGAAGGGAAAGGAACGGGTCTCGGACTCTCAAATGTTCACAGGATAGTTAAGTCTTTAAACGGAGAAATTGAACTTAAAAGCTTTTCCGGAAAAGGCACCTCATTTACAATCAGGATACCTCTCTCAGGGAGACAGCTTTAAATGTCCGGCAAGAAAAAACTTTTGGTGGTTGATGACGAAGAAAACATGCGTCACTTTCTCAAGGCACTGCTTGAGCAGGAAGGCTATAATGTTTTTCTGGCGGAAAACGGCCGCGCAGCCATAGACATACTTAAAAACGAGAGAATAAGAACCACACTGTGCGACATCCGAATGCCTGAAATGGACGGCATGGAATTTTTAAAGGAGCTATCCGCAAAAAATATTGAGACCACCGTAATCACCATGTCTGCTTTCGGAACCATTGACCTTGCCATTGAAACGATGAAGCTGGGAGCCTACGACTATGTGTCAAAACCGTTTAAACCAGATGAGATTCTGTTAACTCTTATCAAAGCCGAAGAACGAGAGAGTTTAAAAACTGAAAATGTCAATCTCCGTAAAGAGGTGGAACAGAAATACAGTTTTCATAATATCGTAGGCAAGAGCGCTGAAATAACAAATATCTTTGATATCATTAAAAAAATATCAGATTTTAAGAGTTCTGTCCTTTTAACAGGTGAAAGCGGCACCGGCAAGGAACTTATCTCAAAAGCAATTCATTATAACAGTTCCAGAAAAGATAAACCTTTTCTGGCAGTTAACTGCGGTGCAATACCAGAATCACTCCTGGAAAGCGAACTATTTGGGCATAAGAAAGGTTCTTTCACCGGTGCCATTAATGACAGAAAAGGAATCTTTGAGGAAGCGGATAAGGGAACCCTGCTTCTTGATGAAATCGGCGATATTCCCATTAACCTTCAGGTAAAATTATTGCGTGTTCTTCAGGAAGGCGAAACCAGAAGAATCGGCATGGACACGCCAACACCTGTAGATGTTAGAATCATTGCCGCAACAGCAAAAGACCTTGAACAGGAAGTCTCAAACAGCACTTTTCGTGAAGACCTTTATTACAGGCTTAATGTGCTCCCAATACATATCCCCCCATTAAGAGAACGAAAAGACGACATCCCCCTGTTGGTAAAACACTTTATTGAAAAATATAACAAGGAACATAATTTAAACATAAAACCGTTAAAACCTTCTGTTCTGAAAGTTCTGATCGAACACTCTTGGCCGGGCAATATCCGTGAACTTGAAAATATAATTGAAAGATCCATGATCCTTGCACAAAATGACAGTCTTGATCTAAGTGACATGAAAAACACTATCACATCCTTAAGAGAAACAAGCACCAACCTTGCCACAGACGGTATTTATTCAATTAAAAAGACAGTTAGAATCATAGAGAAAAAACTCATAGCAAAAGCCCTTCAGAAAACCGGCGGAAACAAAAGCCGAGCCGCAAAGCTTCTTGAGATCAGCTATCCTTCACTTCTCAGCAAAATAGAAGAATACGAAATAGATGAAAATAAAAGAGAATAGTAAGCTTTTGTGATTTAAATAAAAAAAGGCAGAAAACAAAAAAGGAGGGGGTCTAAAATGTTTTCTGCCTTTTATCAAAAATGCCATTAGGCATGTTGTATACTTTGATTTATAGCATTGAACTGTTAGAAAAATATTAATAAATTGTAAAGAAAGTGTAAATTTTCATTACCTGATATAGTTAAAAAAATTATATATCTCCGGTTTTGTCAGGATACCGCAATTTGCAAGCATAATAAAAGGAGCGATAACCCTGCTTATCAAAGTCACTGTAAACACCAAAAGGAACGTTTCTTTAATTATTTTTTTCATCTTCATTCTCCTTCACTTTAATTTATCCTGATGGTTCCTAAAAATTTTAACTTTTTTATAGAACTTAAATTCCAAGCTTTTTCTGAACCATTCTTATGTTATTTTTTAAGATTTTATAAATCTTCCTTAGTTTTATTATGCTGTATGGATGTTAAGCATTTATGCTCTGGATATAAAAATTTTGAATAGATTGTAAAAAAAATGTAAAATAAGAGGAAAATTGAAAGAATTTTGACTTTAGCCCGTTTTATTAGAGTATTCAGATTATACACAAAGACAGAAAATTCTCTTAAAACCGATTTAAAAAAGAAAAATTATTAGAAATATTCTCAACACAAAAGTATAAAAGCTTGAACTTGACCTTACAATAATCATAATCTAGTTTTAACTTAACCTGACAAAAGCCTTTTATTAAAAGTACTCTCTATTCAAATAATCACATTCTCACATAACTAAAGATAATATATGATTTTTTAGAAGTCTAATAGTTAAAGTTCTTATCGCTACTGTTGACTTTTGAAGAGTGCTGAAACATTATTATGGGGTCATTAAGTGCCCTGATCGCCGATGTTACATAACCACGCATACCTTTAACCAACCACAGAGTCAACATTACGTTCCATTATCTTGAATACGGCAAGAGTTCATATTCCTCTTGGTAGTATAAATTTTTTACTTTTTTAATTTTCAGGATTGCTGCATAGCATAATGAATTGATGTCAGGTGAGGTCCGAGCTTTGCTGAAAGGACTGTCAAGTCCAAACTTTTAAAACAAAAGATATCCCCCGGATATGGTTTTTACTTCTCACTAAAACAGCAGCCGACTGTTTTTAATTTTGCGTTAGCCCTGAAGTTTTCTTATTGCCTCCCTGAAAACCTCTATGGGCTGCACACCTACAATACTATATCTTTCCCCGACAACAAAAGCAGGAACACCTGAGAAACCAAGCTCTCTGGCCTCTGAGGTTGTTTTCTGAAGCACAGGAAGATATTTGTCAGAATCAAGAACTTTCTTAAGCGCTGAAATATCAAGACCTGTTTTTGAAGCAACGTCCATTATCACTTCCTCATCTCCAATATTTCTCACCTCAGTAAAATAGGCGTAAAAAAGACTTTCATGAAATTCATCATACTTTCCCTGTTCCCTGGCAAACTCACTTGCCTCAAACGCTTTTCTTGAATTGGCAAGAATAGTTACATCTCCAAATTCAATACCATATTCTTTGCCTGATTTCCTGAGTCCAGCATACATCTCCTCCCAGTCAATATGTGGGAGGTGCTCTGTTAACAGGACTCCTTCAGGAGGCGTCTCAGGATGTATCTCAAATGAGAGCCATTGATCATCAATATCAAACTCTTTTTTCAGATCATCGACAAGTCCCTTGCCAACATAACAGAACGGTCAGATATAATCAGAAAAAATACGCAGTTTTATAGCCATGATATTGAGTTCTCCAGTTGGTAAATTACAAATTATAAAAGTATAATCAAAACATATTAATATTTAAACACCGCCCCCGTGCTTGCAGAAGTCACCATCTGTGAATACCTATATGCATAACCTTTTTTTATCTTGGGTTCCGGTGCTTCCCACCCTGCTTTTCTTTTTTCGATCTCAGCAGCATCCACATTCAGGGAAATATTTTTATTTGGGATATCAATCTCAATCTCGTCCCCCTCTTTAACAAAAGCAATCATTCCGCCTTCCGCCGCTTCAGGAGAAACATGACCGATCGCCGCACCCTTGGTACCTCCGCTGAAACGGCCGTCAGTAATAAGCGAAACATCCTTATCCAGACCCATCCCCACGATAGAGGATGTAGGCGTCAGCATTTCACGCATGCCCGGCCCTCCTTTGGGTCCTTCATAGCGAACCACAATAACATT
>JAHEEI010000284.1 GCA_024640785.1 Pseudomonadota bacterium
TAAAAATTATGATAACCCAATTGATGTGGTAAATAAAATGCAGAAAAAAAAGGGGTCGGATATAATAGAAATAGAAGCCATAAATATAGCAAAATTTCTTGAGGGTCCCCAACTACCACTCATGCAGGTGGAATGTACCAAATGCCATAACCTCGACAGGGTCATAAGAGCCTGTGGTGACGGAACTTTAACCAAAGACACCATTAAAAGGATGCAGCAAAAAGGTGCCCGGCTAGATGATGATCAGGCAGATATTTTATTCTCAGCGCTAAAAAAGAAACAACAGTATGAAAAAAAGTTTAGTCTTTTAGCTCTTTTTGGAAATAAATGCACAAAATGTCATGCTGCTTCCCAGGCTAAAAAGATACACGAAACCGGACAAAACCCACTTGATATCGTAAAAAAGATGCAGCAGAAGGAGGGGTCTGAAATTTCTGATCAGGAAGCAATAGATATTACAAAATTCTTAGAAGAACCATACTGGCAACTGCCGATTTTTAATGATAAATGCACAAAATGCCATACTCTGGACAGAGTCATCGACACCTGCAACAGCGGTCCCATGTCCATAAATATTTCAAAAGAAACCATTAAAAAGATGCAGAAAAAAGGAGCTGAATTATCGGACGAACAGATAGATATGATGTATGAAATTCTGAACAACTAGTCCCTGATAAAATATATGGAAGAGAATTAACATGGCACAAAAACTTGATCCGAAAGAAATTGTAACACAAGAAGAACTTGTTTACTCAAACATGATGCAGATTTAAGCATTGATGAAGTTGCTTGTTCAAAAAGGGATCATATCTAAGGATGAACTGCAAGAGAGTATAAGGAGGTGATGAAGGAGACTAGGAGATAGCTAATGTTACCAGAAGTACTATTAACTTTTGTCAGGTTCAAGAGTATGGTACGAACTGTTGAATATGCGTTTTGTTAAGGGTATTCTTGGCTATGTGTAACGTTATCAGTTTCTAACATCACGTACATGCTTACCTACACGCCAAAATAAAAGTAAATACCATAATAAGAATGGCAAAACATCTAACGCTGTACTAGGAATTTCTTCATCTTCTGGAAAAGCATAAATGTAATAAAAGAGTAAGGCAAAAGACATAGGTACTAGCAGAAGCAATAACCTAATGTTTATTACGAATCCTATACTAAAGTAGCGTCCTAGAAAATCGCTGCCGTTTTCACCACCATTAGCTCTATATATGTAAATTGTGCCAAGAAGAACGATGACTATCTTGCTTATTGATTCAATATAATCCCATATGTTTTGATTTTCAGTTGGAATCAAGCTAATAACCTCAATTCCAATAGCGCTCAACGTCACATATAAAAGACCGTAAATAAATCTATCTTTTTCAGAAAAGTCATTACTTCTAATATCTTCTTTAAGGTTTTCTATCTTCCAGAAATACATTAATTCTCCTTACTCATAATGTTACTTCAGGCCTCCTTAATAATTCAACACACCACAAAAATCAACAGTAGCGATAATAACCTTAACTTTCGCTAAGCTAAAAAAATTATATAGTGCTTTTGAAAACCGATAAAGAGAAATTATTTTAACAAAAATTAGAGATTTATAAGCTCTGCTTCCATTGTTTTTGTGTCAAGAATCGCGATAGTTGCTTTTCCCTTGAGCCACCCTCCTGCTTCTCCGGGATTAATGACAAGGGGATGTCCTTTTCTGATGTCCGCTTCATGGGTATGTCCATAGATGATAACGTCGGCTGATTCTACTTTTATAAATTCTTCCACGCAGTCATGTTCATGCATTAAAAGAATTTTTTTATCATTTACATAAAAAAATCGTGGGCCGGGAAGAAGTGTCCCCAGATCTTTGAACGCATTTAAAAGGCCAATTTTTTCTCCGTCATTGTTTCCAAAAACCATCTGCATCCTGCAGTTAAGGTTCTTAAAATCAAGACAGGTAAACGGAGCGATAAAATCTCCCGCATGGATGACCACACAGACCTCTTTTTGATTAAATATTTCCACGGCCTTTATAATATTATTCCTGTTGTCGTGAGAGTCTGAAATAATTCCGACCAGGCTGTTTTTCATCGGTTTTCTCCTGATGTCCCTAGTGAAAAGTTCTTATTGTCTGTTGTATTTGTATGCCAGATGTACTTGGCCGGTTTTTCTCCCATGGAAACAAAGTAAGATATTTTGTGCGGAACAACTTTTACTATGGTCAGCGCCTGTTTTGCCTCTTCCGGAAACGGCTGTTTATTTAAGGACCGGGAGATCTCGTCAAGCCGTATAATGCTAAATCCTTTTTCGAATTCTTCCGGATCCTTTTTCTTTGTAATGATCTGTGCTTTGCCCCACATCTGGAGCCCCCGGGCATTGGTCATATAGCCTTTGCCCACGGGGATAAAAACAGCGAGGCAAACGCTAGGGTTTTTCCGGATGTTTTCCAGCTTGCCCCCGGGGTCGGCCACAAAGTACATGTTCAGTCCGTCATTTCTCGCATCAACCGGGGTATTGCGGGGCTCATTTTCAAAACAGGTGGCCAGTGCGCAGGTGAAACAGTTTTCACCGTGTTCTTTGAGAAATTCCAGAATACTCTGTTCTATTTCAGCGTTGCTTTTTTCCATGGTCTTGATACGGCTAAACTTTATTTGTAAGCCGTAATTTTAAAGCAGCA
>JAHEEI010000102.1 GCA_024640785.1 Pseudomonadota bacterium
TCTTTTGCGGCTTCACCAACTGCCCGCATTGACATCGAAGAAAAAAGAAACGGCAGCATACCGCCGACAAAGAGCCCAGCCATTATGGTGGGCTTGGTTACATCCAGCGCGCCTACGTCAGCCTGTGTTCTAAAAGCTGCAAAAAGCGCGAGTGCGGTAAGTGCTGCAGATCCGATGGCAAAACCTTTTCCGATTGCTGCAGTTGTGTTTCCAACCGCATCAAGGTTGTCGGTTCTTTCACGAACTTCAGGTGGAAGTTCTGCCATTTCGGCCAGTCCGCCGGCATTGTCAGCGATAGGGCCATATGCGTCAACAGCCAGCTGAATACCAGTGGTTGAAAGCATTCCCAGTGCAGCTATAGCAATACCGTAAAGTCCGGCAAAGTAATGTGAGGTCAGAATTGCCCCGGCGATGCAGAGGATCGGCAGACAGGTTGATTCCATACCGGTTGCCACACCGGATATGATGTTTGTTGCCGGCCCTGTTTCAGATTCGGCAGCAATTCTATGAACCGGTTTTTTCTCCTTGGATGTGTAGTATTCTGAAAAAATGCCGATTAAAACACCTGCAGCAAGTCCGAATATGGTTGCCCAGAAAATGTCCTGACCTGAAATTCCTTCAAAATCGGCAATGGTTATTTCTCCGGGGATGAGCCATTTGCTGACCACATAAGTCACTGGCAACATGACAAAGGCCGCTCCAAAAGTTCCTTTGTTAAGAGCAGATTGAGGGTTTCCGCCTTCTTTAACGGCTACGAAAAAAGTACCGATGATCGAAACAATAATTCCTGCTGCCGCAATGACCAGAGGAAGAACAACAGCATTGTATCCTGCCCCTGAGAAACCGACTGCAGTTGCTCCAAGTACCATTGCGCCAACAATCGAGCCCACATAAGACTCAAACAGATCAGCACCCATACCGGCTACGTCACCGACATTGTCCCCAACGTTATCAGCAATTGTTGCAGGGTTTCTCGGGTCATCTTCAGGAATTCCGGCTTCTACCTTACCCACAAGGTCAGCTCCCACGTCAGCTGCTTTGGTATAGATACCGCCACCGACTCTGGCAAAGAGAGCGATTGATGAAGCCCCCAGAGAAAAACCGCTTAGGACGGTTATAACATTTGCCAAATTATTTGATTCTGCGCCGAGAAGGCCAAGGTCTTTATACAGGTAAAGAAGTACGCCAAGACCGAGGATTGCAAGACCGACAACACACATACCCATGACTGTTCCGCCGGAAAAAGCAACTTTGAGCGCATCATTTAAACTGGTCCTTGCCGCATGGGTTGTACGTGCATTAGCAGCAGTGGCAATGCGCATACCAAAATAGCCCGCAAGGCCGGAACAGAAAGCACCCATTATAAATGATAACGCAATTAAAGGATTTCGATAAGAATCAGCTGAAGGCGACCAGTTTGCAACGACAAGCAGACCTGCCACGCAGACTACAAATATCGCGAGTATTTTATATTCCCTTGCTAGAAAAGCCATTGCACCTTCTCGGACATAACCGCAGATCTCCTTCATCCGATCAGTCCCCATGTCCTGTTTGTTTACCCATGATGATTTAACATAGGCAAAAATCAGGGCAATTATTCCAAAAATCGGAATAATAATTGTCAGTTTCTCCATTGCCGCCTCCTTTTGTTGTTTGTAATTAGTGTTTAATTATCTTGATTACTTACGGTGTTAAATTTATTCATGGCTGTTTGAGTTCCAAATCTAATTATGTTCTCAATACAGTCGGAAATATTGTCCAATATATTTGGCAACAACCCTTTTTCAGTTGCGGTAAAATCCTGTAGTACAAAGTCTACCGGCGGTGTGTCATCTGCCGGCTTACCTATGCCTGCCCGGATTCTTATGAATTCATTGTTTTTCAGGCAATAAATAATTGATTCTATACCTTTGTGTCCGGCGCTCCCCCCCCGGGTTTTGATTTTTATGCGTCCAAAATCTATGTCCATATCATCATGTATAACAATGATATCCTCAGGAGGCAGGTTGTAATGTTCAGTTATGGCTAATACTGCTTTGCCACTTAAATTCATATAAGTCTGGGGTTTTGCAATGATTATGTTTTTTCCATATGCAGTTCCAGTACTGATTTGTGCATTAAAACTGCTCTCTTTAAAAATGAAACGATTGCGTCCTGATATTTTGTCAGCGGCTAGAAAGCCGATATTGTGTCTGGTGCTTTTATAGTGAGTTTCAGGATTTCCGAGCCCTACAATCAGTTTCAAGTGATTTACTGTTCTTTCTGAATATTAATTATGAACTGAATTATTTACTCCCAGAATCAGTATCTGCTTTCTCTGCAGAGGGTGTATCTCCGGTAGCTACGGCTCCTTCATCTTCTTCTGATTCCTCTTCTTTCACAACTGTAGGTGCCATTATGCTTAAGATCGGAGCAGATTCATCTGCAAGAAGTTGAACATTTTCCGGTTTGTTAAGGTCGCTTACCTGGAGCGAATCACCGATTTCAAGTTTTGATATATCTACTTCAAAATGCTGAGGGATTTCTGTCGGGAGCGCTCTAACTTCGATCTCACGCATTATCTGCCTGAGGATTCCACCTTGTTTAACGCCCGGCGACTCACCTGTTATGCGGATGTGAACCGGAGCATGAATTTCCTCTTTTACATTTACAGCGAACAGATCCAGATGGAGAATATTATTTTTTACAGGATGTCTCTGGGTTTCTCTTATCATAACGAGTTTTTCAACTGTTTTCCCCTGATTGTCTATCTGAACTTTCATCAGGTTTGTGTCATCACCGCCTTTAAATATTCTAACGATTTCGCTGTTTTCAATAGTTAGCATTACGGGGTCAACTTTATGTCCATACAATACGGCCGGTATGAATTTTTTTGAACGCAGCTTGCGCGCGGAGCCTTTGCCTTTTTCGTTGCGGACCGCTGCTTTGATGACTGTTTGTTTGTTCATGATTACTCCTTAGTGATACTAAAAGTGTTTAAGGTTTTATATAAAAAGTGAATTTATTGAATCGTTAGTATTAATTCTTTTGATTGCCTCAGCAAAGAGTTCAGCAACAGAAAGTACTTTAAATTTGTCTGATTGCTGAGCTTCATCGCTTAATGGAATGGTGTTTGTTACGATCAACTCCTCAAGGGGTGATTCATTAATTCTTTTGACAGCAGGGCCTGAAAGAACAGGGTGAGTGCAACAGGCTGAAACTGTTTTCGCACCTCTTTCCATTAAGGCTTTAGCTCCATGGGTTAAAGTTCCAGCTGTATCCGTCATATCATCTAGTATCAGTGCGTTTTTACCTTCGATTTCACCAATGATATTCATTACTGACGCTTCATTTGGTTTTAAACGCCGTTTGTCAATGATTGCGATAGTTGTATCCAGGCTTTTAGCCATGCTTCTTGCTCTCTCAACACCGCCTGCATCAGGAGATACAATTACTAGGTTGTTGTTATATTTATCTTTTAAATATTTAAAAATAATTGGTGCTGCATAAAGATTGTCAACTGGTATATTAAAAAACCCCTGGATCTGGCCGGCATGTAGATCCATGGTGAGAACCCGGTTTGCGCCGGCAGTCGTTAAAAGATCTGCAACAAGTTTTGCAGATATCGGTGCCCTGGGTGCAGCTTTTCTGTCCTGTCTTGCGTACCCGTAATAGGGGATTACCGCAGTAATCCTTTCTGCAGAGGCTCTTTTCATCGCATCTATCAGAATCAGGAGTTCCATTAGGTTATTGTTAACCGGAGTACACGTGGACTGGATCAAAAATACATCAGTGCCTCTGACGTTCTCATTGATTTCAATTTGTATTTCTCCATCACTGAAAGTACCTACATTGACGCTTCCCTGTGGGAAATCAAAAAGACAGCAAACTTCATCTGTCAGCGGTTTGTTTGAAGCGCCAGAAAAGATCTTTAGATCTTTCAAAATAATTCTCCATTTTATCAGTTGTTTAAGTTACAGGCTTTGCGCAATAAATACTTTTTGGTTCGAATCTGTTTTGAAATTTAAGCTTGCGTTTTCTGCGGATGCTTTGTCGGGAAATATCCCAAAAACTGATGATCCGCTTCCTGAAAGCATTGCCCCCTGCGCTCCAGTTTTTATAAGCAGTTCTTTTATTTTTGGTATTTCCGCATGTCTTTTATTCACTACAGATTCGAAATCATTATAAAGTAATGATTTTACTGTTTTAATGTCTAGAGAATAATTTTTTATAATATTATTATTCGTTCTTTTTGTCAATAAATTATATTTATTAATCGAATTGTATGCCCACGCAGTTGAAACTGTAAATCCCGGGAAAATAACTAGAAACCATAATTTATCGTAAGTTTCAATAGGTTTAATCTCTTCACCTATTCCAGTGGCATAGGCTGTTGATGAATCTGTCAGGAAAAAGGGCACGTCGGCCCCCAGTTTGACAGCAAGGTTTGCAAGAATTTGTTCTGGAATATTAAGATTTAGAAGTGTGTTAAGTCCTTTCAATGTAATTGCCGCATTACTACTCCCGCCTCCGAGGCCGGCACCTGACGGAATATTTTTCTTAATGTCAATTTTAATGCCAGGTTTTATGTCTGCATAATTCAAAATCGAATTCGCAGCTTTAACCGCCAGGTTGGTGTTGTCGGTGGGGATGTCAGGGTTATCTATTATAATCTGGACTACATTTCCAGGTATTTTCTCAAGACTTATTTTGTCAAAAATACTTATTTTATGAAAAATTGTTCTAATTTCATGGTAGTTGTCAGGCCTCTTTGAGAATATTTCAAGTCTTAAATTTATTTTCGCAGGTGAAAGGAGATTTAAACTTTGCAATTGGTTTAATCCTCCTTAACCTTCTCTATATTTTTTGTCTCATTGACATAGCGCATTCTGAGATCATAAAGAAGGTTTTTAAGTAAAACAGCTTCATCCTTTTCCAGATTATTAACAGTCTTTTTTTCCATGAGACCAAGGATATCAATTGTCTGTTTAGCAAGTTCAATATTTTTCTGTTTCTTTTTTGTTACCGGGTCAGGGATTTCTCCAAAATGAAAGAGTGCTGAAGAACTGAGTGAGAGAATAAATGAGGAGAAAGTTATTTCGGGTAGACCTGTAACTGTATTTTTATCATCTTTGTTCTGATCGTTCATTGTTATCTCCAGATTTAGTGAATAAAAAAGGGGAGTAGATTTTATATCTATTCCCCTTTTTTATGGCTGTTTGTCAAGTTATTTATGGCGGTTTTTATGTTTTGTTATTTATCGGTTTCTTCAAACTCAGCATCTACCACATTGTCCTGAGCTTCAGAACTCGGTGCATTATTCTGATGCTGACCTCCAGCCGGATTTCCTCCTGGCTGCTCCGCATTTGTATTTTTATACATCGCTTCAGCAAGTTTGTGGGAGGCATTGTTTAGGGCCTCCATTTTTGCCTTTATTTCATCAATATCGCCTTTTTCAATCGCGTTTTTGGTCTCTTTTAAGGCTTCTTCAACAGTCTTTACATCCTCCGGAGCAAGTTTTTCCTTGTTTTCTTTGAGGACCTTTTCAGTGTTGTAGACAAGATTGTCAGCCTGGTTTCTGATCTCAATTTTTTCTCTGCGCTTTTTATCGTCTTCAGAATGGGATTCGGCATCCTTCACCATACTGTTAATTTCTTCTTTACTTAATCCGCTTGATGCTGTGATGGTGATTTTCTGTTCTTTGCCGGTTCCAAGATCTTTTGCAGAGACATTTACAATTCCATTTGCGTCTATATCAAAAGTAACCTCAACCTGAGGTACGCCTCTTGGAGCAGCAGGTATTCCCACCAGCTGAAATCTTCCAAGGGTCCTGTTGTCTTTTGAAAACTCTCGTTCACCCTGGAGTACATGAATCTCAACACTGGTCTGATTGTCTGCGGCAGTGGTGAAGATCTCACTTTTTCTTGTGGGAATAGTGGTATTTCTTTCAATTAGTTTTGTGGTAACGCCTCCAAGAGTTTCAATTCCAAGGGTCAGAGGTGTAACATCCAGCAGAAGTACATCTTTAACATCACCAGCTAGTACACCGGCCTGAATAGAAGCACCCAGAGCAACCACTTCGTCTGGGTTAACGCCTTTGTGTGGTTCTCTGCCGAACTGTTTTTTCACAAGCTCCTGAACCTTTGGAACTCTTGTTGATCCTCCCACCAGTATGGCTTCTTTAATATCGCTGATCTGAAGGCCGGCATCCTTCATTGCCATTTCGCATGGAATCCTTGTACGTTCAATAAGATCATCTACCATCTGTTCAAATTTTGCCCGTGTCAATTTGTAGTTCATATGTTTCGGACCGGATGCGTCAGCAGTTATGAAGGGCAGGTTGATCTCTGTTTCCATAGTTGATGAAAGCTCTATTTTAGCTTTTTCTGCAGCTTCTTTCAGTCTCTGAAGCGCCATTTTATCCTGGCTTAGGTCAATAACCTGATCTTTTTTAAATTCAGCAATAAGCCAGTCTATCACTCTCTGGTCAAGGTTGTCACCACCAAGATGTCCATCACCGTTTGTTGCCTTGACTTCAATTACGTTATCTCCTACTTCAAGGATAGAAATATCAAAGGTGCCGCCTCCGAAATCGTAGACTGCTACAATCTCGTCAGTATTTTTATCAACACCGTAAGCAAGAGCGGAAGCCGTCGGTTCATTTATTATGCGAAGAACATTAAGTCCTGCTATTGTTCCGGCATCTTTGGTTGCCTGTCTCTGGCTGTCATTGAAATATGCCGGTACGGTTATAACTGCATCAGTCACTTTACTTCCAATATAGGCTTCAGCAGACTGCTTAAGCTTTTGAAGCGTTTTTGCGGAAATTTCCTGAGGCGTATACTCTTTGCCTGAAATTATAATCCTAACATCTCCGTTTGATCCTTCAGAGACTTTGTAGGGCACCATTTTCATTTCTTCAGATACTTCGCTGAATTTTCGCCCCATAAATCTTTTAATTGAATAGATGGTGTTTTCAGGATTAGTGATTGCCTGTCTTTTTGCGACCTGACCAACCAGAACTTCACCTTCTTTTGTAAAAGCTACGCAAGAAGGGGTAATTCTGTTCCCTTCTTCGTTTACTATAACGGTTGCGTCTCCCCCTTCCATTACAGCTACTACAGAATTTGTCGTTCCAAGATCAATTCCTATTGCTTTTCCCATTTTTTTCCTCCTTTGTCATGCCTGGTTTTATCGAGGCAAATTTATAATATGTTTAAATCTGTTATTATTTTTGTTTTTTTGTTTTGTTAAAAAAAGATAAGCATTATTTAAGGCTGAGTCAATGGCAGGGATGATTTTTTTGTGAATAAAATATGAAAGGAAAGAAACTGTCCGTTTTAAACAACTAATATTCTCTTGAGGAAAAATTTTCGAAGCGGGTATATGCATTTAAAAAAGCAAGTGTTGATACACCCGTGGGACCGTTTCTCTGTTTACCGATTATAATCTCAGCCTTTCCTTTGGAATCTTCTGAATCAGGATGATAGACTTCATCGCGATAAATGAAAATAATTACATCCGCATCCTGTTCTATAGCGCCTGATTCTCGTAGGTCCGCCATATGTGGGCGTCTGTCAGTACGGTCTTCGACTTTTCGGTTCAGCTGAGAAAGGGCTAAAACTGGGATGTTAAGCTCTTTTGCAAGTGCTTTAAGTGCTCTTGAAATTTCTGATATTTCCTGCTCTCTGCTGTCTGATCTGCTTTTTGAGCCACTCATAAGCTGTAAATAGTCGATGATTACCAGACCGAGTCCGTGCTCAGCTTTAAGTCGGCGAGCTTTTGCTCTCATCTCAAAGACTGTGTTTCCAGGTGTATCATCTATAAAAAGCTTTGCTTCTGAAAGTTTTCCTGCTCCTATTGCCAGTCTGCCCCATTCGGATTCAGCGATAAATCCACTTCTCAGTTTTGCATTGTCTATCCTTGCTTCACAGCAGAGCATTCTCTGTGCAAGCTGTTCTTTAGACATCTCAAGAGAGAAAACAGCTGTTGGGATGCCTGATTCACAGGCAGCATGCTGCCCTACATTTAAAGCAAAAGCTGTTTTTCCCATGCTCGGTCTGCCTGCTATGATAACGAGGTCCGAACGCTGAAAACCTGAAGTCATGTTGTCAAGATCTCTAAATCCGCTGGCAACCCCGGTGATGTGTTCCTTTTTTTCGTAAAGTTTTTCAATTTCTTTAAAGGTAGACTTAATAATGTCCTTTAATGGATAAAAAGAACGCTTGATCTGGTTTTCTGCTATTTCAAAAATTGTCTTTTCAGAAAAATCAAGGATTTTATCAATTTCTTCCTGACCGCTGGATGCTTCTCCAATAATCTTTGTTGCCGCCCTTATCAGGTTTCTTCTTATGGATTTTTCTTTAACAATTTTTGCGTAATATTCAATGTGCGCGGCTGTGGGGATATTATCTGATATATCAGCGAGGTATGATGCTCCGCCAATTTCATCGAGCTTATTCTTTTTTTTGAGTATTTCTGTGATTGTTATCAGGTCAGCAGGTTCGTTCTTATCGAACAGCTCAGACATACTGATGTATATTTGGCGGTGCGCTTCATGGTAAAAATCATCTGGTTTTAAGATTTCGAGGGCTTGTGTAAGCGCCTCGTTTTCTAAAAGGATAGCGCCTATTACGGACTTCTCAGCTTCTATGTTCTGGGGAGGGATGTTCGGGGGTATATTATTTCCCATTTATTTTGTAAAAGTTGATAATTATTCTTTAACTACCCAGACTTTAAGTTTTGCTGTTATTTCTGGATGAAGTTTAACCATAATATTGAAAATGCCAAGATTTTTTATCGGTTCTTCCAGTAATATTTTCTTTTTATCAATTTCAATGCCTTCATTTTTCAGGCTTTCACAAATGTCTGCAGAAGTTACGGAACCAAACAGTTTGTCTTCTTCACCAGCAGGCTTTGTTATTGTGCATGACAGCCGCTCAATTTTTTTAGAAAGTTTTTCAGCTTCACTTTTAATTTTGTTTAATTTTTCGCCAATTAGTCTTTTCTGGTGCTCGAGCTGTTTCATGTTCTGGATAGTTGCCTGAACAGCTTTATTATTTGGTAAAAGATAGTTCCTAGCATAACCATCTTTTACTTTAAGGAGGTCGCCAGGTTGACCTATATTTTCAACTTCTTCAGTTAAAATAACCTTCATTATTTGTGTATTCCTTATTCTACTGTTTTTTTATTTAGAGCTTATGCAGCAGTAACTGTAAAAGGTATTATTGCGATTGAACGTGCCCTTTTTAATGCTTTGGTTATCTCTCTCTGATGTTTGGCGCAACTACCTGAAATTCTTCTGGGTATTATTTTACCACGGTCTGTTACAAAGTGTCGGAGTGTTGAATAGTCCTTATATTCTATCTGCAGATTGCTGTCTGAACAGAAACGACACATTTTCTGTTTTTGATATACCTGTCTTCTTTTTCGTGTTGGT
>JAHEEI010000285.1 GCA_024640785.1 Pseudomonadota bacterium
CATAAACCCGTAAGCCATAAGCATACGGTTAGAATTAATATTCATGATCGAAACATTTCTTTTAACCGTGACTGCTGTTGCCGGCTTTTTGTGATTACCTCCTTTATCCTTCGGATCAATGATCGTTCCAGGAACTTCAGGTTTAAGTGCATTCTTGATACGGATCGGGATCTTCGCCTTGATAACCTGTTCCATGGTAAACGGATGAATAACCTCAGACCCGTAATAGGTCAGTTCTGCTGCTTCCTCAGGTGTGATACTTGATAGAACTTTTGCGGCTTTCACCTTTCTGGGATCTGATGAAAATACGCCGTCAACCTCTTTCCAGATCTGAAGTTCCTTTGCATTCACAGCAGCAGCTGAAAGCGCCGCTGTGAGATCGGTATATCCACGTCCGATGCTTTTAATGATTCCGTTTGGAACCTCTCCAAAATAACCGGTCAGCACAGGCACTGTGTCACCACATTTCTTAATAACGGTCCTAAGACGCTTTTTAGCGTAATCATAAAAATCTTTGTTTGTTTCCTTAAAGGGCTTGTCAATCAGGGATTCGAGATTCACATATACTGCGGGGACTCCCATGTCATTTAAAAGTGCAGCAAATATACGCGCGGAAAGTTTCTCACCCATACTGATAATCACATCATGGGAACGCGAAGATATCTCGCCAATTACATTTATGGCTCCTAAAAAAGATTTTAAAGAATCAAGCTCCGCATCTATTTCATCGGAAACCTTTTTTCTGTTTTTTCCTTTAATAAGTTTTTTAACCGCATCAACATGATGTTTTTCTATCATATCGATGATATTGGAATAGTCCTTACCTTGAAGCGCCGCATCTGCCGCTTCGATAAGCCTGCTGGTGGTTCCCTGGGACTTAACATAACTGCTCATTGCAGAAAGAGCCACAATCACCCTGTCTGTTTTCAGGCTGTCCTTAACAATCATTGCAACACTTTTCATTCGATCAGCCTGCCCTATGCTTGTACCGCCGTATTTCTGGACTATAAATTTCATATCAAGCCCTTCATAGTATTTAATAATTAAAGTTAGCTTTTATATTATAGTTATAAGATTTTTTAGTGTCAAGAAGACAGAATATCAGAATCCATTATATTGTACTGATAAAATACTTTTATAAAATGTTTTTTTTAAAATAATAATTTATATATCAAAAGGTTTTAACTAAAAATAGTTTACTGGTTAAGAGCCTTTTTCATTTTTTTTGTTGACAATGGCTATATACTAAGATTATTGTTTTACTAAAAAACTAACAATAACTGCCAGAACAAAGGAGAAGTGTAATGGATCCAATGGAAGTGTTTAAAAAGAAATTTGAAACTTATAAAAAAATAATGGATGAAGATGGCGAACAAAAAGCATGGGACACTCTGATGGAAGGCTATCCTGAACGCCAGAAAAAGAACATGGGGCGCTTTATTGACAATAACACCTTGGCTGAAGGCTTTACCCAGGCCATTCCTTTGTACAAACAAATGGGTATGGATATGGCTGTTGTTGATATTTCAAATGACGGTATGGACGCGGTTATCGAAGTTCAGAGAGTCTGCCCGGTTATGGAACTTGCAAAAGAATTTGGTTTTGACAAACCCTGCAAAATCATCTGCGAGATGGATGTGGCAGCAACAAAAAAAGGTTTTGGGAACATGTCAGGCGGCATTATTGCTTCAAAGGCAGAAGGAGACTGTGTCTGTTTATTCAAATATGAAAGAAAAAAGAAGTAATTTTAATAATCATCTATAATACGAAAAGCTATCCGCAACATCACATATGGGTAGCTTTTTTATTTGTTTCTCTACACGCATCACTGGCTACACATTTTTGACTTTTGACTAATGAAATTCCAGCCCGCCGCATACGTTTATGGCCTGACCTGTCATGTAAGCAGCATCTTCAGATGCCAGAAAAGTAACTGCTGCTGCAATCTCCCCAGGCTCCCCCACCCGCATAATCTTTAACTGTCTTGATTCTATCGAAGTGTCAACAACCATTTTGATGGTACTCCCCTTGGGAACATCAAGAACTTTATCGCCCCGGTGCCATATCGGCGTATCAATAAGGCCGGGACAAACACTGTTTACAGTTATCTCATATGGGGCAAGCTGAATTGCCAAGCCCTGTGTAAGCCCGATAAGTGCGCTCTTTGAAGACGCGTAAGCAATGCTTCCTGCGCGATTCGTCTTACCCTCGGTAGAGGCGATGTTAATAATCCTTCCTTTGATACCGTGATCCACCATATGCGTTGCTATTTTCTGGGTTAAAAAAAAAGGTCCTTTAACATTAACGGCATAAACCTTGTCCCAAATCTCAGGGATCAAATCATCATAGCCTGCATTGGTATCCCCAATACCGGCACCATTTAAAAGGATATCAATATTTTTAAATTCCTTAAAAATAACTTTTACTGCAGCGTCAATATCCAAAATCTCCGCCATATCACATCTGCAGATAACTGCTTTCATGCTCAAGGCCTTTACCATTTCAGCAGTTTCCTTCAGTCCCTGCTCATTAATATCAACCAGCCCGACATCTGCTCCCTCTTCCGCAAAACGCAAAGCAATGCTTCTTCCGATTCCGCTTCCTGCACCGGTAATAACAGCTGCTTTGCCTTTAAATCTTCCCAAATTTTTTTCCATATTAA
>JAHEEI010000286.1 GCA_024640785.1 Pseudomonadota bacterium
CGGTAGACGTGCTGCCCTCTCCCACTCTTCGTAGTCGGTGGCTCGTCCATCTACACGAGGATCAGCTTGGGTAAAAGGTACGTCGGCAAGGGAGTATGGTTTCACATTTGCGCACCCCAGGAAAGACATGACCAGCGAAATGCAGACACAACTAATGACAAAGTACTTTAGCTGTTGCAAATCAAATATTTTTTGTCTTTTTGATAATATTAAAGAATGTTGGTTTTTAATCATGGTTAATACCTCCTCTTTCCAATTTGATTTTTGGAAGTATTCAAATGGAGTGCTCAAGAAGCACTTTGATTCTGTCTATTAAGTTAGTTTTTGCTAATATTTTCTAATTCATTTTCTTTATAATATTAAATTATTTTGCATCACGAATTTTTATTAAATTTAAAAGTGGCCTTTATTCTCGAACAAAAAAGACACTGTCGCACGATAAAAATACAACGTCATCGACAATGCCACAGACGTTTTTAAGTTTTATGTTTTTTTTGAAAACTCCTGAATTGAGAAGAATTTAACCATACCACTTTGTGGTACTCTAAGTCAAGATTTATTTCTTGCGGATAATAATTGCAGAGCCAATCAGAACGTCCATAAAGATATAAATATCTTCTACACCAGTCTATTCAACCGAAAAATAAGCATATCACAGCCCATGTTTAGAAGTGACACATGGCCCCAGGATGACGATTCATGGCTCTATATGAAAGTTCATGAGGATATACACAAAGGATCAGGTATGAAGATGATGGATGGAGTTGTTCGGAGACTACCGGTGAAAGGTGCGGACGGCACGATTGATCTGATCGAGATAGATCGAATAGTTTATCTTGAAACAGAGGGAGAGAATACCCTGGTTCGTACAAAGTACTTTTGTTAATCGATGCGGGATCAAATTATCCTGGAAAAGTTCGGCCCCGCCGCGCGTGTCCCGGCGACCTGTCCCGTCGAGGTTTTAACGAAGACGGAAGCCTTTAGGCGCCCGTCCTCCGCAGTAGCCTGCTACGGAGGATGGAAAGACGGAATCTTGAACCAAAATCCTATTTTTGAGATGGGTTCTACTCAGCCCTATTCATTTGCTCACGGAGGGCTTTCGTTCTTTCGTTAGCCTCATCAGCAAAACTTTTTGCACTCTCGGTGTACTGTTTAGCTTGGGTTTCTATGACACCGGTCGTTCTGTCGGCTCCCATATTTTTCATGACCAGTATTCCTACAATCAGCAAACTGATGACCATGACGATGATCAATGCTCCACGCATGAC
The DNA here is from genome assembly GCA_024640785.1 of Pseudomonadota bacterium. Classification (GTDB taxonomy): domain Bacteria; phylum Desulfobacterota; class WTBG01; order CAIYCZ01; family CAIRTM01; genus JAHEEI01. The sequence goes on from JAHEEI010000286.1 coordinate 1,269, forward strand.
GATTTTCCTTTGAAAGTTCATTTTTAACGGCAATACTGCAATAATTATAGCACAAAGCAGGAAAAAAGCGGAAATATTCTAAAACGCATAAATGCGGGGCGCAAGGGGACGGTCTTGAAAAAGCATATTCCGTTACATTTGCAACACCCTGATTTTGCAGTTTCAGAGCAAACTGGATAAACGAAAAAAAGGCAGATCCAATTTGGATCTGCCTTAAGTTTATGACTCCCCCAGATGCCGTTTTTTTCTCGGGTGCCGCCCATCCTGATGCAGGAGGACGGGCCAGCAGAAAAGATGCACGATCATCCGAGAAGTCTATTTGATGTCACCTCAATACTCCTTTTCTAAATTATAACCTCGAAAGCCTTTGGCTATCACATGGTTTTTTGTAAAGTGTTGAAGTTGGGTGACATAAAGTTCCATTTAGCTTTCTCTTGTTAACAATGACTGGAAGGAGGCCAATTTGACATAAAGGGTAGAGACCATTTGCTTCAAGATCTTATATCCTTTAAAGAAACTAAATCCGCCATAAGCCAAACCAATTATTATCCAAACCTTGTAATTGTTCCAGATACGTTTCATATTTAAATATGCTCAAATCTTTATGGATCTTACGCCTGCAAGATCAACAAAGGGTATTATTCTGCAGGGATATAAGGTATTGCTTCGCCCCACCATCCGCGTTCCTCTGACATTTCTGCATATTCGGCAGTGGGATTTTGGTAGTCCCACCAGCTAAATTGAACGTGGTCCCAATCCTTAAAAGCAGAATCATGTTTATAAAACTCAGAGCTGCACCCTGCAATAAGCAGGGTCACTAAAATTAAGAAAACTAACTTTTTCATTTTTGCTTGTCCTTTTCTTTGTTTACATTGATGGTTCAAGATTTAGGCGTTAAAAAAATTTGAAAATTAAATATGATTTAATAGAAAGTAAACCATTGTGCCGAGTGCTAACATAATAATAATGTTTGGAAAAAATTTGCCCTCATTTCTAGGAAAGTTTCTAAACATCCGTTTACCATTAAGATAGTCGATAGCGCTGTCGATAACTGATCTATCAAAAGCGGATAAAGAGGGTTTCTTACAATGTGGGCAAAGTTGAAGATATTTGTCTATATTCTTTGTATTATATTGGTACCAGCTTACATATCGTTCGGGAGTGCTGATTGTTTGATCTAAATTTTTTTCCGCCTTAGTCTTATGCAAAATCAAGACCTTCTCTTCGGATTTGACGCTAGCGTCATTTTCAGAATAATCGCTTTCATTAAGTTTTTGTTGATTTTCTTTCATGACCTTATTCCTTCGTGTTTTGATCCGATCAAAAATGTCTTTTGGCCCAATATCTTTGTTGGTGCCTTGTTTCTAATCCTTCAATCCGCCTCAGGC
>JAHEEI010000010.1 GCA_024640785.1 Pseudomonadota bacterium
TCCGGTTTTATCCTCCCACCAGGCACCTAGATCCTTAAGCAGTACAAGTCCGTAATCCTCAAAAGTAAATCTCCCCTCATGAATAACAACACCGGCATCAACCTCATTGTTTGAAACCGCCGGCATTATTTCATCAAATTTCATATAAATCTTATTTTTTATTTCCGGCAGGTAAAGAGAAAAGAGAAGATTTGCGGTTGTAAGTTCACCCGGGAGCGCTATACGGATATCCCCGGACTTAAGATCTGAAATACCCGGGTTTACAACTACTATTGGGCCGCACCCCCTGCCAAGGGCACCCCCCGCGTTTAAAAGTTTGTATTTTTCTTTTATAAAACCATAAGCAAAAAAAGAAACCTTAATAACATCCATCTTGGCATTCAATGCTATCCTGTTCAGCTCGGAAATATCCTTGAGCAACCAGCTCACGGAAGGAACATCTTTTATTCTTCCGTTTATCCATGCATCAAAAATAAAGGTGTCATTGGGACAAGTTGAAATCCCAAGCGTTAAATTTTTTATCATAAATCTTCTAACTTTCCTTCCTGAAATATGCCGTAAGCTCACTTATTAAAATATTAACCACAGATCTCTTTCCAAAAGACCTTTTGTGCCGCCTCTGCCGCTTCCTTCAGCCTCCAGTTCCTGTAATTTCGGTCACCACAAAGATTTGATATCCCCCTGATCGCGGTACATGGTATATTCGCTCTGCAAGCCATAAGGGCTACTGCGGCTGTCTCCATATCTTCAGCCACAAGCATCTCTTTAGATTCAAAACGTTTCCTGATCTTTTCCGCCTGTGCTGCATCACCTGAGACAGCAGAAAGGGACAGAAACATTCCTCTTAAAAAAGATTTATCAACTATCCCGTCACTGAGAGGAAAAATATTATAGACTTCCTCCCCATCATCTGTTAAATAAAACGGCAACCCAATATCTTCCATATCCTGATAACCATTCTCAGTCTCAACACCGGCATCCGCAAAAACAGCCGACCTTCCGGTAATAACTTTAGTTAACAGGTCTAAATCACTTGAATAGACTCCGCAAACCCCGATATTAAATATATGTTCAGGACGAAATCTTTTGATTGACAAAGCAGATGCTGCTGAAACATTGGCAAGACCGGGACCGCTCTCAACAATTTGAATATTATTTCTGTTTTTCTTCACATTATAGACATTAAAGCCAAGTATTTTTTCCACAAACCGGCATCCGGGCACTTCAAGCAGAAATGATATTTCAAGATTTGTTGCTGCCAGAACAATTGCTTCCATTAAACCCCTTATAATGTTTTTTTGTTTAGCCTACTAAACAATTTATATGAAAGCTAGAATTTTTTATCTTTCTTATTCAGATAATTATTGTTACTGATAATCTGTTATCAATTATAAATGACTTTTATAAAAAATTTTTATATAATAGGACTAAAATCGACTAAGACTTTAAGGATTCCACCTATTAAATTTTCTTACGAATGCACTCGGACAATTAAAAGTCGCGTCAGTGGTCATATTTCTTTACAGACCCCAATGCAGTCATCAGGGATTACAAGCAATAAAGTAATGGAAATAATAAGGCTGCTATTCAAATGAATCAGAACCAGACAATTAATATACTCTCTTCCCTTTTTAAACTAATAAAACCCTCCAGATCAAATCTGTTTTATCTCTTAACATTTCTTTCTTTTGCTGCTTATTTACTTATCTTTTTTTTACTGCTGGGCAAGACTGGGAAAACGCTTTCTGTAGGCACCGTAATTCCAGTCTTGACAATTGGAGGGCTTTATGGGTTTATGCCTGCGGTATGCAGCTATCTCCTTTTTATATGCATAAACAGTTTATTGTATTCCTTAGTCGGAGCCAGCTATTTTAATGACAGTTTATTTACCGTACCCGGTTTTATAGGCTCCATTAGCGTTCTTATTTGCGGCGCTGTTGTAGGGAAAATGCGCAATTTAAGCGTAAAACTTAAAAACATTAATGAACAGCTGAACAAGGAGATTTCATCAAGAAAAAAAGCTGCTAAAGAGGCCGGGAAAACAAAAAAATATTTCCAACACCTGATCAGCATATCACCCGATCCTATTGTTATAACTGACACCGATGGAATTATAACCAGAGCCAACTATGCTTTTCATTCAATGCTGGGCTATACAGAAGAGAGTCTTATTGATACCCCTATATATGATCATTATGGATTTGAAGGGACTTTTGAATGCACCACAGGTGAAGAAATATGCCTGAACGAGGACGCCCTTTTTAAACAATATGATAAATTTATCGAATTATCAAACGATGGGAAAAAGTTTAATATAAAAAGATACTTCCTCAGGAAAGATAAAAAGCTTGTTCCCACAGATCAAAATATTGTTTTTCTGGAGGATGAGAATGGAAACGCAACCGGAGCATTCAGTATAATAAGAGATATTACCGAACAGATAAAAAGCTCACTTGATATCATCAAATCAAAAGAAGAGCTGGAAAACTTCATTAACCTCTCACTTGATCCTGTCATTATAACCGATCAGCAAGGCAGAATCATGAAAACAAACAAAGCATTCTGCACAATGCTGGGCCGTGATGAACCTGAATTGCTTAAAAAATATATCCATGATTTTACGGTAAAAGAGCCGGGCACCTATGAATCCACAATAGGCGAGTCAATCATTGTTGAAGAGGATTTTTTCATCGATGCAACAAATAAAATTTCCGAGCTTTTTGAAACGGATAAACTGTCAAACTGGGACGCATTTTATAAAAACAAAAACAATAAGATCATTCCGACCACACAAAATAATGTTGTCTATCGAAATGAAAAAGGAGAAATGATAGGTGTTTTTGCCATCCTTCATGATATTTCTGAGCAAAAAAAAGCTGAGCTTGAAATACTGAAGGCAAAGGAAGAAGCTGAGTCAGCAAACAAGGCAAAAGGTCAGTTCCTGGCCAACATGAGCCATGAGATACGCACCCCTATGAATGGTATCATAGGCATGATTAGTCTTTTGCTCGACACAGAACTTACCCCAAAACAGCAAAGTTATTCTGAAATCATTAAAAAGAGCGCTGATTCCCTTATATCCATTATAAATGATATTCTGGATTTTTCAAAATTTGAAGCAGGCAAATTGGATCCCGAAATAATAGCATTTGATTTTCGAACTCTTATGGATGATATTAATGATGCCTTTGCAATCAGAGCGCATGAAAAAAACCTGGGTTATAACTGCCTTGTCAAAAATGATGTCCCTTCACTCCTCATGGGAGACCCCGGCCGTCTGCGTCAAATCCTTAACAACCTCATAGGTAATGCGATAAAATTTACATTGGAGGGTGAAATAACAATCAACGTGCGGCTGGAAAAGGAAACATATTCTTCTGTATTGCTTCATTTCAGCATTATTGATTCAGGGATAGGCATCTCTGAAGATAAGACTGGTAATCTTTTTAAAGAGTTTACCCAAGCGGACGCCTCAACAACACGAAGGTTCGGAGGTACAGGGCTTGGTCTGACAATTTCAAAACAGTTATGCGAAGCAATGGGCGGAGAGATAGGCTTTAAAAGTGCAGAAGGCAAGGGTTCAACATTCTGGTTTTCCACTGTTTTAAAAAAACAGAACAAAATTTCTCAGGACACAGCAATTGTCTCTGAAGAACATATACGAGGTAAACGCATTTTAATTGCGGACAAAAACAAAACCAACCAATTGGTCCTAAAGGAGCAGCTCAAAAAATTGGGCTGTCTGACAGATGAAACACTAGACGGCGTATCCGCACTCAAAAAACTCCTCAGCGCAAAAAAGGGGGGGGCTCCTTTTGATTTCGCAATCATTGATCCTGAAATGCCTAAAATGAACGGAGTAGAGCTGACAAAATTAATCAAAGCTGACAAAATGCTTAAAGATACATTAATCGTGATAATAGTATCCGCTGGACAAAGAGGCGATGCTTCAACACTCGAAAAATTGGGCGCTTCCGCCTATCTTGTAAAGCCAGTAAAGCAAACCCACCTTAAATATTGTTTGCTCACTCTCACCATGGAAAAACAACTTTCAAAAAACCTCTCCCATGAACACATTGTCACCCGCCATAGCCTTTCTGAAAAACAAAAGCATGCGAAGAAGATACTTCTGGCAGAAGACAACCAGACAAACAGTGCTGTGGCAGTTGGAATACTTGAGAAATTAGGATATAGGGCAAACACAGTTGAAAACGGGATTGAAGCAATAAAAGAACTTTCAAATAACCATTATGATCTTGTTCTTATGGATATTCAAATGCCTGAAATGGACGGATTTGAAGCCACTGAAATAATCCGAAACCCCACCTCCTCTGTAAAAAATCACGGGGTACCTATTATTGCCATGACAGCCCATGCCGGAAAAAGATACAAAGATAAATGCATTGCGTGTGGCATGAATAACTATATATCAAAACCTATTGAACCGAAAATTCTTATTGAAACAATGGAAAAGATATTTAACAATCCTGCGCTCGTACAGATGAATACAGCATCAAGTCAGAAGCCAAAGATCATAATCTTTGATAAACAATCCCTGTTGAGCAGACTTTGCAACGATGAAAAAATGCTTATTGAACTTGTTAGCATCTTCATCGAAACTATTCCAAATAAAATAAATGAGCTTAAAACCGCCTGTGGGAAAGAAGCCCTTGAGGATATAAAAAGAATTGCACATTCGATGAAAGGGTCAACCTCAACCATAGGAGCACTGACCATGCAGGATATCTCACTTAAAATTGAGGAGGCTGCAGCAAGTTCTGACGTTGAAAAGGCAGCTCAGCTAATAAATGAGCTCGATGCTGAATTTAATAAATTGAGGCTTCACCTTGAAAAATCAGTAATAAATGGGTAGTACGTCATAAAAAACAGCGGACGAGGCTAAAAGAAACTATGCCTTGAAAGTAGTCTTCTCAACATATTAACTACCTGCCCCATAATTTCTTCAGCATGGCCAACATCAATATTTAAAATCATGCGACTCCGTATCCATCTTATAGAGCATTCAATCAACGCCCCTGACCATACCGCTCATCATTTTAACCAAATCTGCCACATAAAGTATATCTGCCAGGCTGTTTCCGGTTGACCTTGGATAATGGAGATACGGATGGCAGTAATTATATGTTCTGCTATTCGCCACTTTTCACAAATATCTGAAACTATTTCTGCATGATCAAACCCATGAATCTTACATTCAGCTGGAAGAAAAGACAGGCCTCCGGGTTCCATGAACATTTAAAATATCTTTTCTTTCCTTCATATACGGACTCAAAATACGCTTTTGCCTACATCATGAATAAGATATGCTCAGCTTTTATAAAATTCGGACAACAGCACAAAGGTAAGCTAAATTATTCTAAATTTTGGTCATTTTATTTTCTTGACCAATCAAAGTCTTTAAAATATTTTTAAAACATGTCTGAACCAAACATAATAACGCTGATAACAGATTTTGGCATTTATGACCCCTATGTCGGGATAATGAAAGGCGTCATCCTTTCCATTAACCCTAAAGCTAAAATTATTGACATTACCCACAGCATACCTCCCCAGGATATAATCTGCGCCGGATTAACCATAAAAAACTCCTTTTCATTTTTTCCTGAAAAAACAATTCACCTCGCTGTTGTTGATCCAGGAGTTGGGAGTAAAAGACTTCCCATCCTTATCAAAACAGAAAAATACTTTTTTATCGGTCCAGATAACGGACTTTTCAGCAGTATTATTTCAAATGAAAAAACAGAAAACATAATTGAGATCACAAACAAAAACTATTCCCTGAAAAAAATAAGCCGCACTTTTCATGGAAGAGACATCTTCGCCCCGGCTGCAGCACACCTGTCAACAGGTAAAAAAATTGATGCCTTTGGCTCCGCTTTAAAAAATCCAATCATCATACCCTTTCCCGAACCCTGTATTTTAAACAGTCATGAGGCAGAAGGTGAAGTTGTTCATATTGATTGCTTTGGAAACCTTCTTACCAACATCAGCGCTTCTTTCCTTGAAGAAATTGCCGGCACAAAATCTTTTTTCCTTGAAGTAAACAATATACCGATATCAAGGATATTGCCCTATTACGCAGCCGCAGAGGAAGATGAGCTGTTTTGCATAATCGGAAGCAGCGACACTCTTGAAATCTCCATTAAAAACAGTAATGCTCAAAAAAGCACCGGGATAAAAAGAGGAGATAAAGTAAGAATAATTTACAATTAAAAATGAAAATTGACGGCTACACTTTAGGCTCTATAACAATTAACAGAAAAATCTATCAAAAAGGCATTATCGTCTTTCCTGAAAAAGTACTTCCCAACTGGATAAGAATAAAAAGTAATTCACTGGAACTGGGAGACATAAAAGAAATCATCGCCAATAATCCAGAAACATTAATCATCGGAACCGGAGCATATGGATCAATAACTGTACCTTCCTCAACAAGAAATGCGTTAAGCAAAAGAAGGATCAAAGTCATTGCAGAAAACACAAAAAATGCTTGCGCTCTTTTTAATGAACATATAAAAAATAACATAAAAACCGTGGGGGCTTTTCACCTCACTTGCTAAATGGAATAAAAATGAATCTAAACGGAAAAGTAGCCATTGTCACAGGCGCCAGCAGAGGAATCGGCAAAGCAATCGCAATTGAATTGGCAATAAATGGAGCTGCGGTTGTGGTGGCATCAAGAACCCAGAAACAGCTGAAAAACATAAAGGGCACCATCCACCAGACAGTGGAAGAAATAAAGACATTTGGAGGGAATGCCCTCGCTGTTGAAGCAAAGGTCACAAAAGCTGAAACGATTGAAAATATGGTTCAACAAACCATAGAGAACTTTAACCGTATTGACATCCTTGTAAACAATGCCGCGACTAACCATCCTGCGCGCTTTAAAGACATCGCGCAGAACCTTTGGGACAAAATAATGGAAACTAACCTGAGGGGTTTAGTCCTCTGCACCAGAGCTGTGCTGCCTCAGATGATAAAACAGAAATATGGTCATATTATCAACATCTCCTCTGTAGTGGCAGAGAAGACAGGCCACAAACCATTTACCGGTCTGGCCTATGATGTAAGCAAGGCTGCTGTAAACAGGCTTACCCTTGGACTTTCAGAGGAATTGAAAGAATATCATATTGCTGTAAACGCATTAATGCCTGATAACACAGACACAGAAGGCTGGGCCTATTTAAATCCGGACCTGGACCGGTCAGGCTGGGCAAAACCGGAAACATGGGGAAAGTATACTGTTCTTGTTGCTGCGCAGACCCCGAATGCCTTTACCGGAAACCTGCTGACCGAAGACATGTTGAAAGCTCTGATTCAGAAACAATTTTAAAAATATCTTTTCTATTTAAAATAATTATTTATAAGATAATTATATTATTTTTTGCATTCCCTATTACTACAGAAAGTACAAAACTTTCCGGGACAAATGAAGGTTAAAGTTATTATCACAACTGTTGACTTTTTAAGTTCCCTAATTTTTTAAGAATACCTGTACTAATCTTAACTTTTCATCTTGTTTAATCTTTTCCTTTTAAATCTTCCCCCAGATTTTTATATAGATGTATTACCCATGAAAAATCCTACTGTGACATTCTAAAAGTATTGTGGAATTTTTTTTGGGTCAAACTTAACATTCAATCTGTATTGTGCAATCACTACGGGAATGAACAGACCGCAGGTCCTTTGCAGAATGTGTAACTTTTAGCATGAAATGATGATACACGCTATGTAGACAAAAAAGAAAACGCAGGAGTCTCTTTTTTTCAGACTCCTGCGTTCGCTATTTAGTGGCATCTTTAATGAGGAAGGTCATTTTACTTGGATTTACCACCTTCTTTCTTTTTCTTGCCTTGGCTTACTTTGCTTTTGTTATGGTTTTACTCCTCTGGCTGAGGCGTAAGTATGATTTTCCCCGGATCAAAACACTGCATAGTAAGTCTATCGATAATATCCTGGTAGACAGATTCTTCCATGGTTGGTGTACGACTGAGGATGAATAATGAGCTCCTATTGGAGTTGGTCACCACCGCGTAGGAATAGTCTTCAGCCAGCTCGATGATCCAGTACTCGGCTTCGTCGGTAATGCCGAAGTCGGGAAAGCTTACAGCAAGTTTTGCATTGGTTTCCTCGTCCACTACCCGGGCAATCCCTTCTATCATAACCGGTGTACCGTCTAAGCCACCAACAATTCCCTTATTTACTACTTTGACCGTACCATCTTGATTAAGCGTGTATTCAGCCGTTACCCCTGCGAGATCTCCTATACGAGGATCAATATACGATGCAATTTGGTACCATAAGCCGAGATATCGCTCAACATCCACATAATCCACTGTCTCTACTGGCGTGAACCGTGTTGCACAGCGCTGAATAGCACCTTTCTCTCTACCATCTATCAAGCCATCTTTCCTCCACTCATTGGTGAGTTTTGATACACAACTTTGAAAATTTCCAAGGTTTTTTGTGCCAGATGCACATTCTTCAATCAAATCACTCATTGTGACAGTCATTTCTGTTGCCGTGGAGGGAATTTCTACGTCCATCACTCCCGTATCGCAATTACAAATCTGTAATGGCTCTTCACAAGCAGCGAGACAGGGATAGAGAGCAGAAATGGTGAGACATAAATTAACGCAAAACAATACTGACGCAAACTTTTTCATAACATTATATCCTTTCATTTTAAATTAATATGGTTGGTGTTAAGATATTTCTGATAAATATTTAAAATATTAATACCTTATAATAAGCTATATAATATTAATTATCTTATTTATATTATATAGCTTTAATTTTTATATTTTACAATCTTTTTTTGATTTTTACGGAGGCACAATCATGAGTAAAGCCTCGCTATCTGAACGCTCAGATCACTATCGGCCGCGCAATCTGCAATCATCTCAGTATTATCAGTGCATTGAAGACAATTTCGCAACACTCGAGCACGTCTATGATGAGCGGTTCAATCGTCAATACGGACGACATCAAAGTACGCATGTCTGTCATCGATGGAGATCTCTGGGCTAAGCCTGCAATCGAGAAGAAACTGCCACCAGATGCTAGAAAACTATAGGTTTTTCTAAATTTATCACAACTGGTCGTGTACCATTCAAGGAACTGATGGATAAACTCTATGCAGATATCAATAAGAAGTACGGAACCGATATCCCTACACCGGAGTAATGTTGTCTTGTTAATGATTAATATAAGGCGGGGCATCTAATACTCCGCCTTATTTATTCCGCATAACCAGCAGTAACCTTAACAAATCGAATAGTCAACGGTTCGTGTCATAGTCTTAAATATTGCCAGAGTCAACATAACCTTTGTTACTAGTTGAAATTCAAATGTTTTAAAAATCAGCATTTTTTTATGATCAGCATCCCATAAAATTTTATCCCTGCAAGCTATCTCTCTTTTAAAAACAGCCTGTAGCATAACCGGTCATAGGTGTCCGGGCACTCTCCAACAACCGTCTTTTCTTCAAAAGCCCAGGGCGGAGAAGCCCCGGACAAAAGCACATGCATATACGGATACAGCTGCGCATAAAGAAAACAGCATGCCCCGCCTACATTAAAGGGATCCAACTCAAACATATCGCCGATTTTATGGCCCCAGTAACAGTTTACCGCAATATCACGCACCTCCACAAAAAGTCTGTATTTGTCCAAGGCCGCATAACCTTTATTTGTCATATCCACAGTTTTGAGCGGTGTTTTTAAAAGGATATGTTCTTTTCTTTCGACTCTTTTTATTTCCACTTCCACCTTTCCAGCTTCAGGACAGACCCCTTTTATTGCCTGATCATCTTTTTCCCAGAGCAGGTTTCCGCCATAATGTTTAACAACAACCGAATGAAATATATTTTTTAAAAGCGAACCGCAGATAGAATCACTGTTCATAGTCGTCACCTTAAACACCTCTCCTTCTCTGTGTGCATAGGGACAATCCCCGTTTACGCGGGTAATCGTAACTTCCTGATAGTAACGATTTTCTTCCTTAAGTACATTTGCTGCATATTCCTCTAATTCATCTATTTCATTTTTTTCAGCCATTAGATCCTCCTATAAAAAATGTTATTTTTTATTCCGGACAATATTAAAAAATTATTTTAACAGAAAAATTCAGCACAAGCTAAAGTCTTGACGAAAAAAAGACATTTATCTATACTTTTATTATACAAAACATCTGGAAGAAAAATCAAAATGGCACTAATTAAAACATTAAATAATAAAACCCCAAAGTTTGGGAAAAACTGCTATCTTGCGGAAAACGCCACCATTATCGGTGATGTCATCATGGGAGATGACTGCTCAGTATGGTTCAGCGCTGTTGTGAGAGGTGATGTCCATTATATCAAAATAGGAAACAAGGTAAACATCCAAGACAACGCTGTCATACATGGCACCTATCAGAAATCACCCACAAATATCGGAAATAATGTGTCAATTGCACACAATGCCGTTGTTCATGGATGTACGGTGAAGGACAATGTTCTTATCGGCATGGGATCCATTGTAATGGATGATGCGGTTATTGAAAGCAATACGATTATCGCATCAGGTTCTGTGGTTCTTCAAAAATCTATTCTGGAACCAAACAGTGTTTATGCAGGCGCACCTGCAAAAAAAATAAAAACAATCAGCGAGGACCTTTCTAAAGGCCAGATTGAAAGAATAGCCAACAGCTATATTAAATATTCAAGCTGGTATAAATAAATTATCCAGCCTGTAAGGATGTAAATGCTTCAGACTGCCTGAATCAGTTCATAAATGGCCTGCTGCACCTTGTCAAACTCACCTTTTTCAAGCCATTCTTTTTTAAAAACACTCCCTCCGAAAGATACAGCAGAAGCTCCTCCTAAAAAATAGGTTTTTATGTTTTCAGGACTGACCCCTCCGCAGGCAAGTAGATCAATATTCTGAAATGGGCCCTTCACCTCCCCCAGATATGACGGTCCGAAAAACTTAACCGGGAAAACTTTTACCATTGTTGCACCAGCTCGCCAGGCATCATATATCTCCTGAGGCGTAAACGCCCCGGGAAAAACCGGAATATTTTTTTTACTGCAGTACTCAGTAACATCCCGCACCAGGGTGGGCATCACAATAAAGGTTGCTCCTGCGTCAAGTGCCGCATGGAGGTCATCCATGGACAGCACCGTTCCCGCACCCACAGTTAAGCGACCCTGTGCAGCGTCTGACATCTGATGAATAAGCTCCGGAGCGCCGTGTGTATTCATAGTAATTTCTATGGCCTTAAGTCCTGATCTGATTAAGGCTTCACAAAGAGATGATATCATGCAAGAATCAATTCCTCTCAATATTCCCATGACAGGAAGCTTTTTAAATTCCTTAATATCCATTCTCTGTCCCTTCTGTATTATATACCCTTGAACGTATCTCAAGCTGAATGACTTTTACCCTAGACACTCAATACTAAATACGTCATATTTGAGACCTATTTTTGTATATGTCAATTTTACAAACAACTCAATAATCCAGAAGTAGAATACTAGAGGCAAAAACATAACAGACAACTTTATATAGTAGATCAAAGGGAAAAAACGTCATTTTTGGAAGCATCTTTACAAAGGACAGCACATACTGAATATTTACACCAAAACACCAAAGCTGAAAGATCTATTTTAACCAGGGATCATCTTTCTCTTATCCAAGTTGAGTCGAACTTGTATTTAACTTTAGAGAGCTTCTTCACTCCAGACAGCACGATAAAGAACCGCTCTTTCATCGCGGCTAAATTTAATATGAGTCCGTATACATTCCGGGAAAAAGGTAAGATCCGGCAAAACAACATAAATACCGGTTAATAATATTTTATTTCTATATTCAGACACACTACAGTCATTTCCGTTTCTTAAAACAGGTTGGATGGTCACACCAGTCTCTCTTTGATCGCGCTTCTGAACCAGCACAAGAGGGTAGTAAGATGTACTGTCACTTATGATTATACCATTCGGTGCAACCTCACTGAGCGCTACGGCAGCAAAAGCTTCAGCAGAGCATTCATTATTTTTCCACGGCACTGCCCAGTAACGTAATTCATCGCGGAAGGGACGCTCGCGATCACGTTTAAAAACAAAACCTAAACCTTTTATAATATCAGGAGCAATTGCATAGCCAAACGGTGGAATAACAATTGAAAGAATCACCCCAATCACCAAAAACCGACGGATCCAGCTAAAATCCTCAGCAAGAAAATACATGCCGAACCCTGCTGTGACAACCACTAACAAAAGAGATGGGAGCATAAAGGTAAATTGGTCCGGCACAGGATAACGAAAAGCGAACAGGCCTTCCAAAATAAAAATCAATCCCAGCGAGCAGAAAAGGAGCCTCTGCATATTTCTTGCCATATAATAAATTCCGACCAAAGCCAGTGGAATAATCAGGTTCAGAAAGTTTAAAGAAATCAAGCCTACATTAACTAGTTTAAAACTCCAACCAGCCTCAATATTTAAAACCTGCTCCGCATACCCTCCGAACAGCGCCGAGTGCATCGCATCAAATAAGCTCTGTTCCTGTAAAGCAAGCATTACAATATAATAAATATAAACGCCTGAACCAACAATAAACGCTGCTATTCCTCCAAAAAGAACTGCTATATTCAATTTGCGTGTGAAAACCAAGAAAATTATCACAACAAAATATACCGGTAATGAAATCAAAGCAAGATTATGAATAGACCAGTTAATGCCTGTCACAAAAAACAGCCCTATCGCAGTTGACGGTTTAGGCTGTCTGATACATTTAACCAGAAGCAAAAGCTCAATAGAAAAAAAAGCCAAGTTCCAAGTATAGACCTCTGAAACAGTTGCAAGCCACCAAGGGGTATGCATAACAGCAAATATAAAGGAAACAGAAAGTCCGGGCCATAATTTACCAATAAGTAAACGTACCAGAAAAGCAGTATTGGCAAGCGCAATCGCCATGCCGACAGCGCTGAAAATGTTCAACTTGACAGCAGCCTCACCCAGAGGAAGATTAGAAAACCAGCCTGCAGCAATAATATACATTGGATGAGCTAAAGCTAATCCAAGGCTGCCGACAATATCATTCGTGAGGATTCGCCATTGAAACATTCCACTATCCTGCCATGAAAAACATTGTTGTGCCGTAAGACCGTATAAAGTCAAAGACACACCAAAAACCCCAAACCAGATATAAATGTCTCTAGAACGCAAAATTATGTTAAATCGCTCAAAAATCCTCACAAATATCCTTCTGAATCAGATAAATATTATTCTGCGACAACACATTAATCAATCCTCACAAGTTTTTATCATAATACAGGTGAAGATGAAATGTTCTTTTTATTACTTAAGAATTTCCATGAACCTTGGATACTTTTAAACTTTAAAGTATAAAAATTGGCAATATGCGTGTCAATATAAAAGTCGTAAAAGCAGGCAGCTATCTGACCTAGACCCTCCAATGTTCGACCCATAAAAATTTTCAGGCAATCCAGAATCTTAACAAATGAACACCTTCAATTGATTGTCCGACAGCACTGTCAGAAAATCCAGACTAAAATTACCCACTATAGTTAAGGTTCAAATCCGGCTCCCATTAACCTGGTTGTTGTTGAAAAAATCCATGTTTCAACACTGGTCCATACTGGATTTTCCTGGTCGCTCCATACAGCGTGCAGCCGCTATCCTCCTTGGAGACCGTTTGGATCTTAAATTCAGACCCTCTTTACAATCGATTCGATGAACTTTCTTAAGGTTGGCATACCATCTCTCTTCAGAAGTATATTAATGCACTGGTAACCGTATCTTACTCTGGCAGCAGCAATCTCTTTTGTTCGAGCTATTAAAGCACTGTTATCTTTGCAGGATTTATAATAGTCAGTTGTGAACTGTATGCCAATTACACTACAGGCCCGTCTCTTGCTTACCCGCTAGACTGTATCCGATTTGTCTACCAAGTCTCGTCTCCGGAGCGATTATAGAACTTTTTTTTGACAGGACATCCTGAAGAATCTTCTTGCCTAGACTCAAATCAGTTAACAGCTGTTTAAGCTTTCGGTTTTTTTTCTCAAGCTGTTTGAGCCGTCAGATCCCGCATACTCCAAACCCGCCGTACTTCTTCTCCAAGTTATTAAATGTAGCATCTGAAATACCCATTTTAAGAAAAACCTCTGCTACCCGTGTCCTAGTCTCTGAAATCAACACTTCTAAATCCGAGAGCGTCTCAGCCTCTAAGTTAACCACAAGGACCATACAGCCACCTAGTGCCAAGGCCACCAGTGGTTTATATAAAGGAAGAGCCCTCTTCTTAAAATTACAAATCAATATACGCCCTTCCTCATATTTTAGGCACAAAAAGGGCGGGTTAAAAACCCGCCCTTTCATAGTTTTTATAATTTTTAGTCCATCATTTTAACAGGATATTTTTTCTTTAAACTTTCAATATACTCATCAAATGCTTCTTTTTGCATCGACTGTCTTAAGGCTCTCTCAATTCTGGGCCTGACCTCATCCAAACTCTGTTTTTTTTCTGCTTTTTTATCAACCACCCTAATTATGTAGAAGCCGTCTTTTGATTTTACAATACCGCTTGTTTCACCCTGCTTCATGGAAAACGCCTTGTCTTCAAATGCCTGCCCGTAAGAACCGGCTCTTTTGCCCCTTGCAAAATAGCCTGTTTTCCCGCCACGTTTATTTGTTCTTATATCATCTGAAAACTGCTTAACAAGATCTTCTATTTTTTCTCCATTATTCAGTCTGCCAAGAACCATCTCTGCTTTTTTCTTCTTCTCTTCAGAACCATCTTTTGATTCAATAAAAATAAGGATTACTTCTATTTTCTCCTGGACCGTAAACTTTTCAATATTTACAGTATAGTATTCCTCCAGTCTTTTATCAGTTATGTTTACTTTACTAGAGACCTCCTGCCGGGTAAGCTCCTGGATGATGATATTATTAACGATTTCCTCCACCCGTTTTACAACATCTTCTTTTTTATCAATACCCAGGCTACGGGCCTCCTGAGAAAGAAGCGTATATTGAATGAGCTGGTCAAGAAGTTTTTCTCTGGATTCCTCAGATGCATATCGAGCCCTGAACTGGGGCGGCATCATCTCTATTTTAGCAGACAGATCAGACTGAATGATTTTCTTGTTACCCACCACAGCCAGGACTTTATCTTCTTTATTCTCTTCCGCAAAAGAGACTAACGGAATTAAAGAAACTATTACTGCAGAAATCACAAGAGCTATCAAACCATTTTTTCGTCTCTGTTTCATTGATCATTTCCTTTCTATAGCTTAACAAAAATAGTCATTTGTAAATATTAATCAATAAGCCTATAAGACTTCAAGATTCTTTTAAGCTTTGCGTCAAGCTCTTCAGGCATCCTGCATAAAGGAAGTCTTAACTCACCTGACACCAGCCCCATCATTTCCGCAGCGATTTTTACCGGAATCGGATTCGTCTGGATAAACATCGCCTCATGAAGATTAAAAAGCTGGTGATGGATTTTTTTTGCGTCTTCTGGTCGGCCTTCCATAAAGGCATGCACCATTGATGAAACTTGCTTTGGAGCAATATTTGCGGTCACCGAAATAACACCCTTTCCCCCAACAGCCATTAGAGGAAGCGCATTGGAGTCATCACCCGAGATAACATCAAAAACCTCACCGCACCGGTTTATGATATCGCTTCCCTGGGCAATTGATCCACTGGCTTCTTTAATCCCGACAATATTTTCAATTTTGGACAGTCTCTCTACAGTCTCAGACAGCATGTTAACCCCGGTTCTGGACGGTACATTGTAAAGCATAATTGGGATATCCACTTTTTTTGCAATCTCTTTAAAATGAAGATACAGCCCCTCCTGGGAAGGTTTGTTATAGTATGGTGTAATAAGCAGAGCTCCTGTTGCCCCGGCTTTTTTTGCACAGGCCGTGAGGTCAAGGGCTTCTGCTGTACTGTTTGAACCGGTGCCGGCCATAACCAAAGCTCTTCCCTGAGCCGCATCCACTACGATCTCAACAACGCGGTGATGCTCATCATTGGTAAGAGTGGCTGATTCACCTGTCGTCCCACAAGGGCAGATAACATCTGTTCCATTTTCAATTTGAAATTCAACAAGCCTGCGCAAACCCTCCTTATCGATTTCCCCATCCTTAAAAGGCGTTATCAATGCAACCATTGATCCTTGAAACATCTTCCATCTCCTTTCTTAACATTAAGCTCTTAAATCTCAGGATCTATAAGCCTCCTCCCAGATTACACCTTCATAAACCACCCACGCATCCCCTTCAAGATAAACTTCTTTAAAGGGGGGTAAATTCTCTTTCACATAAACAGTGAGAATTTCATTGCTGCGTGTTTTAATCTTAACCGGCGAAGAAACTCTACCCATTGTAACCGCCACAAGGGCAGCTGCCACAGCGCCTGTTCCGCAGGCAAAAGTTTCATTTTCCACACCACGCTCATAAGTCCTAATATTTACAACATTATCATTGTCAATGGAAATAAAGTTAACATTTGTCCCTGCAGGCTTAAAATGTTCATGAAATCTTATCCTGCTACCAAGCTCTTTAATCTGAACAGTTTCAATATCATCAACAGGAATTATCGCGTGGGGTACACCTGTATTTATAAAACTGAGAGAGAGGGTCTCACCATCCAGATCAAGGTTAACATCTTTTTTTATCTCTCCAGGCTGAGAAAGCCGAATCTTAACAAGCGACCCCTTCACCTGTGCGGTTATAGTTCCGGCAACAGTTTCAAAAGACATATTTTCCCCGGCAATACCGTTTAAAAAAGCAAACCTTGCTGCACATCTGGCACCATTACCGCACATCTCAGCCGAGCTTCCATCTGAATTGTAAAAACGCCAGATAAAATCATATTTTTTTGAATTTTCAATAAAAATAAGCCCGTCTGCACCTATAGACATACTGCGCCTGCACACAGCCGCGACAAATCCAGGCGTCTTGAACTCATCATAGATTCCTTCTCGGTTATCTATGATAATAAAATCATTCCCACTTCCGCTCATCTTATAAAATGGTACTTTTAACATTGTCTCATCCGCAATTCTTAATCATTCAAATCAAAATTTTCCGGTTCAAACATAAAGAATCTTTCATCCCGGTCATGTCTCTATTATTAATCCGATTTTCTTAAATGCTCTGGCACATTTTCATGCTTCACCAAATCCTCATAGGTTTCCCGATTTCTCACGATAAAATATTCGGTTTCATTGACCAGAACTTCTGCTATTTTTGGCCTGGAATTATAATTGGAAGCCATTGTAAAACCATACGCTCCCGCACTTTCAACCGAAAGATAATCATCCTGCACAAAGTCCTGAACTTCCCTGCTCTTTGCGAAAAAATCACCAGTTTCACATATGGGCCCTACGATGTCCGCCGTAATCATGTCACCTTTGTTTTTCTTTAAAGGCAGGATCCCCTGATACGCACCGTAAAGACTCGGCCGCATCAGATCGTTCATCCCTGCATCAACAATAATAAAATTCTTATCCTCGGATTTTTTTGTGAAAAGAACACGGGTCACCAGCATTCCGGCATTTCCAACGATCACCCTCCCCGGTTCCAGAATTAGAGTACAGGGAAGATCGCCTATACTTTTAATTACCACATTTGCATATTCGACAGGACTCGGAGGCGTCTCTTTATCATAGGTTATCCCCAGGCCTCCGCCAATATCAAAATACCTGATATCCATTCCCTCTTTTATCAAAGCGCTTACAAAATCTTTTACTTTTTCTATAGCATCCGCAAAGGGACCTGTCTCCGTAAGCTGGGAACCGATATGGCAATCCACTCCAGCCACATCAATATTTTTCATTGCAGCGGCTCTTTTGTATTCATCCATTGCACTTTCTATCCTGATACCAAACTTATTTTCCTTAAGGCCCGTTGAAATATATGGATGCGTTTTCGGATCAACATCAGGGTTTACCCTGAGCGCAATCCGGGCTTTCTTTCCCATATCCCCAGCCACACTATCAATAAGATCCAGTTCCTGAGGTGATTCCACATTAAACATCAGGATGCCGAAATCAAGAGCATATTCAATCTCCGCCCTTGTCTTTCCCACTCCGGAATAAACTATCTTTCCAGGAGACGCTCCTGCCCTTAAAGCCCTGAATATCTCACCACCGGACACAACATCGAGCCCTCCGCCCAAATCTGAAAATAGTTTTATCAGAGAAAGGTTTGAATTTGCTTTAACTGAATAGCAGGTAATATGCGGCACAGCACTGAAAGCCGAATCAAAAGCAGTATAATGATTTTCAAGAGTCTTCTGACTGTAAAGATAAACAGGAGTTCCAACTTCTGAGGCTATACGCCACACAAGAACATCCTCACAGTAGAGTTCATTGCCGCGATATTTAAATTCGTTCATATTCCTTTTGTCTCCTGTTATAAACTTTAACTCATGCAGGTATAAGATTGAAAATGTTACAGCTGTAAAGCGACCTACTTAAATATATAGTAAACTTTCACAGGTTCTGAAAAATCGCTTTCATTGGCAGCCGCTGAGGAATCAACAGAAGTTACCGCATAGACATATCTATGCTTCACGTTGACATCTACATCAACCCATGAAGCGGCTTTTACAAGGCTGGTGTTTATTTTAACAAAGTTCTTCTCCTTAGCGGTTTTCCGGTAAATATTGAAGCCTGAAAAATCCTTTTCAGCTTTTGGTATCCACTTTAAAAGGACTCCATTTTCAACAGGAATTGCTGCAAGCCCGGTTGGAATACCCGGAGGAGAAGTATCCATATAGGAAACAGCCACTTCACGGGAAGAAGCACTTTCAACCAGGGTGTCTTTAACTTTTCTTACCGCTCTGACACTGTAGTAATAAACCTTTTCATCTTCAGGAGGAATATCTTCCACCGCTGTTTCTTTTAATACTTCATTGTTTAATGGAAACAAAGAGTCCTCTCCTGTTTTTTCAGACCTGTAAAGGTTATAACCGTAAATCTTTTCAGCAGGCGTTCCATCTTCGTTCGTCAGAGGCGCATCCCACGAAACAGTTGTCAGCCTTCCACTTTTTTGAGCAAGGACCTTATCCGGCTTTAAAGGAGGCTCATCCCAGTAAACATCCACAGACCCTGTGGACAGCCCGGCATCACCGTTTTCATCATATGTCTGAAGTTTGTAGGTATACAGATTCTTAAACTCCAGAGCTGTGTCCAGGTAAAAAAACCTTGCCCCTTCTGGGATCTTGTTTTTCGTACCCATATAATGATAATCAAATATCTGACTAAAATCTCTGGGGCAACTTAAACATATCTTTTCAAATGCAGTCTCCGCTCTAAATATCCTGAACCCGCCAAGGTTTAAAAGAGGTGTCCCATCTGTGTTCTCAAGCGGTGCTTTCCACCGGAGCAAAACGCCTTCGGAACGAACAGAAACCTGAAAGTTTTTTGCCGGTTTTGAAAGAATTCGCTTTGGTAGATACGGCCCGTCCTTGACTCCACAGGACACTGCAAACACAGAGGCGACATAAAAAATTAATAAGGTCTTATATTCTGTACGCATTTTTCCTGTTATTTCTTCTTTTTTTTCAAATCATTTTTAGCTTTTGCGATAGCCTTCTTCACCGGAGTAAGCCCGGTTGCACCTTCGCTTTTCCTGCTGTTGATAGATGCTGAAAGCGACAGACACGAGAATACATCTTTTTCTATCTCTGGACTAAAACTCTTAAACTCGGCAATTGTAAGTAAATCAAGGGTCTTTTCCTTTCGGATACAGTAAGTCACAATACTTCCAACGACTTCATGGGCATTTCTAAACGGCATTCCCTTTTTCACAAGATAGTCCGCAAGATCAGTGGCGGTTAAAAAACCGTTTTTCGCTGCGTTTAACATCGCGGCACCGTTAACTTTTATTTCAGGAAGCATGGCAGAAAAAACCTTGAGACATTTTCTAACCGTATCCACAGTGTCAAAAAGCGGCTGTTTATCTTCTTGAAGGTCTCTATTGTATGACATGGGCAAAGATTTCATAAGAGTAAGTAAAGACATCAGGTTCCCGTATACGCGGCCTGTTTTTCCCCTCACCAGTTCCGGGATGTCAGGGTTTTTCTTCTGCGGCATGATACTGCTGCCGGTACAGAAAGCATCAGAAATTTCAACAAACTGAAACTCGGGAGAAGACCAGAGAATTAGCTCTTCACAAAAACGGCTGAGATGCATCATCAGTATTGAGGCTGCACTGCAGAACTCAATCAAACCGTCACGGTCTGCCACTGTATCCATACTATTTTCCGTTACACAGGGATAGCCCAAAAGCTCTGCCACATATCCCCTGTCAACCGGATAAGGCGTTCCCGCAAGAGCGCCTGCCCCAAGTGGCATTCTGTTAACACGACCATAACAGCAGCGCATCCGTTCAAAATCCCGCTTAAACATTTCGTTGTATGCCATCAGATGATGAGCAAACAAAACAGGCTGAGCATGCTGAAGATGGGTAAACCCCGGAATCATAGCATCGAGGTTCTTTTCAGCGAGATTTACCAGCTCAAGCCTTACCTCTCCAATCAGACTGACGACCTCTTTTATTCCATCCTTTAAATAAAGATTTACATCCAGAGCAACCTGATCGTTCCTGCTTCTTGCGGTATGAAGCTTTCCTCCAACAGGACCGATCTTTTTTATAAGCCTTGATTCAATAAGCGTATGAATATCTTCAAACTTTGGATCAAGAACCAGTTTTCCGCTTTCGATCTCTTTTTCAATCTCCTTTAAAGCCCTGATAATTACCTTTGAATCCTTAACAGCAATGATCTTCTGCTTCGCAAGCATTCGGCAATGAGCAATACTTCCCATAATGTCATACTTATACAGGATATTGTCAAAGGAGATGGACTCGGTAAATTCTTCTACCAGGCAGTGAGTTGACTTTTCAAACCTCCCTCCCCAGAGCTTCTTTTTTTTCATTTCTTATCCTCTCTGCATAAAGCAACCACACGAAGTCTAAGGGCATTTAAGCGGATAAAACCATCAGCATCTGCCTGTGTATATACTGCGTCTTCATCAAAGGTAGCAAAATCCTCGCGGTAAAGACTGTAAGGAGATTTCCTCCCTGCGACAATACAGTTGCCTTTATATAGTTTTAATCTCACCATACCGGTAACATTTTTCTGGGTCTCATCAATAGCAGTTTGCATAATTTCTCGTTCCGGAGCAAACCAGTATCCGTTGTATACAAGAGAAGCATATTTGGGGACCAGACCGTCTTTAAAATGCATAACTTCACGGTCAAGGGTTAAAGACTCCATTGCCCTGTGTGCCACATAAAGAACAGTTCCGCCGGGAGTCTCATACACACCACGTGATTTCATACCCACGTACCGATTTTCAACCAGGTCTACCCTGCCGATACCGTTTTCCCCGCCAAGCATGTTAAGTCTTTCAAACAAAGTTGCCGGACTCATCTTTTCACCATCTATAGCTACAGGATTACCCTGTTTAAATTCGATTTCAATATAGGTAGGCTTATCCGGTGCATTCTCAGGAGATACACTCATGACAAACATATCCTCTTCAGGCTCTGCCCAGGGATCTTCAAGTATTCCGCCTTCAAAACTGATATGCAGTATGTTACGGTCGCTTGAATACGGTTTTTCAGCTGTTACCGGAACCGGAATTTTATACTTGTCAGCGTAAGCTATCATCTTGTTCCGTGAAGTCAGGTCCCACCGTGAATCTCTCCAGGGAGCAATGATCTTGATTGCAGGATTAAGCGCGAGATATGAAAGCTCAAAGCGCACTTGGTCATTTCCTTTACCGGTTGCGCCGTGAGCAACAGTATTCGCTCCTTCTTTTGCAGCTATCTCGATCTGTTTCTTTGCGATCAGCGGTCTTGCAATTGAGGTTCCCAAAAGATAGGTGCCCTCGTAAATAGCATTTGCCCTGAACATGGGGAAAATATAGTCTTTAACAAACTCCTCACGCAGATCCTCAATATATACTTTACTGGCACCGGTAGCAATGGCCTTCTTTTCAAGTCCGTCAAGCTCTTTCCCCTGGCCCAGATCAGCAGCAAAGGCAATTACTTCGCAGTCAAAAGTCTCTTTCAGCCATCTTACAATAACCGAGGTATCAAGCCCCCCTGAATACGCAAGCACGACTTTTTGAATGTCATTCATTTTAACCTCCTGAAGCTCTTCTTAACGTTATCAGCTTTGATGACTTTTATGGCAATATCAAACCTTATTTGAACAGCCAACCTACAAACAGCTGAATGTTTAAATCTTTTGTTTTTCTCGCACCCCCATATCTGACACAAGCTCTCACCTTTAAATCTTTTTACGAAAAGGAGTATACAGGCGGAAACTGAAGCAAAAAATATAATTGAGAGTTGATTAACTTCTTCCGATTAATAACTCAAGCACAGCCTTCTGCGCATGGAGACGGTTCTCCGCCTGATCAAATACCACTGAATTTTCACCGTCAATTACACCATCAGAGATCTCCTCACCACGGTGAGCAGGCAGACAGTGCATTATCATAACATTCTTTTTTGAACTCGCGATAAGCTCCTCATTTACCTGGTAGCCTTTAAAGGCATCAAGTCTCTGCTGACGCTCTCCCTCCTGTCCCATACTGACCCAGGTATCCGTACTAATCACATCAGCTCCCTTTACTGCTTCAACAGGATCTGTAATAAGAACGATCTTTGAAGACGCTTCTTTTTGCGCCCGGCTTAAGACATTGACATCAGGACCATGTCCGTCCGGACAGGCCAGGGTAAGGTCAAACCCGAGCCTTAAAGCCACATTTATCCATGAAACAGCGATATTGTTTCCATCACCAATATAGACCGCTTTAAGCCCGTCAAAAGATCCCCTTCTTTCATAAACAGTTAGAATATCAGCCAGAATCTGACATGGATGGCAATGGTCAGTGAGACCGTTAATAACAGGGATATCTGCAAAACTTGCGAGATCTTCCGCTGTGGCCTGGGAAAAAGTTCTTATCATAATCGCGTCAATATACCGGGAAAGAACCTTTGCCGTATCATGAGTTGACTCACCACGTCCAAGCTGGGTATCTGCCCATCTTAAAAATATTGCCTGACCGCCAAGCTGAAACATTCCCGTCTCAAATGAGACCCGGGTTCTGGTGGAAGGTTTTTCAAATATCATTCCAAGGGTCTTATCCTTAAGCGGATAATACTGCTCGCCCTTTTTATGCTTCGCTTTTAATATAGAAGCTCTCTTGATAATCCTAGTGATATCATCTTTTGTAAGGTCATAAAGAGATAAAAGATCTTTCATTACAGCCCCTCTTTAAAAACACTTTCCAGAACATTAAAACACCCATCAATATCCTCTTTCATAACATTTATTGGAGGAAGAAACCTTAGTATGGTATCACAGGTACAGTTTATTATTAGTCCTCTGTTAAGACAGCTCTTGACAATCTCTTTTCCATCAATATTAAGCTCTACTCCGACAATCAGGCCTTTGCCCCTTATTTCTTTTATAATTCCTGGATACTCCTCTTTCAAGTTATTAAGTTTCGCACAAAAATGCCTTCCCATTTCCAAACAGTTGTCAAGAACATCGGTTGAGATAAGCTCTCTCATCACAGCGACTCCGGCAGCCATCACAACAGGATTTCCTCCAAAAGTCGATGCATGGGTACCCGGGCTGAAACTCTCGGCAATCTTCTTACCGGCAAGCATGGCGCCTGCGGGAAAACCTCCTGCAAGTGCTTTTGCCAGGGTCATAATGTCCGGTTCAACCCCAAAATGCTCATAGGCGAACAGTTTTCCAGTACGGCCCATCCCGACCTGAACTTCATCAAAAATCAGAAGAATATCCTTTTCATCACAGAGCTGTCTGACCTCCTTCATAAATTTTACAGAAGGAATGTTCACTCCGCCCTCGCCCTGAATAGGCTCAAGCATTATGGCACTGGTAAAATCCGTAACAACCTCCTTAAGCGCGTCAATATCATTAAAAGCAACATGCTGAAAACCCGGGAGTAAAGGTTCAAAACCCTTCTGAAACTTTTTCTGTCCTGTCGCTGAAAGTGTGGCAAATGTCCGGCCATGAAAAGAGCCCCCCATGGTTATGATTTCAAAACGGTTAGGGTCAGCATGTT
The DNA here is from genome assembly GCA_024640785.1 of Pseudomonadota bacterium. Lineage (GTDB taxonomy): Bacteria > Desulfobacterota > WTBG01 > CAIYCZ01 > CAIRTM01 > JAHEEI01. Next base: position 24,153 of record JAHEEI010000010.1, read on the forward strand.
CATGTTCGTATTTACGGGCCAGCTTAATCGCTGCTTCATTTGCTTCAGCTCCGCTGTTACAGAAAAATATCTTATCCGCAAAAGAATTATCTGCCAGAAGCTCCGCAAGCTCGGCCTGGGGTTCGGTATAGAAAAAATTAGAAACATGTATCAGTTTTTCAAGCTGGGCCTGAGCAGCCTTCACCACCGCAGGATGACAGTGCCCCAGATTACAGACCGCAATGCCCGAGAGAAAATCAAGGTACTCCTTACCGTTATCATCCCACACCCGTGAACCTTTACCCCTTACCAGAGTAACCGGATATCTGCTATAGGTTTGAAAAGTATTTTTTTCGGTTAAGTCTGCGATACGATTCATTATTGTCAAACCCTTTATAAAAAGTTAACAGTATCCAATCTACTTTACTATCTGGGTCCCTATTCCCACATCAGTAAATATCTCAAGAAGAACAGCATGTTCAACTCTTCCATCTATGATATGGGCCTTTCGCACACCTTTATTAAGCGCTTTACAGCAACAGTTCACTTTGGGAATCATTCCACCGCTTATTGAACCGGTTTCAATTGCTTTTTCTGTTTCCTGTTCTGTAAGCGTTGAAAGCAGCTTGTCATTTTCGTCTTTAACCCCCTCAACATCGGTTAAAAGTATCAGCTTTTCAGCTTTTAAGGCAGAAGCTATTTCACCCGCTGCGGTATCAGCGTTTATATTGTAGGTCTCTCCGTCTTCACCTGTTCCAAGCGGTGCTATAACAGGAATAAACTGATCTGAGTCAAGAGTATTAATAATATTCGGATTAACAGATTTAACTTCTCCCACCATACCAATATCAACTTTTTTTAAAGGATCATTACTATCTTTCAACCATATCTTCTCTGCCATCAAAAGATTGCCGTCCTTACCGCTCAAACCCACAGCCTTACCGCCGTTCTGGTTAATATGGCCCACGATCTCCTTGTTGATCTTACCCACCAGAACCATCTCAACAATATCTATTGTATTCTTATCAGTAACTCTTAAACCATCTATAAACTTTGTTTTCATACCGAGTCTATCCATAAATTCTCCGATCTGAGGACCACCGCCATGGACAATAACAGGTCGGATACCCACATAGTTAAGCAAAATGATGTCCAGCGCAAAGCTGTGGCTTAAGGCAAGATCTACCATTGCATTGCCGCCAAACTTGATCACAAAAGTCTTATTTTTAAAGGCCCTTATATAGGGTAGAGCCTCCATCAGTATCTTTGCTTTATTAATTGCCTGCTGCATAATTAAACACCTTAATTGGAAACAAAACGTTATTCATAATCCTGACACATTTAAAATTAATTATAAAATAAATCGGCTCAAATCCTCATCCTGTATAAGGTCATCCAGTTTTTCAGACACAAACGAAGCATCAATAACAACTGTCTGTCCTTTAAGCTCGGGAGCATCAAAAGAAAGCTCTTCCAGCATTTTTTCCATAATAGTATGAAGCCTGCGCGCCCCGATATTTTCCGTCTTCTCATTTACCTTGGCTGCAGTTTCAGCTATCTTCTCAACTGACCCTTCCTTAAAAACAAGGCTAACCCCTTCTGTCTTCATCAGAGCGATATACTGCTTGGTTAGGGCATTCTGAGGCTCTTTAAGTATCCTGACAAAATCATCCTTTTCAAGCGAGTTAAGCTCCACCCGGATAGGAAACCTTCCCTGAAGTTCAGGTATCAGATCAGACGGCTTTGACATATAAAAAGCCCCTGATGCAATAAAAAGGATATGGTCTGTCTTTACCATTCCGTACTTTGTGGTAACAGTCGAGCCTTCAACAATGGGAAGAAGATCCCGTTGAACCCCTTCTCTGGAAACATCAGGACCATGCCCATGGTCACGACTCGCGACCTTGTCAATCTCATCAAGAAATATAATGCCTGACTGCTCAACCCTTTGCACAGCCATCTTAGTCACATTATCCATATCAATCAGCTTCTGGGCCTCTTCCTTGGCAAGGATCTCAATGGCTTCGGGTATTTTAACCTTTCGTTTCTTTGTTTTTTTAGGGAACATATTCCCAAACATATCTTTTATGTTTATATCCATGTCCTCAAGACCTGAGGCTGAAAAAACCTCGATCGCAGGCACATTCTGCTGTGTTACCTCAAGATCAACCTCACGCTCATTCAGCTTTCCATCTTTAAGCATACTGTGAAGTTTTTCACGGGTTGAAAGATCGTTATTCTTCTGTTCGTTATCTGGCTCAACCTTAAACTCTGCATCGATTGGAACCTGAACAAATCCTGTTTGAGTAGTAGGCACAGATGATTTTGAGGGCATCTTCGGACCCGGTGGCAAAAGAAGATCAAGAATCCTTTCCTCTGCGATTTTATATGCTTTTGACTGAACCTTATCCGCCTCCTCATCCTTCACCTGCTTAACAGCAAGCTCGGTCAGGTCACGAATCATCGACTCTACATCTCGCCCCACATAACCGACTTCAGTAAATTTTGACGCCTCAACTTTTAAAAAAGGAGACTGAGCCAGCTTTGCCAGCCTCCTTGCAATCTCAGTCTTTCCCACACCGGTTGGCCCTATCATAATAATATTTTTAGGAGCAATCTCATCTCTTAAATCCTCAGAAACCTGCTGTCTTCTCCACCTGTTTCTAAGAGCTATTGCCACAGCTTTTTTCGCCATATCCTGTCCAATAATAAACTTATCGAGTTCTGCAACCGTTTCTTTTGGGATCAAGGTCTTCATTCTAAATATATATCCGTAATAATAATGTTTATTTGCAATAGTGTAAGTAAAAACTTATTTTTTCTATAAATCCGTAAAATGCTCCAGCTCAATTCAGCAGAATAGCTCTAAAGCTCCTCAATACAAATCTCATCATTGGTATAGACACAAATCTCAGAAGCAATTTTCATTGAACTTTCCACAATCTCATGCAGTCCAAGATCAGAATGCCTGATAAGCGCCCTTGCAGCAGATAAAGCAAATGTACCTCCGGATCCGATCGCCGCGATATTATCATCCGGTTCTATAACATCTCCGTTTCCTGAAATAATAAAAAGGTGTTCTTCATTGGCCACAATAAGAAGTGCTTCAAGCCTTCTCAAGACCTTATCAGACCTCCACTCCTTTGCCATCTCAACCGCGGACCTGGCGATATTACCGTTATACTGTTCGAGCCTTTTTTCAAACTTTTCAAAAAGGGTAAAAGCATCGGCAGTTGCTCCTGCAAAACCGGCAAGAACTTTGTCCTTGTATATTCGTCTTATCTTTTTCGCAGAGGCCTTTAAAACCGTGTTTCCAAGAGTTACCTGGCCATCACCGCCTATACAGACCCTTTTCCCATCCTTCACCGCAAGGATCGTGGTACCATAAATGGTATGCATTAAATTATGATCCTCCTTTAGTTTTTCTGCTTCTCGGGTGTGATTTGTCATATACCTGCATCAGTTTATCAATATTTAAGTGCGTATATTTCTGAGTTGTTGACAGGCTCACATGCCCCAGCAATTCCTGGATGGCTCTGAGATCAGCGCCTGCATTTAACATGTGAGTTGCAAAGGAATGACGTATGGCATGGGGACTTATCCTATGACTCAGTCCGCATTTTAAAACATATTTATCAACTATCCTTGAAACACTTCTGGTTGTTATTCTTCCTCCCCTGTTATTAAAAAAAACAGGGATTTTATTACCAGCATTACCCTTATAAAGTCTATTTCTAATTGGACTGCTTCTGTCAAGGTATTGCTCAAGGCTTTTTGCCGCCTTTTCACCTATTGGAACTATTCGTTCCTTACCTCCTTTTCCAAAAACCCGAATTAGCCCTGATTTGATATCGATGTTACCAAGACACAAACTTACCAGTTCACTGACCCTTATTCCTGAAGAATAGACGACCTCTATCATTGCTCTGTCACGCGCTTCAAGCAGGGTTTTTCCGGGAATAGAATCCAGAAAAGCAAAAGCTTCATCTACCGTCATATGTTTTGGCAGATACTTCTCAAGCTTTGGTGCGCTTAGATCCTGAGCCGGATCAAATATGATCTCGTTTTCTCTTAAAAGAAACTTAAAAAAAGCCTTAAGACTAGAAAGCTTCCTCGCCTGTGTAGACTTCCTGTTTCTCTTTACAAGAGATGCTAGATACGACCTTATTTCAAGGCTTTCAACCTCACCAACATTGGACATTTTATCGTCCCCGAGCCCTGACAAAAATAGGTTAAACTCTTTTAAATCATTGAGATAACCTCTGCAGGTATGATCTGAAACATTTTTTTCAACCCGTAGAAATCTTTCAAAATCTTTAATATGAGACTCTAGCATATGCCTCTCCGGACAAATAAAAAACATATAATTTTTTCTAAAAATAAGCAATTAAAAAAAAATGAGCTGTTTTTTCTTCATTCTTAACAAAAAAATAAATCCCGACAGTTCCAAAAATATATAATTTTAACACAGTTTGAACCTCCACAAAAGTTAGAAAATTCTAGCATATAAAAAGAATAAAAATATCTCCAAAAGAGTATTTGTATTACTTGCCTGTCTTTTTCACCTATAAATTCAAAACTATTGTTAAAAGACTTTAACTATGTTATTAATAGCACCATAAAAACCAAAGTTACTGTATACCCATCTGTTTTTACAATCTTTTTTCTTTTTTTGTAAATATTAATAGGAAAAATATGGACATTCAAAAAAAAAGGGGGTTTTGTATTTACCCGGGTTCTTTTGACCCGGTAACAAACGGACACATAAATCTCATCGAAAGATCCCTGCATATATTCGATAAAGTAATCGTTGCGGTTGCAAATAACCCTGACAAGAACTCCCTTTTTTCTGTTAATGAAAGAAAGGAAATGATAGAAATTGCTCTTGAAAAAAATGAAAGGGTAATTGTTGACTCTTTTGAAGGGCTGCTGGTGGATTATGCAAAAAAAATAGGTATTCATACCGTTTTAAGAGGTATGAGAGCTGCATCTGACTTTGAGTATGAATTTGAGATGACCTTCATGAATAGAAAACTTGACCGAAATATGGAAACTATCTTTATGATGACAGGACTTAGATGGTTCTTTGTGCATTCCTCCGGTATCAAGGCCGCGGTAAAAGCGGGTGCGGATGTCACCGGTCTTGTTCCTGATATAGTATTTAAAAAACTGGCTGAAAAAGTTAAAATGTGAGACAACTGCATACATCCTGGGGTATCCCGGTATTTTGTATTGATATATAGCACCTCACCTGACTTTTATCTCTGTATCCCGGTGACAATCCAGTGCTTACCCTGAATGTTCCGGCAGAATAACAAATTATTAAATTAAAGGACAAAAAATGTTAGGCAATATATCTTTTATGGCTGTACCTATGGCAATAACAACCTCTAACCTTGGTGCCGGACTGAGAGGTGAACTCTGGGATCTTGCTATTCATGCGGGTCCGGTTGTGAAACTTGTACTCCTTCTTCTGCTCGGACTTTCGGTATGCTGCTGGGGGATAATGTTCTTTAAATTCAGATCTATTCGCTCCGCGACTAAAGAATCAGAAAACTTTTTAACTATTTTCTGGGAAAGCAACAGACTGTCACAGTCATACAAAACAGCTCAAACCCTTCATCAAAGCCCTCTGGCGGAAATCTTTAGATCAGGATATATTGAGCTTCAGAACTGTGCCAGAACCGCAGAAAAATCATCCATACAACACAGTGTTGGCACAGATATTTCAGATGTTGACATCTCAAGAAACCACAAGTTTAGTATCGGAACCATAAAAAGAGCCCTTGATCAGGCCTCAATCTCAGAGATATCCAGGCTTGAAAAAAACCTTGGTTTTCTTGCAACCACCGGCAGCACAGCTCCTTTTATCGGCCTGTTTGGAACGGTCTGGGGAATAATGGATGCCTTCCGGCAAATAGGGATAAGAGGCGCCGCAAGCCTAGCAACCGTTGCGCCCGGTATTTCTGAAGCCTTAATTGCTACGGCATTCGGGCTGCTTGCCGCTATTCCTGCGGTAGTGGCGTACAACTATTTCCTTGGAAAGATTCGTATTCTTAATTCTGAAATGGATAATTTTTCATCAGAATTTTTAAATATTGTTGAAAGACATTTCGAAACCATAGGGAGACAACAAAAATGATGTCTGGGAATAGAGACTCCCGTTTATTATCAGAAATAAATGTAACACCCTTTGTTGATGTTATGCTGGTGCTGCTTATCATCTTCATGGTCGCAGCGCCACTGGTACAGCACGGTGTTGATGTTGACCTGCCAAAAGCAAACAGCAGAAACGTAGCAACCGAAGAAGAGCTTCTCACCATAACGCTTACCAAAAATAAAAAGATATTTCTAAACAAAATGGAGATTGACCTTTCCCAGCTGAATGAAAAACTGCTACGGATATTTAAACAGCGCACTGACAATCAGCTCCTTTTTAAAGCGGACAAGGACCTGCCTTACGAATTTGTTATCCAGGTAATGGCGGAAATAAAAAATGCGGGGATTGAAAAACTTGGCATCATTACAACTCCTGAAGAGGCAAAATGACAACACATCATTCTATCCTTAAAGCAAACCTGTATGAGCCTAAACTCCGTTGGATGGTCCTGCTCTCTTTTATTCTTCATCTGATTCTCTTTTCCATCTTCATCGGAAAAGCACCAAAAAAAACTAAGAAGGTATATTTTTCACCCACTTATTCGGTAAACCTAGTAAATATGCCTAGTTCGCCTGCCTCCGGCAATAAAGGAAGCTTTCGCACTAAAAAGACATCTCTCTGGAAGGGTCCGGCTGCAACCACCTCACACGTAAAAACCATGAGCACCCGAAAACACACAATACTCACCATCCCTAAAAAAAGTAACTCTGGAGTCAAAAACAAAACAAACGGCTCAAAAGAAAAAAGCATGACGCCATTTCAGCTCGAAGGAGGCACCCTGTCCGGTAGCGAAGGACAGCAGCCTGCCCAAGCCGGAAATGCCGGACAAACAGGGCCGGTCAGCTCATCGGATATCAGATTCAACCGTTACTACACCGCAGTATACAATAAAATATATAATTCATGGGTTCTGCCCGGCTATGGTTCAAAAAGACAGCTGGAAGCTGTGGTAAATATCAGGATAACCAAGAACGGAAAAATACTCGAAACCAGCTTTGAACAGAGATCAGGCAGCGCATACTTTGACAGATCCGTTTTACGTGCAATAAAAAAGGCGGATCCTCTCCCCCCGCTCCCTATTGGTTTTAATGAGAAATATCTTGAGCTGGGTATCCGATTTATTCCGGAGAGCTAAATTTATATTTTAACAGACAACAATTTATAGAAAAATATTATTATGAAAAAATATAGAGTCCTAATCCTGCTGGTTTCAATCATATTTATTTTCAATGTTTCAAATGCTCTTGGCAAGGTCTACATAGATATCCTCTCACCGTCTTCAACCCGTTTACCAATACTCATCCCTGAATTTAAAAAAGCATCAGGCCTCCCTGACAAAAAAAACCTGACAAAAAAAATGTCCCGCGTTATAATCGACGATCTTAATTTTACTGGTTTCTTCAAAATCCTGGACCCAAAAGCAGTTGACAGTGCACTTCTTGACGGCGTGACACCAAACAAGATAAAGTGGGATGTTTTATCGATTATCGGAGCAGAAACAATTGTCACCGGAAAAATAACCATCAAAGCCCAAGACCGAATAGCTGTGGAACTGAGACTTTTTGATGCCCTACAGGGAAAACTTATTACCGGGAAAGAATATGAGAGTAAAGCCGAAGATTACAGACTGATCGCACATAAATTTTCAAATGAGATATTTGAAAAACTCACTGGAGAGAGAAGCAGTTTTAACACAAAAATCGCTTTTGAAAAAAGAATCCGCTCCAACAAAGATATATTCTTAACTGATTATGACGGTTCAAATGAAAAAAGAATAACCGCTTATAACTCCCTTACCCTGTCACCGGCATGGTCTCCTGACGGCAGAAATATTGCTTTCACCTCATACAAGGATGGAAATCCTGATCTTTATATTAAAGATATTTTTAACGGAAACACCCGAAAAATATCAAGCAAAAAGGGAGTAAACATTTCGCCCGCATGGTCTCCTGACGGCGATAAAATTGCCTTGACATTAAGTCTAAACAACGGTAATTCTGAAATTTACATAATGACCCTTAAAGACAGGCAACTAGAAAGAGCAACAAACAACTGGGCAACCGATGTCTCACCTTCATGGTCGCCTGACGGTAAAAAAATAGCATTTGTCTCAAGCCGGTCCGGCAATCCTCATATTTACACGCTGGACTTAAAGACACAAAAAATAAAACGCTTGACCTATAATGGAAAATATAATACATCACCAGCATGGTCACCGGACGGTAAAATAATTGCTTATACT
>JAHEEI010000287.1 GCA_024640785.1 Pseudomonadota bacterium
GGACGGATAAAATTAGCTGCGAGCTTATATACGGATTCAAGCTTATCCGTTTTTGCAATGGCTGCAAAAAACAACGGCGAAACGTAGGTCCGCACCCATGGTGTCGATTCATAATATGTCACCATTTTAAAATCAGGGTCCTGAATATACCTCTGATAAGTCGCATTAAAAGGGGCGATATACTTCATTACAAAATCATAGTCCATAACCAGATCATAGCCAAAAGAAAAATCCGAATCAAAATAGTAGTACCCATCCTTCATAATTACTGAATTGATTCCCCATGTGGGCAGTTTGTAGGTCAGATCAGGCGAAATCTGGAAGATTTCTGCCCCGACGCATAAGCGGTTATCATGATGCGGCACGGGAACGCCCTCCCCCAGCTTAAAATCAACCAGGGTTACTTTAACGTTCTTATCACCCTGATAAACAGATATACCTCCACCGTCTTCACCGCTTAATAATTTGACGCTGGCAACATCATCCAAACCGGTTACCCTTTGTACCTCAATTTCCCGGGTGAAGGCCTCAAAACAGGCTTCTGTTAAGGTTGTTCTTTCCATAAAAATCTCCGTTATTCAATTATCCTTAAAATGCAATCCCTGGAGTGATGTTATTTTTATCAAATGAATATTTAATATGTTTTCTGCAGATTACTTATGCTAAACATACTTTTATCAACTTTTTGCAGGCCTATTTCCTTATAATTAATCAACAGGTTCGCAGCGTGTGTCCGCTGAAAATCAATAGTAAGATAGCCGGCTGGAACAATTTTCGTCCCCCCAGCATTCGTCGGGAATTCCGTTTCTAAAACCTCAAAACACTTCCAGAACTTTCCAAGATCATCATAGATTTCTGTCCAGCTAACCAGATAGGTCTCGGGATCAAGATACCAGATACGCTTTGAATAAACATAGTTAGGATCTTTGTTTTTTACTTCAACCACATAGGTATTTATTCTTTCCCTCACAATGTTGCTCGGAACAGCCTGTCCGGGTATCCTCTCAAATTTAGTATTATCTGCTCTTCTACAACACAGCAGATCCTTTCTGCCGATCAGTTTATACGTATTCCTCAGGACATGTCCGTCCCATCCGTATTCATCATCATAAATAAAATCAGAGCCGTCAATAGTGTCGGTCCGCTGTGCTACAGAAATTCTTCTGATCCTTCGAAAGGGCGCATAGTACATATACCCGTCATCACTTGCTTCCGGATCGATATAGCGCAAGTTAAAGAAACGCGTGTTATTGCTCTCCGGAGGTTTAAACATATGCTGAAACATCCCCCGGTGAATGCCTTTTTTATTCTTTTCGTATTTAGGTAAAGGCTGAACATCGACACGGTGAATATAGTAAAGTTCCCAGCGCTCTGTTTGGGTGCTCCGTTCAACCGGTTGCCCGGGGGTTATAACCGGGCCTTCATTGGCGTAATGATTGGAATCACCATGAGTATTAAAATCAAAATTCCAGGCCAGTTCCAGTCCGGTCTTAGGCGCGGGAAAGGGCACACCGGCCAAATCCGCATAATTCTCTATCCAGCCGTCTGCGTTCATCTTCACCAGGGGTGAATATTTTTGGGTTGCATCGATCATACCTTTTGTATCCACAAACTGTTCATAGGCCTTTATCAAGAAATAGAAATTTTCAACCGGCGCGCCCCATTTCTCGGGATTTTTATAAACACTGACAAAGCCTTCCGGGATATATTCTGAGACCTGATCAATATTGGTTTGGTCAATCTTTTTACCGACCCAATTCTTTTCCCACTCGCGAACCTTAGTCAGGGATTCATTATCATAAGATGGCACCGGGTAAACGACTTCTGCCGATGCCGCCAGTGGTATAAAGTATAATATTGCCATCAGCGCTGTGATAATAATTTTCTTCGTATTCTTTTGACACATGAAAAGCACCTCCCTGTTATTAATATATTAATTTATTAAAATTCATAACGAACCCTGAGCAGGATTGCGTCTTTATCGTTAAGCCCTTTATTAGAGCTGGCGCTGGAACCGTAAAGAGGGATGCCGCATTCAAAACGCCAGTGTTCTCCCGGAGCATAAGCCAGAACCGGCAAAATAAACCATTTACCGATAAAGTTATAGGATCCTGTAAACATCATGTACCATTTGGAATGGTTAAAGAACTGCGAGAAACTCCAAGCAATTTCTGCAGCATGGCTGTCACCTCTTCGATGACCTCGACCTGCACGAATGACCAGATCCCGATCAAAGTTAAAGATCTTCTCATAAAAGAGGGTCATGCTGACCGTCAGCTTCTTGTCGTCAAACCAGTTATGGGTTATATATGGAATCCGGTAGTAATCGCGGCCTTCCAGACCGAACCCAAACGAATCCCTTTCGACTTCAGCATAAGTACCACTTTCCCTCCCGTTAGAACTCTTGTTTAACGGTTCACCAATATAATAAAACGATTCAAGCCGCCACTCGCTCACCGGAAATTTTTCAAACCGGGTCTGAAAGGTTGCTCCTATTACCTCATATCGTTTGTAATTAAACACCTTATAATCCGGGTACTGCGGATTAAAGTTTCCACCACCGATAGCTTCGTATACATAGATCGATGCGAAATTAAGAAAATCTTCCTGATTATCGATGGTAGGCGCATCGTTTAAAGTAT
>JAHEEI010000288.1 GCA_024640785.1 Pseudomonadota bacterium
CGTGCCATGGCCGAAAAAGCCGCCGACCTGATCTGCACCAAAACCGGCCGGAATATCGCCTGCCGGACCGCAAATAAGAAATTGCTGCCCTACCGGATGTTTTATAAATAGGGTATAGCTTTTTTAATCAGACACGGATGCAGAAAAGTCTGATAAGTTGGCAAGCTCATAAGCCAAGGTTAAGAACTTCCGCCGAAGGCGGATCTTGTTGGATCACTTTCCTCAGGAAAGTGATCTATGCGAAAAATCAAGGTTATCCAGTAAATCCTGTCTAAAGATAAAAATATAAGTTAAGAATCCATTCAATTCTAATAAATTTTTAGGTAGTAAAATTCTCTGTGCTCTTTGTGAGCTCTGTGGTGAATATTTCATGCCGACCCAAAAGATGACATTTAAAATCCTGCGCTACAAACCGGGCCACATCGACCCGCCACGCTTTCAGGAATTTAACATAGAGGTGGACCCCAACACGAGCGTCCTAGACGCTCTTGAAAAAATTCGTCTCGAACAGGATAAAACCTTGATGTACCGCCACTCCTGCCACCATTCATCCTGCGGCACCTGTGCCTGCAAAATCAACGGCACCGAGCGGCTAACCTGCATTACCAAAATTCAGGAACTGGAAGGCCACACCATCACCCTGACACCCCTTGAGGGGTTTGAACCCATCGGCGATCTGGTCGTCGACACGACCCGCTTCTACGAGGATCTGTCCGAAAACTGGCACTACTTGAAAAGAGCCGAAAATGTAAAGTCAGCGGTCCTGCCGGCAGGTGTCCATCATTTCACCCGCTTCGAAAACTGCATCGAATGCGGGGCCTGCGTCTCAGCCTGTCCGGTGACGGATAAAAACGCCTCTTTCCTGGGACCGGCTGTGCTTTCCGCCTTACATTGCGAGCTGGAAAAATCACCTGAAAAAGAAAAGGATCTCGTGGCCCTGGCGGCCGGCAATCGTGGTGAGCATCTGTGCGAACGCGCCCTAAACTGCAGCAGGGTGTGCCCCACCGGCGTTTACCCGGCACGGCATATTGCGGATCTGCGAAGACTAATAGAAAAGAAGAACCTACAATCCGGATAAAGCTAAAAAGCTCGATCGGGGTGTCAGTCGTTTGTTGCTTGTGGTTTGTTGCTAAAAAGTTACACCGAATATAGATATCACTCGCCGAAAAGATATTAAGATATGGAGCGTTTTATCCCAGTTCGGGTTCAAGCGTCATTTGTTTAAATAATGTAAGGTGAAATGTAAATTGCCAGATCAATCGAATCTGATTTATGCCTTAAAATCCAGGGGGCTTCTCACTCCTTTTCCACCGCGATTGAGCACATGAGTGTAAATCATGGTAGTGCTGACGTCCTTGTGCCCCAATAACTCCTGTACCGTACGGATATCATATCCCTCCGCCAGCAGGTGGGTCGCAAAGCTGTGCCTCAAAGTATGACACCCGACCGGCTTGACAACTCCAGACAAATAGACGGCCTTTCGAATCGCTTTCTGAATACTGCTGACATGCATATGATGTCTTCTCTTCATCCCGGATCTCGGATCTTTGGACAACGCTTTCGCGTACGACAATCTGATTCATTTCAAAATCAATGTCCTTGACCCTGAGCCGGATGCACTCCATCACCCGAAGGCCGCAGCCGTATATTACCTTGCTCATCAACTGATGGGTGCCCTGCATCATCCCAATGAGCTTTAAAGTCTCCCCACGCGTCATAACGGTCGGGACACGAACAGGTTTTTTTGACCGTAACGCATTGATATCTTGCGGCATGTCCGCGTCAAGCACGTGATTGTAGAGAAACAATAGCGCATTGAAAGCCTGGTTTTGGGTTGAAGACGCAACATTTTGCTTCATAACCAGATCCGACAGAAATGCTTCGATTTCATGTTTTCCCATATCTTGCGGATGTCGTTTACCGTGAAACAGGATGAAGCGTTTTATCCAGGATACATATGTTTTTTCCGTACGAATGGAATATCCCTTCAGCCGAATGCACTGCCTGACCCTATCCAAAAGTTTTACCGGCGAATTACCCATAATTTCTCCTTGCTTTTAGCTGAAGGTTGTATGTATAATTAACACGGTCACTTATGATGAAGCCTCAAATTGTATTCCGAATTATTCCAGATCTTAACCAGCAGCGTCACGTTGCAGCAGACTGAGCACCGATCAGTTCAACACGCATAATTCTCTCAATAGTAATATTGTAAACAATATAAGCTTTACAATTTCATTTACATTATATAGAAACTGAAGGCAACAGTTTATTTGCAATCTTTTAAGCCCCTATAAATGTTGAGCGCGTTTTTCCACAAAACACCTTGATATCAACGATATGAAGACTTTTTTCTCGCATATCGGATATATCGGCAAAATGAAGAAAAATTTCCATATTTCACAATTCAATATCCGGATTAAGCAAGCCATAAAATACTGAAATTTTTTTAAATAATTTGAATACCGGGCGTGATTTGGATATGTGATATCACGCGTTTTTTCGGTATAATCATTGTTATATTTTTAATGAGTAGCTTATTTACTTAAGAAAAGGTCGGTGGCGAATGGAATTGACTGAAAGAGAGAAAGATTTAATGCAGGCACTATCTGGCACAACTAAGGCCGCATTATC
>JAHEEI010000289.1 GCA_024640785.1 Pseudomonadota bacterium
AGTTATTTATGCGGGTGGAGGGGTCATCCTTTCAGATGCCTCAAAAGAATTACGCTTGTTTGCAAAAAAGGCAAACATTCCTGTCACTATGACTTTGATGGGGCTAGGATGTTTCCCAGGAACTGATCCCATGTCACTGGGTATGATCGGTATGCATGGTACTTTTCGGGCAAATATGGCGGTCACTAACTGTGACCTTTTAATTGCCATAGGCGCAAGATTCGATGACAGGATTACAGGTGATATTAATGCTTTTGCAACATATGCAAAAATTGTGCACATTGATATTGATCCTACATCCATAAGTAAAAACATACCTGTTGATATCCCTGTGGTTGGTGATGTTAAGGAGATCTTAAAATCAGCACTTAGAATTTTAAAAGAAAAGAAAGTGAAGAAGCCTGGGCGTAAAAAATGGTTTAATGATATTAAGGTCTGGAGGGATAAACATTCCCTTAATTATAAGATGAAGAAAATCATTAAGCCGCAGTATGTTGTTGAAAAAATATATGAAGTAACTAAGGGTGATTGTATTATCACCACAGAAGTAGGTCAGAACCAGATGTGGGCTGCCCAGTATTTTAATTATGATAAACCACGAACCCTTCTCACTTCAGGCGGACTGGGTACTATGGGATACGGTTTTCCTGCAGCTATCGGCGCACAGGTTGCCTTCCCGAATAAAACTGTTATAGATATTGCCGGTGATGGCAGTATCCAGATGAATATCCAGGAGCTTGCGACAGCTGTAGAATACAACCTTCCGGTTAAGATAGCTATCTTAAACAATTATTCACTTGGAATGGTAAGACAGTGGCAGCAGCTGTTTTATGACAGGAGATATTCTCATTCCACTTTTACGCAGCATCCTGATTTTGTGAAACTGGCAGAAGCTTACGGTGCCGTGGGACTGAGGACTGATAAACCCGGTGAGGTTGAGCAGATGATTAAAAAAGCATTATCAATTAAAAAACCTGTTATCATGGATTTTATTGTTGAAAATGAAGAATGCGTTTACCCGATGGTTCCCGCGGGGGCGCCCATCAGCAATATGATTCTTCTTTAAGATGAAAAGGGGCATATCATGCGTCATATTATCTCCGTAATGGTTGATAACAAACCGGGTGTTCTGGCAAGGGTTTCGGGACTTTTCAGCGGCAGAGGGTTTAATATTGAGTCTTTGTCTGTTAATGAAACCTTAGATCCCACAATGTCTCAAATGACTATTGTAACCAGAGGGGATGATAGAATAATTGAACAGATAGACAAGCAGTTGAATAAACTTATTGATGTCATAAAAGTTATTGATTTCCATAGTAAAGAAAGCAACTATATAGACAGGGAACTTATCCTTATTAAGGTTAGCGTTGATGACAAGAAGCGTTCTGAGATCCTGAGCATCATTGATATATTCAGAGCAAAAGTTGTTGATGTGTCTCATAGCTGTTACACTGTTGAGATAACCGGCGATGAAAAGAAGATAAGTGCCGCCATTAACCTTTTCAGGCCGCTTGGCATAAAGGAAATCGTTCGTTCAGGGAAAGCTGCAATGTCACGGGAGAGTAAATGATAGACCATAAGTCGATAAAAGATTACAGGGGAAGACGTCCGAGAATGGATACTCTTAAAAGAGGAGTTTATCTCCTTCCCAATTTTTTAACATCTATGGGTCTTTTCTGCGGGTTTTTCTCTATTATATCTACAATGCAGGGAGACTATCTTAGGGCCGCATGGGCAATAGTCATTGCCGGCGTGTTTGATGGGCTGGATGGACGAATAGCAAGGATGACAAATACCACCTCAAAGTTTGGGATTGAGTATGATTCTCTTGCTGATCTGGTGGCATTTGGAGTAGCGCCGGCTCTGCTGTCATATGCCTGGGTTCTTGATCAGTATGGAAGACTCGGATGGCTGGCAGCATTCTTATATGTGGCCTGTGGTGCTGTTAGGCTTGCGCGTTTTAATGTTATGGCTGATATCGTGAAGAGCAGCTTTTTTCAGGGGCTTCCAAGTCCGGGTGCGGCTGGCATGGTATCGACAACCGTAATTTTTTGTTTTCATTTTAATTTTGTTGATAAGGTCCCTCTTTCTATAATTTTTGTTTTTCTAATCTTTTTTCTAGCCTTTCTAATGGTCAGCTCAATAAAGTTTACCAGCTTTAAGAGCCTTGATTTGAAGACTAAAAAGCCGATCAGCTCAGTAGTTCTTGTTATTCTTCTTATAGTTATTATTGCGGCAGAGCCTCAGATAATGCTTTTTTGTATCGGCATTATTTATCTAGTTTTCGGGTTGGCGATGCATGCCAAGACTAGGTTAAAGAACAGGAAGATAAAAGATAGTAATATTAGTACGTTAGAGAAAACAGAAGGTGAAAATTGTGAAAAGTGAAAATCTGGTAAGAATCTTTGATACAACACTCAGAGATGGTGAACAGTCTCCTGGAAACACAATGAATATACAGGAAAAGTTGCGAGTGGCAAGACAGCTTGAAATGCTCGGTGTCGATATAATTGAGGCTGGTTTTCCAATTGCATCACAGGGGGACTTTGATGCGGTTCGCCAAATTGCTGAAACAATAAAGGAAAGTGAGATTGCCGGACTGGCGCGGGCAAATGATAATGACATTGACCGTG
>JAHEEI010000290.1 GCA_024640785.1 Pseudomonadota bacterium
AACATTTTTTTTATTGTGTGCTTTTGTTTTATTATTCATAGAAGGCTCCAACCGTTTTAAAAATATTATGTTGTACGTGTTATCACTGATAGTCATCACAGGACTATCCCTTGTTTGGCCGTATCATTCATTTATCGAATCAGTGATTAAGAGCACGACTACGGACTGGTATTTTCCTTTTCGGAATTACTTATACCAGTTTCATAATATATACAGGGTGGGCCCTGCGCTTTTAGGACTGCTCTTTATTCCCCTTTCCTTGATCCGCAAAAAAGATTATTTTATTGTCCTTGGGTGTGGGTTGTGTGCTTGTGTTTATGTGATATCTAACATCGCAGATATTCGTCTGGGCGAGAGGTATATTTTTTTTATAATTTTTTTTCTTCACCTTTCCATTGCCGCACATTTTGCTCAAATAAAATTGTTTACTCTTCCTGCTGTTGGCAGGGCCGCCACCTGGTTTACAAAACATAATGCTTATAAAATTCTCTTGTGGGGCATTGTTTTTGTCTGTGTTACTCATCAATTTGCAATCCTTGGCTTTGAACAGGCTGGATTTACTCTCAACTTTAGACCCTGGCCGGCTGTTCAAAAATACAAAGATCCTCTTGACGATTATGATGCGATCATAGGGTGGGTCAGCGGCGACAACATCGTCATGTCGGATCCTCTAACATCATGGCTGATTCCGGCACTGACAGGGGCAAAAATCACATCTCTTTATCATAACAATCCCATGGTTCCCGATAATGCTATGCGTGTAAAAGACGTTAAATTATTTTATAACAGCACGGCTTCCATTAAAAACAGAGAGAGAATTCTTAGGAAATATAAGGTTTCGCATGTTTTGCTGAACTATGATAGAATGAAGAATAATAATGTCAACAGGGTTAATAACTATTATCAGGATTATGCGATTAACGGTAATTTAATCAGTGATATGGAAAAACTTGGGAAGATTGTATGGCAAAATGATACGATGATCCTCTTTGAAACAAAAGAAATATTACAAAAAGAAATAATATAAAAATTAAGCTCTTATGAGTAATACAATAGACCCGTCCTCCTCAAGCCTGAATATCTCCATTGTTCTGCCTGCGCTTAATGAAGAAGGTAATATTGAGATCCTTGTTGATCAAATAAAAAACTACTTTAAGACTAATTCGATATCCTATGAAATTATTATTGTAAACGATGGCAGCACGGACCAAACCGGTTCAATTGCCGACCGGCTGGCAGATGAATATGAAAATATAACTGTTATTCACCATCCGGTAAATAAGGGGTATGGGAAATCACTTAGAGACGGATTCCATGCTGGAAGGCATGAATATCTTTTTTACACTGATGCTGATCTGCAGTTTAAAATTAATAGCCTTGACCTTTTTGTGCCTCATATGCAAAAGGGCGAAGCAGATATGGTTGTTGGATATCGGGTCGGCCGGCAGGATGCTTGGCTGAGAAAGTTTCTTGCCTGGGGATATAATAAATTTTCCAGCACCCTGTTCTCTCTTCAGGTCAAGGATATTGACTGTGCTTTCAAGCTTTTTAAAAAGCAGTCGTATCTGAAGCTTGATCTTTTATCAAATGATTTCCTGATTGATGCTGAAATTTTAGTTAAAGCCCGGATGAAAAATTTTATTATTGAGCAAATTGGTGTTCAGCACTATCCCCGAGCTGCCGGGGAAACAACTGTTTCTTTTAAGCATATTCTGCAAACGCTTAAAGGGCTTGCTGTTCTTTATCTACAAACAAAAAAGTAAACCAGGAAGGTGCGATCCAAATTTTTGCATGACCCCATCTTTAAACACTATTAGCCAGCATGGCTGCGATAAAAAAAAGCCGAAGTTATCTTGCGCTTCAACTATATACTTCGCTATGGGAGCGTTATGTTATGGCCTGGCTGGCGCACTCTTTATGCTTGAAAGCCGTGCAGAATTATCTGAGTTTATCAAGCCCATTCTTATCGCTGCAAGAAATATAATGCTTAGTGAACGGCACGTGATGGTTACTCTTTGTCTGACCGGATTTGTTTTTGTTTTTGCCTGGATTATTTTTTGGTTTAAAAAAGATTTAGCTGTTACCAGACAGCCAAGAAAATCTTTTGTTAACACTGTCTGTATGCTGCGACCTTCAGCACTCAGTATTCTATTTATCTATGCGATGTTTCCTCTTCAAGGGTTGAACCTCGGCTTGCGGCGTTCCTTAGAGTCTTTTCCCGACTTGACTGTCTTTGGGTTTGTCCTGATCATGCTGATCATGTTTGGAACATTTTTTTGCTGTCTGTATTGCTTTTTCAGTTTTCCCGGACAAATTGCCGTCCGAATGGACAAAGCTATGACAAAAATTTTTACCTTAAATGAATTTTACATTGTGACGGCCGTCTTTTTGGTTTCGCTGTTTACTACCGGAGCCCTTGCATATTTTGTTTTAGATCATATTCCACATGTACAGGACAGCATTGCCCAGCTTTTTCATGCTAAAATATTTCAATCCGGAAGAGTCTTTGCTCCCCTGCCGCCCCATAAAGAATTTTTTGATTACACGAATATCATTAATTATGACAAATGGTATTCACAATATCCGCCGGGTCATATCTTAATGCTTTCCCTGGGACTAATTGCGG
>JAHEEI010000291.1 GCA_024640785.1 Pseudomonadota bacterium
TATTGAGCCCGGACCTCTGGCTACAGGATATCTGGGGCTTTTCCTTCTCGGGGGCGCATTTATTGCCTGCGGTATCTTTGTCTCATCTTTAACCGAGAACCAGATCGTTGCCGCCATGGTCACTGCGGGAATACTGATTCTTTTTTGGTCTATCGACTGGAATGAGGGAATTGCCGGAACCAAGGCAATGATTGTTCTTCACCAGATGTCTCTCTTTGAACACTTTTATAGTTTTCCCCGCGGCGTGATCGATATCTCCAATATTGTTTACTATATCAGTATCACCTTCTTTTTCCTCTTTTTAACGCTTTGCTCTCTTGAATCACGGCAGTGGAGGGGTAAAAAATGAAAGCTCCCGGCATGCTATCAAAACAGACCGTCATATATTATATAGAACTCTTTCTGCTGATATCCTTTGTTCTTGGAACCGTTGTGCTGATAAACTATATTGCATTTAATAATAACAAGCGTTTTGACTTTTCGCCTGAAAAAACATTTTCCCTTTCATCCCGGACCGAGCGTATTCTCGAGGCCCTTGAACATGATGTCCATGCAACCATATTCTATGACCAGAAAGAGGGGCGGACCTATCAGGACCTCATGCAGCTTTTTTCATGGGCCTCAGAACGCTTTCATTACGAATTTATCGATATCAACAAAAACCCGGCTAAAGCAGAAGCCTTTAATGTCAGCAGAAAAGGCGCGGGTATAATTGAATATATGGGAAAGAAGGAAAAGGTTCTGTCTTTTGAAGAGAGCAACATTGTCAGTGCTATTATTAAACTGACAGACAGCCGGGTAAAGACCGTCCGTTTTGTCACGGGACACGGGGAAAGGAATATCTCGGGCAATGATCCTGAGACAGGATATGCACGAATTGTCATGGATCTTAAAGAAGAAAACTACCAGGTGGAAGAGCTTCTGCTGATGCAGGAACAAAAGATTCCGGAGGACACCTCGATTTTAATCATCAGCGGGCCAAAAAAAGATTTTTTGAAAAAAGAGCTCGATATGATCGACGATTATATCAAAAACAACGGCCGGATTATCCTGCTCTGTGATCCCTACCCTCTTCCTGAACTTGAAAAATATATGGGGACCCTTGGCGTAAAATTGTCGCGGGATTTTGTAATTGACAAAAAAAGCAAGTTGTTTGCCCTTGACCACATGACCCCGATTGTCATACCGGACAGAAGGCATCCCATTGCTGAGAACATGAATGACGCAGTCGTTTTCCCGCTCTGCAGGTCTGTTGCTTCTATTAATATTGAAGGGTTACAACAAACAACAGAAATAATCGCAACTTCAAGCCCTGACAGCTGGGCTGAACAGAATACCCAAAGTGTGCATGACGAAAAAGCAGCCTTTAATGATGGGGTCGACATAAACGGCCCGGTTCCGGTAGCGCTGGTGAGCGAAATTACTTTCGAAGAAAACAAGACCGGGCATTTAATGGTCTTTGGCGATTCGGACTTTATTACAAATTACTACTACACCATTCTGGGCAACCGGGACTTTTTTCTGAATACGGTGAACTGGCTTTCTGAAAAAACAGAAGGCCTGGCGTCACGGCCAAGATCTCCGCAGGCACCCATGGAACTCCTGTTTCTAACCGAAAACCAGAGCAGAATGATATTCTGGTCTGCTGTGGTAATCGAACCTCTTATCATTTTTCTCATTGGTTTGTCTGTTGTTTTATGGAGGCGTTTTAAACGATGAACCTAAATAGACTTTTTTTCTGGGCATTTATCTTTTTAGCGCTTCTAGGCTATGTTTTGCTGAGCGAGAAAAAACCTGTGGAAAAAAAAGAGCTTAGCGTCAGCACAAAGCTGGTAAAGGTTTTTTCCTTTAAGCCAAAGGATATGCGCAAGGTTGAAATTGTTCAGGGAAATAAAAAAGTTATCCTGAAGAAAATCTCAGAAAAATGGGGGGTGGTTTCTCCCGAACCAAAACAGGAAATCCGCCAGGAAGCCATAACCAGCATCATCTCCGCCATAACAGATACTATTAATATTGAAGTTATCACCGAGGCCCCTGAAGATCTTACTCAGTACGGACTGTCTTTACCCCCCACGATTTTAAATATTTTTCTTGTTGACAAAGATAAGCCCATTGTTTTTCTCCTGGGAAAAAAAACCCCGACAACCATAAGCCTGTATGCCATGCTGGAGAAAAAAAATACGGTCATAACAATCGGTACTTTCTTGAGTTCTTCGATAAACAGCTTTATGTCTCACTTTAAGTAAAAAAAACCGCTAAAGAATTTTCTTTGCGTCTTAACCTAAAACCGACAGGTAACAACAATTCATAAAAGCGTTATTAAGACAGGCTTATGAAAAATCTTCGTTTGGGTTATCTTTCTACCATGTATCATACCTCCCATATGATTAAACATCTCAAATGGTTAGAAACAGAACTGGAAATAACGCCTGAATGGAACCTGTTCGGCACCGGTCCGTCAATGGTACAGGCGTTCAGTGAAGGCGCGCTTGATATTGGATACATCGGTCTTCCGCCGGCCATGATCGGAATAGAAAAAGGCCTGCCCTTGAAATGTATCGCCGGGGGACATGTGGAAGGAACGGTCATGATCGGAAGAGACGAGTTTTTATCTTCTGA
>JAHEEI010000292.1 GCA_024640785.1 Pseudomonadota bacterium
TAAAAAGCTCGATTTCTCTTAATTTCATTACAATTTCTTCTGCCCTGTATCTTTTCCCCATGTTAACCCCTTTCTGTTTTTGCTCTATCCTATCACAAAAACTGGATCAACTTTTGGGGGCTAGGTCAACATTGCTGGCCAGAAGGATAATACATCACACGCTCACACTAGGCGAGGACGTACAGACAGCTAGATATATTATTGACAAGGCTGACGGCAGACCAAAACAGGCGATCGATGTTAGTAACGATGTGAACATAACCGTGATACGTAAAAGTTACAAAGATCCTGAGCTGCTAACATCAAACGATTAGGGTTGCTATGCCCTTGATAATTTTAATTCATAAATAGAAGGGAGGTGAGAAAACATGGCGAGTAAAGGACTCTATAAACGTTGGAATATCTGGTGGATTTGTTATGTCGGTGTTGATGGTCGTATCAGAAGAGAATCATCAGGTACAACTAACTACAAAGAAGCACAGGCACTGCTTATTAAGCGTAAACAGAGTGTACTTCATGGGAAGGAACCGGAAGTTAAGCGGATAAGGAGTTATTGTTTCTTTGAGCTTAAAGAAGAATACCTGAAATGGGCTGAGAGACAGAAGAGCTCTGAGAGTAAGAAAGGTTTTGTCAAACAGTTGTGTAGTGAATTTGGGAACCTGCCTTTGAGAAACTTTGGAACTAAACTTGTTGACCAGTTTGTGACTAAAAGACTTGAACAGGGTAACAAGCCAGCAACTGTAAATAGAATTATGGCTACTCTTAAGCATATGTTCACAAAAGCTGTTGAATGGGAGATGGTAGAAGAGGAGGCCTTAAAACGAATCAGGAGAGTTAAACAGCAAAAAGAAAACAATAAACGGTTGCGGTTCCTGTCCAAAGAAGAATGCCAGACTCTTATTGATTGTGCTGAACCTCATTTAAAACCAATTTTGGTTACTGCTTTGAATACCGGGATGAGAAAGACAGAGATATTGACTCTGACATGGGATAATGTTGACCTGAAGCATAATTTTATTCTGCTTAATATGACTAAGAACGATGAACGAAGAGAGATACCCATTGATAAGACCCTAAGAGAAACGCTGACAGGGCTTACAAGAAGGCTGGATATTCCTTACCTGTTCTTTGATCCTGTAACGAGTAAGCGATTGCTTGATGTGAAGACCTCATTTAAGACGGCTTGCAGGAGAGCAAGGATAAAGAATTTTCGTTTTCATGACCTCAGGCATACATTTGCTTCGCATCTGGTAATGGCTGGAGTTGATATTATGACGGTAAAGGAACTGTTAGGACATAAGTCGTTGAACATGACCCTGAGGTATGCTCATCTTGCACCTGCACACAAGGTAAAAGCGCTTGAACTGCTTGATTCACAGCTCAATAATCAAGTCTACTGCACAATTACTGCACAGGTGGGGGGTGAACCCACAAAAAAAGCACTCAACGAAGACGCTAAGTGCTTGAATTTACTTGATGGGCTACCGGGGACTCGAACCCCAAACCTACTGATTAAGAGTCAGTTGCTCTGCCAGTTGAGCTAGTAGCCCTTATGTTCTTGAGATTTAATTAAAAATATTAACATAAAATAATTGTCTTATCAATAATTATATTATTATATGAGTGGTTCTGCATAGCAGTAAAGGCATCCATTATCGCATTTCAGGCTGTACCAACCAATATCAAGGCTTTCTGTGCATCCGCACCGTTTACGCTGCCCTTTGGCATGTTTTTCAGAGCATGAAAAGTCTTTGGAATGGAGACGGTTAAAAAGTTCTCCGTCAATACAGCGGGAACGGGCAAAGCCTTCCATTGAACAGTATGAAAGCGCAATTCCGTATTTTTCAGCAGTTTTTTCCAGGTCTTTTGCCTGTTTTAGTCTTTCATTTTGTGAAAGGATTTCAAGCCTTATGTCTTTTTTATCAAGTCTTCTGATAACTTTCTTGTATGGCTCTACCCAGCTTGTTTTACATTTTGTAATACCATGGTCTTTAATCTGTTTTGCGATCACAGGAAAAAGCGCATAGTTAGAAAACCGTTCTCCCTTAATTTTTACCTCTATTAGAGGATCAAACCTCCAGATTATTCTTTCAGGCCCTTTTACCATATCAACGAGGTCCGGCAGTATTTTAGCTGTGTTTTCCCATTCCGGGATGTTTGGTTCAAGAAGGGTGTTTCCGAGACCGGTTATGGTCAGGTGAACATAAAGCTGGGAATATGAAGAGAGTACTTCCTTTAGTTTTCCAGCAGTTATCATGTTGTGAGGGTTTTTTGTCCAGATAACAAGAGTATGCACTTTTTCCGGAGGATACATTTTAAGCTTTTCTGTCAAATACTCAGCATGACATGAAACAAGATCTGTGCGACGGCTTGCGGAAATCACAAGAGCAGGGCTTTGGGTTTCAAAAAGTTCAGTTTGTTTAAATCCTTTATTCATTTAACTGGAATAGGGTCCTTCGACTAAGTTCAGGAAAGGCAGAGCGCATAGCGTTAAAAAAATATAGCTTTTTCGTGTGCTTCCTGTATCTCTGTGGTGAATAAGGCTTTCAAGCTTTACAGCTTTTCATAACTTGCCTTATAAATTGGCCTTCCCTGGATCAGATATTTTCTTTC
>JAHEEI010000293.1 GCA_024640785.1 Pseudomonadota bacterium
GCCTTAATTGATGCTTCTTTTTGTTTAAGATTAATCATCTTTTCCTGAAGCCTATATAGCTCCACCTGAGCTTTTAAAATATCCTCCTGGAGACCGTTTCCAACTTCATATTTTGTCTGAGTGAGCTCAACAAAATTTTTCATCAGATCAATGTTTTCATCAGTTATTTTTATAGCATTATACACAAAGTAGAGATCATAATAGGCTGTTTTAACCGCCTGAACCGTTCTGATTTCAATATTTTCAAGTTCTTTCTCTGCGCCTTTTGCCTCTTCAACTGCTGCTTTTTCCTTAAGCCTGCTAATCCCTGGGAAAGGGATATTTTGCATTACAGACACATATTTTTGAGTCATATCCTGTTTATTAAAATCAAAATCATCCGTCGGCAAATTAGTTACACCCAGGGTTACCTTAGGATCATCCCATGATTTGACTTGAGTAGGTCTTTCCCAGAGCGCATCTTTATTCATCTTGAAAACTTTCACATAAGGACTTTTTTCAAGAGCTTCATCGATCAAAGAATCAAGAGATAATACATTTTGGGCAGATACTGAAAAAGGAACTACCAGAAAATAAAGAATACTAAGTAAGCCTGCTAAAAGATAATTTTTCATATTTTTTTCCTTCTTCTACAATACATCAAACAAAGCATACAATTATGGATTGAAAAATTATTCGAACATATCCCTTGTGTGCATATGGACATAGTACTAATTTTTATTCGTAATACAATGTTTTTTTAACAGATTAAATATTTTCGTATAAAAGAAAATATTACAGGAGGAAAGTTGAATTTTTGATAAATAGAGGCGTAAATTTTAAATGGAGCGTATGTCTTAAAGGAATAGCGCCTGATTCAGCCAAAACAGGCGCTATTGTTGTGGTTTGTTCATAAATATCTAAATCAACACTCTTTTTTACTGGTAACGTCGTTATCAAATATGTTTTCTTAACAGCGCCTTTTTCACCGATCTTACACTTGCATTGAGAGCAACTTGATTCACTCTTTTCAATTTTAAGCTTATTTTGACTGGCTGCTTCACAGCATGGTTTCTTTAGAGTACAGCAGGTACAGTTCATATGGGATACACTGGCAAAAGCCGGTATGCACCAAACCATTACAATAATTAGAATTGATAAAAATTTTAAATTCCTTATGTTCATCATACTTTATACTAACGTTTTTTTCTTTTAGATACATTATAGCCTATTATAAAATATATAAAAGGATATTAATATTATTAACATTTGTTTTACATAGATATAGAATTTGCCCAACAATAGCCTATCTTATACCACTGCTCTGCCAAGAGCAATAAACAGATGACGGGTATTTATACCCGGATCATCCTTTTCCTTTGCAATCTCCTCCGCAGCATTAATAAGACTCTGTAATTTTTCAGGGGTCATATTTTTATTGAGTAAAAGAGCTGACAAGGCCTGAAGCGTATGTTCACACCAGAGACTGTGTGTCATCTTGCTGACTTCATCAACACACTTATTAAAATCTTTCTCAACCGCCTGCTCTTCACACTCAGCGCCAAACACAGGATCACATTCCAGGCAGGCGGCATAGTGTATCATGATATCGCCGTCTTCTTTCGGCGTTTTATCTTCTTCCTTTTTATATTCAGGGTTTATTGCCGTTTCTGCCGCTGCAATATCTATAATGGTGGTTGTTACCCCTTTTAACCCACCTTCCTTTGCCATTTTATTCCGTAATGACTCAGGTTTAACAATTTCCAGGCTTTTAGTAGGGTCTTTGACCAGCTGCTCAGCCATTGCCTGCATCTTTAAAGCTGATTCCAGAGGAACGGTTCCATCAGACATAGATGAAGAAAGGTTAAAACGGGCATGGCAGCACCAGGGAACGGTTTCATGACTCCGCAGTTTCTCCCTGTTCAGCCCGCTCACGTACTGATTGGACTTGCACATTGTTTTTAAATCTTTACTGCAGCGCTGGCACATATTGATATACATGAGTGCACGTTCCGGAATCCATCCGGTATCCCTCTTTTTTTCAAATGTTTTAAGAGAGTCTTTTTCAAACTGACGTTCACCGACTTCTGCACGGTACTTACTGATGCAGCCGGAGGAACAGTACATTTTTTCATTAAGTTCAATGGGATAACTTGTCTGCTGTCCACAGATGACACAGGTCTTTGTGGTCTGTTTGTCTGTTGCTGATAGTGTCATGGCGATACCTCCTTAAAATATTATTTTTTAGTTATTAAATTAGTATTCGTTCCCCTTAACTCTATAGCCATGTGCTTCGACAGCCTTTTCAAAATCCTTCCTTGAATAATCCGCAGGCGGGAAAACCACGGTAAAACTTTTATCAGCAAAACTGACCGAACATTCAGTTTTGTCAAACTTTCTCAGCGCATTCTCTATGGTGCGTGCACATCCCACACAGGTCATGTTGGTAATTTCTATGGTTTCTTTTACTTTTTCTACTTCTGCTGTCATAAAAGTCCCTCCTTAAAATAGGATTAACGATATAATTTCGAAAGTTTTATAAAATCATTCCTGATAAAACAGTGTAATCATTTTGAACTCTGTCAATTAGGGTCTCACGACTTATTTTTGCGGCACTATTAAAATATTTATCT
>JAHEEI010000294.1 GCA_024640785.1 Pseudomonadota bacterium
TTTCTCCCTTATCACTTTTTGTATGAAATCTGTATGCTATATCACAATCATCAATTTTTAAGCTACTCGGACCGCTTGCGAATCTGCTTTCTAAATATTTGATAGTTATTTTTATTGAAGGTCCCAACTCACCAGGTCCACAACCCAAGGTCAAACTAGGAGTTAAAAAAACGATAATGAGTATTATGGGAAATAGGATTCTACGCATGGTTGTTCTTCAGTTGGTCAGGGTTGCATAACTTTCTTACCACGATCTTGAGTTTTGTCATTCAAAATCTGACGCAACATGCCTATTGGACATCGAGATATTTCAGGAATTATTTAAGACTGTTAATTGATATAAAGTCGCGTTTATCAATCCGGACATGCAATCTCATCCTACCGTCTAATGCTCGATCAAAGCAGCATCCACTTTGTGAGCTATTTCCCTGATGCGTGATAACTCAAAGGGTTTTTCGATAAATTCATAAGCTAAGGCATCGATCTGCATCTTTATGGCCTCGTCCAGAGAACTTCCCGTCATAATGGCTACTTTGGTGTTCGGAGAGAGTACATTGATAATTTTCATAGCTTCCAGGCCATTCATTCCGGGCAGCACAACGTCAAGAAAACAAAGATCATAGTACTGCATCTTAATCTCATTAATGGCCTCTTCGGCTGAGGTTACCGTCTTGACCTCTGCATTTTTCTTAAATAACATGGAAAGAACGAGCAGGATTAATGGTTCGTCATCAACGATAAGAACACGCAGAGGCGTGCCGCTTATTCTCATCTTTTTTCTCCATAAGAAAAGATTCTAATAATGGCGGCAGATAACATCTGGCCCCATTATTATTCGCATATACCTAAATTATCATTTACTTATGAATTCATGTTTAATTTACAGTAATGCTTTTTCACAAACTCCCTTTAAGATTATATATGCAAGAAATGAACCTCTGCGCCAGGGAAAACAATATATAATAATTACAAATAATTAGGATAAGAGTAGGGAGCAAGCGTTATTGATAAAAGGGGAATATGGGGAAATGGCTAAATTAGATTAGTAATTTACCCGTAAAAAAAAATATCTGTAATGATTGTTATCTCAAGTAATATTTGGGTAGATATTTTTACAAATATTCCAAATATAAAGAGTCAAACTCGCTTGCAAAAACGGCAATGAAAACTGCGAAAGTTATTTTTGGGAAAGTTGAGCAAGAATCTTTTCAGCCCTAACAGTATCTCGGGGAAATAAGTTGGATGGAACTTCTTCGCTACCTAAAACAATTGCAACTTTATATCGCGCACATTTTATAAAATTCCAGCGGCAATATATATTTTTCATTGTGTCAGCTGCAGTTGGCATATTCTTTAGCTTATTATTAAAAAAAGGACATTTTGTTAAAAATTCACAATTTGCCATAAGTTACTCCTGTTCAGCGGCTAAAAATCACCTGACTGTCGTCTCTTAATGAGAGACGGAGGCCAAAATTGAACAATGTGTTAATCTGTGGATCACTTTACAGAAGGAAATGCTCATGCGTAAACAAAAAAACAAAGAAAGCAGTGGCAAAAATGTTATATAATATGCAGAGGCGGAAATTTGCAAGACAACGTAAAAAAAATAATGAGGCAAAGAATTGCGAAAATTAACAGCACTTGTAGTTATCGGAACATTTGTTTTTTATGCTGCTGCACCTCTCGCATCCATTTTTGCTGCTGAAAAACCTGCAGCAGCAACTTCGACAACAGTAACCGCCTCGGGTGAAGCTGAAAAAGTAGCCGCCAATGCTTCATTAATTGGAGTTAGTCAAACCGTCATTGAAGGAGTTATTTTTGCAACCGCATTAGGTTTAATGGCTGTTACAATTTCATCAGATTCTGATTCTAACCCTGCACAAGCCCACGGCCATGGCCACGGCCATTAATAATTGAACACGAGCAGCAAGAGCATTCTTCACGACTTGCTGTGGGGATATTCATATATTCTCGAAGTCTTCAGTACATTTATCCAGCACGGATTCCTGCTTCCCTATTCTCTGCAATCGAATCTCCACTGCCCTGAAACTTTCAAAGAAATAGAAAGGGTTTACCAGTAACCATTACAACTGGTAACATTCTCTCTTTTAAGCCCTGCAGCCAGGTTGCCTCCCGATTCTGAAAATAGCCCGGAAACCTCAACATGGTGCTGGATTAATTCCCGGAAGCAGCCCTGTTTAGCTTTTTTTGTATGATATAACTGGCAAATTTTAAAACAAAATGATACAGTACTAGGTAGAAATACTGGCATATGCTATATTTGTGACATATAGAGCTATGGCTGCAAGTATCAACCCTTTTTTTTATTTTATCTTCCTTCCTAACAACTAAGGCATACTATTAAGATAACGAACATAATACTGCTTGATTGCACATAATGTCATGTCTTGGCAATTTCTTGCCCTGAGAGGGCATGTATGAGTAAGAAGAAAACATACACGGGAAGTCGATCTCAAGCCCCACTGCTGAGCCAGCTGGACCTGACCAGCCTTTTCGATTCCCTGACATTAGGTATTATTTTTTTAGATTCAGACCGTCGGGTCATTATTATTAACCGTTTTCTGGAGGCCCTGACAGGTTATAACAGG
>JAHEEI010000103.1 GCA_024640785.1 Pseudomonadota bacterium
AAAAAACACCTGAGAAATCTTCTCAAGTGCTTAATTTAAAAGGCTATAGTCCCAACGGGAGTCGAACCCGTGTTACCGGCGTGAGAGGCCGGCGTCCTAGGCCACTAGACGATGGGACCAGATTTTGGCTGGGGGACCAGGATTCGAACCTGGGTAACAAGAGTCAGAGTCTTGCGTATTGCCGCTATACGATCCCCCAATAGTTTTTAGCGGTTGAGAACTAGCCAAAAATAATAAAATATCTTTTAATTTCAGTCAAGATAAAATTTATATATAAAATTGATTTTGACTTATACTCTTTAATTATCTATAATTTTTATTTAAAATCTACAATAACACTTGAAGGGAAGCGATTAGAATGGCCGGGAAAAAGGGTAAAAAAAGCGAAAAAAAAAGGAAAATAATATTGTAGCCAACAGGATCAATGAAGTAATAGATAGTATTCTTAAATATGTTGCAGACTCTCCCCAGCTCGATTCTTATTATAAGGATAAGATTGAAGATATTGCCGAGATTGATAAAAATTATCTTTCTATATTAAGTAAAAGATTTATAAAAGAGGGCTCAAAAGAAAGGAAGATCATTTTAGAGCTTTTAAAGCATTTGACGGGTATTGATCACATAAATTTTCTACAGAAATTTGTAAAAAATGAGGTCTTTTTACCTAAGACCGGGATTAAAATCCTGGATGTTTTTAATAAAAGTGATCTGATCCTAGATGACGGAATTGCGAGATCTCTGCTTGATCTTGAAAGCCTGACCCAGAGAATTAAACATTCTGTCTTAACCGGAGAGTTTGATAATGAAGGTGAAGATCTTATTCAGGATTATATTAAGAAAAGTGAAAATGAAAAAGAGGGGATTATCCTTGAAGTAATTGAAGATACTGGATTTCAGGCCTTGAATTTCATTATTAAAGCTATCGGAAATGATGTTGTTGCCGCTGAAAAGGTCATCAAGTTTCTTGTTTCTTTTGATGCTGATGATTCGATTAAGTTTATTGAGAGCATATATAAAGGTACAGTCAGCAAAGATGTACAAAAGTCTATAAAAAGAATTATTCATTCACTAAAACAAAAAGGTATTAATATCATTCTGGGTTCAGACAAAAAGGAGGAAGAGTCAGTCTTTAAGAAAGCTGAACTTGCCGATGCTTCTGCTTACAGTTCTATCATTGATGCTGAGGGGCACAGATTTATATTTGTTCTTAAGCCGGTTACGGCACACGAAAACAAAGTATTTAATTTCCTTTTAAATGATATTGAAGGAATAAAAGAAATAGAAGTTATGACAACTGCCCGAAGTGAAGCAAATAAACTGATAAAAAAAATTCTGTCTGATGAAAAGACTGAATTTTACAAGATACCTGTTGAATATGCTTCTTTTATTATTGATGAAGCACGCAGGCTTACTGAAAATAACGGACGCATTGTTTCCGTTAATATTGCACAATGGGACAGCCTTTTTGCTTATGCTAAAACTGAAAGACATCAGGCTTTTATATATGACCTTATTTCAAGAGACCGGATCGCTGAAAAAGAGCTTTCTGATGATGACATAAAATGTCTGTTAAATAAAAAAGATATAACTTTCTGGTTTTTGGCCTCAGACTATGCTAAGGAACAATGGGTAAAAATAACTGAAGTTTTAAAAGATGAAAAGGACCCTGCCAAATTTATTAAAGAAGGCAGGATCGAAAAGATTCAGGAAGCATCCTTAAGAGCTTTTTTTGATGCTGTCAAAATTAAGACTTTTATAAGGAGGCTAGAGGAGGTCGCATATTACTACTATCAAAAGGGTTATAAAGATATAGCGCTGAG
The DNA here is from genome assembly GCA_024640785.1 of Pseudomonadota bacterium. Taxonomy (GTDB): domain Bacteria; phylum Desulfobacterota; class WTBG01; order CAIYCZ01; family CAIRTM01; genus JAHEEI01. The sequence goes on from JAHEEI010000103.1 coordinate 1,821, forward strand.
TGCCTTAAGAGTTGCTGAATCTTTTTCCAGGCCTGGGATGAAGCCGGAACAGAATATTTTTTGCAAAGATTTAATAACCTCAGGATTTGACTTTTTTATAAATGCTTATGTTGAAAAGGTTAAAAGACGTGCGGAACAGACTAAAGGTTAATTTGTAATGGATAGCACCTCAATGGGAGAAAGATAATGACCGTTCCACAGATACCAAAAGGTTTTAGAGATTTTCTGCCTCAGAAAATGACAGTACGTAAAAGAGTAATTTCTTTAATGACAGAGGTCTTTGAATCATTTGGTTTTGAACCGCTTGATACACCATGTCTTGAGTATGCAGAAACGCTTGAGGGAAAATATGGTGAGGAGGGCGAGAAGCTGATATATAAATTCGAAGACAGGGGAGGCAGAAACGTAGCTTTGCGCTACGATCTGACAATTCCATTATGTCGTGTTGTATCCGCTTATCCAGAGCTTATCAAGCCTTTTAAACGCTACCAGATCGCTCCGGTATGGCGGGCGGATAAACCTCAGAAGGGCAGGTTCAGGGAGTTTTACCAGTGTGACATTGATATAATCGGGACTGAAAGTGTTTATGCGGAGGGTGAGCTGCTTGCTATTACGGATACTGTTTTAAGAAGGCTTGACTTTGATAATTTCTTAATCAGAATAAATAACCGGAAGGTAATGAATGCTTTTGCATTATGCTGTGGTCTTCAGACCAAAGATTTTACCCCTTTTTTAAGGTCCCTTGACAAACTTGACAAAATCGGATCCGAGGGTGTGCTTAAGGATCTGGCGGATATCGGTATCCTTAACAGTAAGCTCGAAAAATCTCTGACTGATTTTATTATCAATCATTCCGTGGGAAGTGATCCCCTTTCTGAAATGGCTTCAATTGTTGCTCAGACAGAAGAGGGTGAAGAAGGAATGGCAGAGCTTGAGATAATAAGAGACTCACTTTCAGCATATGGTGTTTCCGAAGATAATTACATATTCGATTTTTCACTCGCACGAGGTCTTGATTATTATACTGGCCCGGTTTTTGAAACAATTGTAAAAGAGCCTAAAATTGGAAGTATCACCGGTGGTGGTAGATATGATAACCTGATTGGTCTTTTCTCCAAGAATACGATTCCTGCAACGGGTTCTTCCTTCGGTCTTGAACGCCTTGTCACGGTATTGGAGGAACAAGAGGCAGAAAAAAATGTTTACGGGAATACCCAGGTGCTCATTACCTGCTTTGATGATCCATTGATGAAGGAGAATATGAAAGCTGCGGCAATTTTACGCGATAGCGGAATAAAAACAGAAATATACTTTGAAAAGATCAAGCTTAGAAAACAGCTGACATATGCTGCAAACCGTCTAATAAATTTTGTAATTATCATGGGTCCTGATGAGGTTATGGAAAAGAAGTTAACGTTACGTGACATGACCCTGGGTACTCAGGAAACAGTGCTGCAGAAAGATATGGTTGAGAAGATCAAAAGCCGCCTTTTAAAAAAATGAATTACGAAGGAGCAATAATTCGTCCGCCTAACGAAGCCGACAGTCTGATCCTGCAGGTGACTGTTGGCTGTTCACATAACCGGTGCACTTTTTGTCCGGCTTATATTGACAAAAAATTTAGAATTAAATTCATTGATGAAATTTTTGATGACATAGATACTGCAGCTGCTGAGGCACTATATGATGTCAGAAGAATATTTCTATGTGATGGCGACCCGCTTATAATGAAACAGGGTTTTCTTATTGAAATTCTTGATTACCTTAGTTTGAAATTTCCTAGACTTAAACGTGTCGGGATTTATGCCAATGCCAAAAGCATACTTAGAAAATCAGAAGAGGAGCTTGGACAATTAAGAGATAAAAAACTGTCTAATGTTTATATGGGTCTCGAGTCAGGAGATCAGCATACACTTGATCTGGTTAAAAAGGGTGTGACCATTGAAAAGATGATTGAAGCTTCGGCTAGGATCAGGAATGTCGGGATGAAACTTAATGTTACTGTGCTGCTTGGTCTTGGCGGGAAAGAGAGAAGTGTTATCCATGCGAAAGAGACCATAAAGGTTCTTAACCGTATGCAGCCAAATTATATCGGTGCGCTTACCTTGATAATTGTACCGGGCACGGTCCTGTATGATTTTCAGTCAAACGGCCGGTTTGAACTTCCGGGTAAATTTGAACTTGTGAAAGAACTAAAAATAATGATTGAAGGATCAAATCTAAAAAATTGTCTGTTTTTCTCAAATCACGCTTCAAATTATTTTCCCATCAAAGCCAGACTTCCAAGAGATAAAGAAAACATCCTTGCCGAGCTTAAATCAGTCATTTCTTCTGATGATGAAAGTATTCTCCGGGATGAATTTACCAGAGGCCTCTAGTTTAGCTATCATAATAACTATAAACCTTATAATCTCTAAACAATCAATTGATATTGGATGATTACTCATTTCGCTTTATTTTTAATTTTTGTAAACCCTTTCTTTGTTGTAACCAAAGTTTTTTAAATGTAGTCAAGTAATTTTACGAGTTACTGAATATATAGACAATATTTATTAATTATGTATTATGTAGTTAATAAATTATAAAAAAATTAAAAACTTTTGAGATTTGTTTTGAAAGCTAAAGATATTAAAGTTCTAATGGTTGCATCAGAAAATGACGCCCTTCCAAAAGGTAAAGTAGGTGGGATCGCTGATGTAATCCGTGATCTTCCTGCTGCGCTTTTAAATCAGAACTGTGATGTAAGTGTTGTAATGCCTTCCTATGGTTTTCTCCATAAAGAACTTAGTAACCTTAAGTCTGTTAAAAATATAAAGTTTTTATTTTCAAACTTAATGTATGAGGCTGTCTGTTACAGACATATAGATTCTTCCGGAGTGGTTAATTTTATTATCGATTGCCCAGATTTCTACACTGGGTTTAGTTCCGGAGATGAAAAAAAGATTTACTGTGATGATCCTCCTGATGCTCCGTTTGCCACTGATGCAACGAAATTTGCTTTTTTTTCAAGGGCGGTTGCCGAAGGGATAAAAAATAAAGTTTTTGGTGAGATTACCACTATTCATCTCCATGACTGGCACACGGCTTTTTTGCTGATTCTCAGGGAGTTTCATCAGGACTATAACGAGCTCAAAAAATATCAGACTGTTTTTACCATACATAACTTAGCTTTTCAGGGTATACGGCCTTTTCAGGGGCACAGTTCTTCTCTTAAGGAGTGGTATCCTGATCTTTTTAAATTTGACAGGGCACTGCTTGCAGATGCAAGGTGGCAGGATTGTATTAATCCCATGGCTGCTGGAATAAGGCTTGCTGATGCTGTTAATACGGTATCACCTACATATGCAAAGGAAATATTAAAACCGAGTAATCCTCCACTCTACTATGGAGGTGACGGGCTCGAGTCAGACCTTTTGAACGTGCAAAAAAAAGGCAAACTTTTTGGAATCTTAAATGGCTGTGATTATAAATTAAAAAGACAGATGCCTGTTTATAACTTCTCTCTTCTTTTAAAATATTTTAAAAATCTAGTTCAAGGCTGGGCTGCAGAAAGTGATTATCTTAAAATCTCACATTATTTTACCCTAGGAAAACTAAATTCAATTAATATTAATGATTATAAAAATCCGGTTATTTTGACAAGTATCGGAAGAGTTGTTGAGCAGAAGTTTTATCTTTTAAAGGCAAAGGGGTTAAATAATTTTACGGCAATGCAGCGAATTCTTAAGGCAATAAAAGGCCGGGGTGTTTACATTGTTCTTGGTACCGGAAGCAAGGAATATGAGCGTTTTCTGATTGAAATGAGTTTGAATTATGAAAACTTTATATTTTTAAATGGATATTCAAATGAATGTTCAGATATCCTTTATGCTAACGGGCATCTCTTTTTAATGCCGAGTTCTTATGAGCCCTGTGGAATAAGCCAACTGTACGCAATGAGAGAAGGTCAGCCATGCGTTGTGCATGGAGTTGGCGGTCTGAATGATACGGTAAAAGATAATAAGAATGGTTTTGTTTTTTATGGGAATACTGTTGAGGATAAAATTGATAATTTTGTTGATAAATGTATTGCTGCTGTTGACATGAAGGAAAATAACGTTTTAAAATGGAATAATATCTGCAGTTCAGCTCAAAAAACTAAATTTACCTGGGACAAAAGCGTAAAAGAATATATTGAAAAAATTTACAGATAAAATGGCTGAAAAAAAGATTCTAAAAGTTAAATGTCCTACATGTAAAAAGAAAGCAGTTTATTCAAAGGAAAATTTTTCTAGACCTTTTTGCTCTGAAAGATGCAGGCTTATTGATCTGAGTCAGTGGTTTGAGGAGGATTATAGTATTGCTGGAGATGATTCTTTTTCCATAGATGATAGTTATGAAAAAGAATGATATTATAATTAATTATATTAATAAACTTAATTTATTTATTAGGTTTTTCGTATTTCTGACAGGACTAATATGTTTCTCCGGTTCAACCTGTATGGCATTACAGGCCAGTAATCTTCGGCTGCTGCTTGATAGAGACTATTTTCCTGAATTAAAAAAAATGATTAATGCCTCAAACAGATCTATAAAAATGATTATGTTTGAAGCAATTTATTATAAAAAATTTAAAAATAGTCCCAGTAATCAGCTTATTGATGAATTAATTAAGGCTAAAAGGAGGGGTGTCGATGTTCAGGTGATCCTTGATATCCGGCAGAAAAGTGACAAAACAACAAAAAGGAACCTTGAAACTGCTAAAAGGTTAACAATTGCCGGTGTTGGGGTGATATTCGATACGGAACAGATTACAACTCATAGTAAGCTTCTTATAATTGATGAAAAAATAATTGTAATTGGGAGTACTAACTGGACATACAATGCTCTAACTTCTAATCATGAATCCAGTATTGTTTTTGATTCCAGTGAAACGGCAATAGAATTAATAGAATTTTTTGAAAAAATTAAAAAAACAGGTAATATAGCAACTTTTAATTGACATAATCTTTTCTATTGGCTATAAAAGAAAGCAATTATAATTATTTATAACACGGACACAAAATTAAGAGGGAACAAATGGTAAAATCAGAACTTATTGAAATGCTTGCTGACGAGGCAAAAATTCAGCCGAAAATTGCAGAAATCGCGGTAAATAAGATCTTTGATAGAATGTCAGAAGTTCTGGTCAAAGGTGAAGGCATAGAAATACGCGGTTTTGGAAGTTTTAAAGTTCGTGAATATATTGGAAGAACCGGAAACCATCCCCGAACAGGAAAACCGATAGAGATAAAGCCCAAGAAACGACCATTTTTTAAAGTGGGTAAGGAACTAAGAGAAAGAATAAATAAAAACGAACCTTAACAGGTTAGCGATATAGTAATTTATAATTAAAAAGCCCTGAAGCCATAATAAGCATCAGGGCTTTTTAATTATAAGGTGATCTTATGGTGAAACATTTAGGCAGAATATTAGGAATAGTGTTTGTTGCAGTCTGGATTGTGATGATGGCTATTTTAATAAAGAAGAATGTTATTACCGGCTCTAATTTATTCTTTGAAGAAAAATATCTTGTGGAAGATATTGAGAGCAGGAAAGAATGGGCAGGTCTTTATCTTAAAAAAAAGAAGGTTGGTTATTCATTTTCTGAAATAAAGCGAATGGAAGAGGGGTATAAAATAACTGAAAACATGTTTATGAACATGAAGGTTATGGGGGTTCCACAGAAGATAGAAAGCAAGATAAATTCTGTTACTGACAGAGAGATGAATTTAGTGAGCTTCAGTTTCAGAATAAAATCAGGAGTAATCAGTTTTATAGCTTATGGAAATCTCAATAATGACGTTTTGAAACTGATGATAGTTTCCGGGGGCAAAAAGAGTACCAAGGAATTGCAATTAAAGGATAAGCCAATACTTTCAACCGGTCTTAAATATTATATTTTAAAAAAAGGACTTAAGGTCGGAATCTCTTTTAAAAGAGTAATCTTTGATCCGATAACACTTTCTAATAGAGCCATTGAGGTTATGGTTGTTTCTAAAGACAAAGTTACGATCCAGGGAAAAGAGATTAATTGTTTTAAAATAAAAGAAGTTTTTAACGGAATAGAACTTTATACCTGGGTTGATGAACAGGGAGAGACCTTAAAAGAAGAAAGTCCAATTGGGATACTTCTAATAAGAGAAACAAAAGAAGAAGCTTTGAAAAAATTTGATGGTGACAAAGTTGACTTAATATCTGAGACCGCAGTAGAAGTTGATAAAAAGATAATCTTAAAAGGTCTTACATACTTAAAACTAAGGATTAAAAATATTAATATCAATGACTTTGACCTTGCCGGTGGCAGACAGTCACAAAACGGGGAAGTGATTGAGATTAAGGCAGAACGTTTGACACGCAAAGATACCTATGTCTTGCCTCTTAAGGGTACAGGCATGAATAAATATCTTGAACCTACGATGCTTATTCAAAGTGATGATGATGAAATAAAAACACTTGCTAAAAATATCTTAAAAGAAGAAACCGATGCCAGAAAGGCAGTAAATAAGCTTTATCTGTGGGTGTATGCAAATATTGAAAAGAAGCCCACTTTAAGTATTCCGAGTGCGCTTGAAGTTGTGAAATCAAAACAAGGTGATTGTAATGAACATGCTGTTTTATTTACGGCATTATGCAGGGCCATACAAGTTCCTGCAAGGATCTGTGCTGGTATTGTATATGTTAATGAGGGTTTTTTCTATCACGCCTGGTCGGAAATATTTTTGGGCAGGTGGATAACAATTGATCCGACCCTGAAACAGTTTCCTGCGGATGTCACTCATATTAAATTTTTTGAGGGAGAAATGGAAGATCAGCTAGGGGTATTAAATCTTGTGGGAAGACTTGAAATAGAAGTATTGGAGCAAAAATGATTAAGCTTGAGAATTTAACCAAAAAATATCCAACAGTAATTGCAGTAAACAATGTCTCCCTAAAGGTTGCAAAGGGAGAACTTTTTGGCTTTCTCGGTCCAAATGGCGCTGGAAAAACAACAACTATAAAAATGATGGCCGGGCTGATAAAACCGTCCTCAGGCAGTATTTTTGTTAATGGCTTTAACATGGAAGAAAATCCAACTGAGGTTAAAAAGATTACCGGGTTCATTCCAGACAGGCCTTTTCTGTATGGAAAACTCACAGGAAGGGAGTTTTTAAGCTTTGTCGGCAGACTTTATGCCCTTAATAAAGAGGAAATCATCAAACGTCTTGACCCCTTACTGAATCTTTTTGAAATGGAAGATTATATTGATAATTTAACAGAAAGTTTTTCTCATGGCATGAAACAGCGTCTGGTAATGGCATCAGCTTTTATCCATAAACCCAGACTTTTAATCGTTG
>JAHEEI010000104.1 GCA_024640785.1 Pseudomonadota bacterium
CAGTGAGACCGCATAGTTCACTGGGTTATCGTCCCCCGGCACCGGAAACTATACAGCCAAGATGGCTAAACCAACAATCACTCTCTCACAAATATTGGTACAACTAATTGGGGCAGGTCAACCCAGCCCCAGAACCACAACTAAAAAGATCATACGAGTATTTTCCCAACCTAAATGTCGGGGTTGAGATGGGCTTAACTTTGATTTGTTATTATTTTTCAAGCTCATTTTACTTCCTAAACCAGATGCTTAAAATTTTAGGCAGAATTTAGGGTAATAGCTTAAGTGAATACATTAAATTTTAATTAATAATAAAACATTCAATAAGTGATAATATTTAAGATTTAAGGTTAATATTTATATAATCTTATTGAATAGCATTATAAAATTAATTGTCAAAAAAATTATTTTATATTTTCAATAGCTGAAATTATTTTTTTATTATTTTAATAAATTTAAGGAGGAAAAAGGAAAGACAATTAATCTTTATTGATCGCCTTTCTTATTATAAATTAAATGTAAATAGATTTTATTGCTAAAATTTTTTAAAAAATAATTTATTGACAGTAAAAAATTATATTTTAAAATATTCATTATACTTAGTAGTATATATAAAGACAACCATGACAGAAAAAGTGAATAGAAAAGAAAAAATATTTGATGCAGCTGCAAGTATCTTTACTGAATATTTAAGGCAAAAATATTAAGCTATCAAATAAGCATTCTTGTTTAATTCTTCCAGGGCTATTTTCTTGTTTTGGATTGCGGGGTGCTGTCAGGAGTCGATAGAGGAGTCACAGCTAGAATACATGAAATTATTGACCCTTGACATGAAATAATCTCATACTACACTACACAGTATACTTAAAGATGAAAGAGATTAAAAAATGAAGCATTCTGAACCAAGAGCAAATAGGAAAGAAGTAATATTAAATACAGCCATTGTCTGTTTTACAGAATATGGTTATTACAAAGCTTCGATGGATATGATCTCTGAAAAGGCAGAGATAACAAAACGGGGACTCTATTATCACTTTAGATCAAAAGACGAGCTTTTTATAGCTATCTTTAAATACCGTGGAGAGAAATACTTTAAACAATTAGCCCTGAAATCTTCTGCAGGCTCCACCAGCCCGGGACAAAGCCTGATTATGTTCATAAAAAGGGAATCTAAAGCGCTAATAAAAGACGATATATTCTTGAGGTTTATGGTCGAGTTTGTATCGATAAGCGCACGCAATCCGAAAGTAAAAGAAGTTATAAAAGAATATTATAAGAACTCCATTCATTGTATTCAGATATTTCTTGAAGAAGGGATTAAAGCCGGAGACTTTATAAAACATGATACGGAAAAAGTAGCCCGGACGCTTTATTTTGTCGGGCTTGGAAAGTTTTTTGCAAAATGTTCTTTTGGCCCAGATTTTGAACTTTTTGGACAGCAGATATTTGATGTTAAACAGATACTTTTGGGAATTAACTCTTGTACGAACATATCCCCTAAGTAAAATAAAACCGCACTTCAAAAACTTTTGTTCAAAGACATGGTCCCAGAGATTAAAATACACAATCTCTTACTGTCCCTGTTTTGGCCTTTTTTCAGGTTCATTAATAAACTTTATTGCTTCCCGTAAGGATAAGTTGATATTATGTGCAGCTCCGACACAAATCACAGGCGACAATTAACCAGCCAGATTTAACTTTACCCTGTTGTTATATATAAGCGTTATTTTAAAAATTATTTTGGCAATTCAAGCTGAACAGAACTTTTTTTGGGGGGAGTCTTTTTAAGGTGTGAATAAGCAAGGCCTGTTACTTTTCTTCCTGATGATGTCCTCATAAGTAGCCCTGCCTTTAACAGATACGGCTCTACCATATCAATCAAAGTATCTGTTTCTTCCTGAAGCGTTGCGGCTATGGCCTCAAGTCCGACCGGACCGCCATTATAGAAGTCTATAATTATATTCAGGAAACGGACATCAAAAAGATTAAGCCCCATTTCATCTATGCCTTCGAGAAGCAGTGCATCATATGATACCTGTCTTGTGATCCTGCCTTCTGCACGCACCTGTGCAAAATCCCTGACACGCCTCAAAAGCTGATTTGCTATTCTGGGTGTTCCTCTGGATCTTTTTGCAATCTCTATTGCTGCATCTGCATCGATCTCAACTTCAAGAATAGCCGCAGATCTTATGATCACCTTTTGCAGCTGCTCATCAGTATAGAAATCAAGAGACCGCTGTATACCGAATCTCTCTCTTAGAGGCGGTGAAAGAAGCCCTGCTCTGGTAGTCGCACCGACAAGTGTGAACTGTTCAAGCTTTGCACGGTAGCTTCTGGCGTTCATCCCTTTATCAAAAATTATATCAACAGCAAAATCCTCCATGGCAGAGTATAAAAATTCCTCTACCACTTTTGGCAGCCGGTGGATCTCATCGATAAAAAGAACATTCCCATATTTCATATGAGTTAAAATACTTATAAGGTCCCCGCCTTTTTCAAGTGCAGGACCGGAAGTATGGACCAGCGGCACTCCCAGTTCATTGGATATGATATGAGCCATTGTTGTTTTACCCAGACCAGGCGGACCGTAAAGAAGCACATGGTCAAGCACATCATCTCTCTTCTTCGCAGCTTTAACTGCAATCTGAAGTGTTTCTACAACCTGCTTTTGTCCCACATACTCGGTAAACCCTTTAGGACGCAGATCAGGAATGATATGTTCTTGCTCATCGTTTTCAGCATCTGGAATATTTCTTTCTTCTTCCATAGTGTTAACTGCCCTTTATTCCACGATATACTTCTTCAAAAATTTCTTCCGGTGATAATGCATCCGGTTTTCTTTCGACAGCAGACTCTACCATTTTCACTGCTTCAGACCGGCTGTGCCCGAGCTGTTTCACCAGAACATCAAGAACCTGTTTGCTGATATCATGAGCTTCCGGAAAAGGCCTGCCCTTTTCTTTAAGAAGTGCATATTTCCCTGTCTTGCCATGAAGTTCAGATATTATCATGTCCGCCGCTCTGTTACCAATACCTTTGAGCTTCACAACTGTTGCTGCATCTCTTTCTTCAATTGCAGCAGCGATAACCGGCACCGGAAGGGTGAGCGCCTTGGACGCTTTAACTGGGCCAATCGCTTTAACCTGAATAAGAAGCTCAAAAAACTCTCGTTCTATCTCATTTGTAAATCCAACAAGAAGAGGTTTCGGCTGCTGAGTCGTCTGATGATATGATATATAAAGCTCCACCTCCTCCTTTTCTTCATCAACCTGTTTAGTCTGAAAGGCCTGCCATACTATTTCAGGAAGAAGTATTTCATAGCCGACACCTCCGGCAAGAACAACAATTTTGCCCTCTTCTTTTCCAATAAGAATTCCCTTGATATAGCGGATCATCTCAGCAACTAACCCTCTGCAATTATTACTAAAAGTTAAAATATCCTTTTCTGGAAAGTCCGACCAGTGCCAATGCCGCAGAATCTGATGCATGGTCAGGCTTAATATCTTTTTTAATGGAAAAGATTCTTTTTACCGAATCGGAAACATTTATTTTTGAAGCTCTCCCATTTCCTGTTAAACAGTTCTTCACCTCTGTCGGACGAATCCTAAGAGTTTCTACCATACTATTTTGCGCTGCAAGCAATATGACACCCACTACTTCACCAAGCTGTATCGCAGCTTTAGGGAACTTGTCAAGAACATAAACATCCTCAATAACCAGAAGCAATGGACTCCATTTGTTAATTAATCCATGAATTTCTGAATATATCTCCTGAAGTCTCAAAGGCAGGGGCTTCTTAGAACTGGTCTTTATGCTACCCCAGTCCCTGAGATTCCCGCCCTTATTCAGAGCTTCAACAACTGCGTAACCTGTTGAAGCAAGTCCGGGATCAATTCCCAAGGCTCTTATCTTTTTTTGAGATACTATTTTAGCCATAAGAATGATGCTGTCTGGGAAATGGACGGTTTTGAACAATCTAACATATAATTATATTGATTGAAAACAGGAAATGAAATTAATACAGGATTTAAAAATTCGGGATAACAAGAAAAGTTTCCGAATGATATGAAATTATTAATAAATAATAATAGAAACTATTTCTTTTTTTATTTAATATTCTTAATTACAGCATTGGCCCTTTTTCTGAACTCATCGGGCACCATAATAACACCCCAACCCTTTTGAGATTCAAAGATACCATCAAAAGAAGTGTCACGAAAACTTTTTACTAACACCGGAATGCCATTTTTTTCAAGAATATCTTTTATTACATCTGCCTCAAACTGATTTTCCAAAGTCTTTATATTCACAAAGACCTCATCATCCTCCGACTGTCTTTCTTTAACAATACGCTCCCAGTCAGAACTGCTTACAAGATCAACATTACATCCGGTACAGTTGCTTATCTCATCAAAATACTCTGATCCGCACTCTGGGCAGTACTTCATTTAGACCTCCCCTCGTTATAGGTTATCTCAAGAATAAGATAGTTTCTCACCCCACCCGGGGCTCTTACCTGGACACGGTCACCTTCTTCTTTTCCAATAAGCGCCCTGGCAATAGGGGAACTTATAGATATTTTATTTATTGCTATATCTGCTTCATCCACACCGACGATGCTATATACAACCTCATCGCCTTTGTCCTCATCCTCAAGCTTGACTGTCGCGCCGAAAACAACCCTGTCTGATGAGAGTGTTGTTATATCAATCACCTGTGCTGAAGCGATTTTTTGTTCTATTTCTTTTATCTTTCCTTCTATAAAACTCTGTTTTTCCTTTGCGGCATCATATTCGGCATTCTCAGAAAGATCTCCATGGGCAGCTGCCACCTGGATCTCCTTGATTATTTGCTGACGGTCAATTGACTTCATCTTTTTAAGCTTTTCTTTAAGGTCTTTATAACCGGTTTTAGTCATTACATTGTCACTCATAAAAAACTGTTCCTTTTAGGTACTTTTTTATCCTACATTTCCGAATTAATTTATTGCATCTTTAAAATAAGAATGGATGACCGAGTAAGGCCATCCATTTATTGCGTTTGTAAAAATAGAGTACCGTATTAATTATTTATTGTCAATAGACCTTAATAACAGAGCTATTTTCCTAAAAATTTAATAATAACAGATTTTAAGTTTTTCCCGTCCCACTTTCAGAAATACTCCCGGAACACCACCTCTCATATAAATGTTTTTAACGCTTGCTGAAATATATGATATGATAGATAGGTTATGAAACAGTTTAGAACCTTAAAAAAAGACGTCTATAATAACCTCGAATATTTTATTTTCGGGTTCTTTTGTCTAATAATCGTAGACACCCTTCAGTTGGTTGTTCCGATAATTGTTAAAAATGCCGTGGACATCCTTGCCAGCGGGATTTATTCAAAGCAAAAACTTCTTAACTACGGTCTTATTATCGCATCCATAGGTCTTGTCACAGCTATGTTCCGGTTCAGCTGGCGATACTGCATAATCGGCAGTTCCAGAAGAATTGAAAGGGAACTTAGGGACAGAATATTTTCTCATATCATAAAACTTCCGATGACTGCACTGCTGGAAAGAAAAACCGGCGACTTAATGGCCCGAATGACAAATGATCTTGATGCCGTAAGAATGTTTACCGGCATCGGAATAGTTGCTCTTTTTGATACAATCTTTTTAGGGATAGCTTCCATCTCCTTCATGACATACATCAACCCTTTACTAACAATTCTCTCACTTACCCCGATGTTCTTTATAATACTTGTCACCTGGCGCTTAAGCAGTCTGCTTCATCACCGCTTCGCATCAGTCCAGGCCTCTTTTTCAACCTTAACAGAAACCGTTAGAGAGACCATTGCCGGGATATCAGTGATTAAAGCATATATAAACGAAGACATCAGCTTAAAAAGGTTCTCCAATGTAAGCAGAAAATATATAGATAAAAATATAAGCCTTGTTAAAATTCTCGGGCTTTTCTTTCCTTTAATCGTACTTTTCTCAAATCTCAGTGTCTGCGTGCTTCTCTATTTTGGTGGAAAAATGGCTCTTTTAAACCAGATAACGCCGGGTGATTTTGTCGCATTTGCAAGCTATATTTGGATACTGACCTGGCCTATGATGGCGCTTGGCTGGGTGGTTAATCTGTTCCAGCGTGCTTCAGCTTCAATGATAAGAATTAATGAAATCCTTGAAGCCAAACCTGAATCTATTTCATCTAAAATAGAATCTAACCTTAGATTAAAAGGAAATATTGAGATAAAGGATCTTACCTTCTCTTATAAAAATGCTTCCCTACCCTCATTAAAAAATATAAACCTTAAAATCAAACATGGGCAAACCATAGGCATTACAGGCAAAACGGGATCGGGAAAAACAACACTTTTAAACCTTATTCAGAATTTTTTCACCCCACCGGAAAACACCATATTTATTGATGGAAAAAATATCCAAGACATCCCCCTTTCTGACTTGAGATCGAATATCTCATATGTGCCGCAGGACAGCTTCCTTTTCTCAGATTCTATTGAGGGCAATATCTTGTTTGGCAATGCCAAAGCTACAAATCAAGAAATCAGAGAAAACGCAGAAATCTCGCAGCTGTATAATGAAATCATGGAATTTAAAGACGGGTTTGATACCGAGATAGGAGAAAAAGGAGTCACCCTTTCGGGTGGGCAAAAACAGCGACTTTGCATTTCAAGAGCACTTATTAAAAAGACTCCCATTTTGATCCTTGACGACTCATTATCGTCACTTGATGTTTCAACCACGCAAAAAATCGTAGGCTCACTTAAATCAGCAACGAACAAACAAACCACTATAATCGTATCTAATAGAATCGCTTCTATTAAACATGCAGATAATATTTTGGTTTTCTCAGAAGGCAGGATCACAGAACAGGGACCCCACAACAAACTTATAAAAAAAGACGGGCTTTATAGAGACCTGCATCTAATGCAGCAGCTGGAAAACGAACTGTAACAGAATAAATATATACAATGAGAAACGATAAAATTCATCATGAAGAGCAACACAACTCTACGGTAAACAGCATTAAGCTGATCCTCTTTTTTAAAAAATACTTTAATTCATATAAGGCAACCATGTGCGTTACCATTGTCCTTGCCTGTTTTGCTATTGGGTCTGATCTTATTCTTCCTCAACTTCTAAAAATTACATTGGACTGTCATATTACGGTTTCAGCACAAAAACTTTCCTTCAATACTTCTTCTACTTTACCAGAAGTTTTATTAAACAAACAAAAAGACCTTCTAATTCCAACAGCAGACAAATATACTTTTTTTGTAATTAATGAAAACCTTAAAGCCATTCCTGAAAATACTTTAGAATTACTTCGTGAAAATAATTTTTTATCGCCAGAAAAATATTATTATACCGAGCGAACCCCACAGATAGAAAATATTACGCAAAACAATAAAGAACTAATCTTTGTCTCAGAAAAGAAGATTTTCATTACTTATGAGAAGCTAAAAAAACTTAAAAAAGATGAATTGCAGATAATCCGAGAGAAAGATTTCAAGGGGGTTTTAACGATCACCTTTTATTTTATCTGTATTCTTGTTGCGAGCTTTATTTTCACATTTTTTCAGATATTTATTGTTGAATTTGCCTGTCAAAAAATCATGCACGAGATCCGCATAGATATTTTTAAACATATCCAGTCCAGATCACATGCTTTCTTTACCAGTAACCCGGTCGGCAGACTGGTCACCAGAGCTACAAATGATGTCCAAAATCTACATGAAATGTTCAATGCAATTTTTGCAAATATCTTAAAGGACATTTTGCTTATCATCGGCATCATGGGTGTTTTATTCTGGGTCAGCTGGAAACTGGCGCTGGTCTGTTTTTCTTTAATACCTGTTTTGATAATTGCCTCAACTTTCTTCAGCATCAAATCAAGAAAAGCCTTCAGACTTGTGAGAATAAAAATTGCAGCCATGAACTCTAAGATTCAGGAGAACATCACCGGCATAGCTGTGGTAAAAGCATTCTGCAGGGAAAAGTTCAACATCTTATCATTTAACAAGTTAAACAATGAAAATTATCTTGCGAATATGAAACAGACTATCATATTCGCTGTGTTTAATCCTGTTGTGGACGGCATCAGGCTTTTTGTTACAGCCCTGATTATCTGGTATGGCGGCGGAGAAGCGCTCCAAGAAAAAATAACTATTGGAACACTGGTTTTATTTCTCTATTACATGCGGATGTTTTTCAGGCCCATCCAGGATCTGGCTGAAAAATATAACATTATACAGTCTGCGCTTGCATCACTTGAACGCATCTATCTGCTCATGAACAATAATGAACTTATAAATGACCCTTACAATCCGGTAATACCTGAATCTAATGATGGGAAAATTGAGTTTAAAAATGTGTCATTTAGGTATAACAAGGATGAACCGGTCCTTGAAAACATTTCATTTACTGTGAATCCCGGCCAGACCGTTGCAATCGTGGGCCTTACTGGAACCGGTAAAAGCACTGTCATTAGCCTCATAGAGCGTTTCTATGATATTAAAAGCGGCCAGATATTAATAGATGGTGTTGATATTCAGAAGATGAAAAAAGCATTTTTAAGAGGAAAAATCGGCCTAGTATTGCAGGATATTTTTCTTTTCGCAGGTACGATACGTTCCAATATTACTCTAGGAAATGATTCTTTTTCAGATGAAGAAATATTCAGGGCCTTAAAAACAGCTAATGCAGACCAACTGGTCAAAAAACTCCCCAAAGGACTCAATGAAAACGTTATGGAAGGAGGTAAAACTCTTTCAACAGGAGAACGGCAGCTTCTTTCATTTGCGCGTGCTGTTTTAATAAACCCTAGAATTCTAATACTTGATGAAGCAACCTCAAATATCGACCCCATCACAGAGGATCTGATCCAGAACGCCATGGATAAGATCACCCATAAAAGAACCTCCCTTGTCGTTGCTCACCGCTTTTCCACCATACAGAAAGCTGACAAAATTTTAGTCCTGCATAAAGGGAGCATCCATGAGTCAGGCACACATGATGAGCTGATGAGGGAAAAAGGCCTCTACTTCAAGCTTTCAAACCTCCAGCATATTAAAGAACAGAACGCGTAAGGTTATTCAACTATCCGGACGTCA
>JAHEEI010000295.1 GCA_024640785.1 Pseudomonadota bacterium
GTTTGCCCACCAAGAAAAGTAACAACATCCGTTAAAAAAGCTTCTATCCTTTTTTCCTCATTATAAACAGGAATGATAATGCTTATAAAAACTGCTGATTTATTCGGTTCCATAGTTGCCCTTTTAACTGGCTATTATATGTTAATTGTGCGGAATCCTTAGAAGGAACATCTTTTCCTTTTGGGTTTACAGAAAGATATCGGGCATTATACTTGTCACGAAGAAAAAGTCTCTCAGCTTTTTTAACAAATTATGCATATTTCTAATAAAGACAGAGATATATTGTTCTGTGCTTTAGGATAATATATTCTGATTTCAGGTATGTCAATAAAAACAATATGTTCGTTAACCTTCAAAATAAAATGTCATTAGACTCGGACCCAAAAGAATCTTTTCTTTTTTAAAACCGAATTTATAAACGATATTTTTAATGCTTTCATATGAAAAGCTAGCCACATTTTTTTTGATACCACATTCAATAGCTTTTTTATTGACTTATAACCGTGGCCCATCTATACTTGCTATGCAATAAACTATCAAAGTTATCAAACTTTAGCAGTTTTCACCTAAAGAGAAATAAAGGATAGATTTTTTTATGTCCCTAGACCTTGTCCTCATAAACCCTCCTCTGACAATGGAAGAGCGTTACGGAAAGTTTGCGGCACTTGGCAGTAATACACCTAATCTGGGTTTATGCTATCTAGCCTCATCTGCCAGAAGCAAAGGCTTTTCCGTAAAAATATTTGATGCCCCGGTCCAAGATTTAGACATTAATCAAACTGTTTCTCTTGTTAAAGAATGTCGTCCAAGGTTTATTGGCGTTACAGCCCCAACTGTTTCAATAATAAGAGCATATCGCGTTGCAACGGCAATAAAAGATATCGGTATAAAATCGCCTGTAATACTAGGGGGTGCCCACGTTTCCGCACTTCCCGTAGAAACCATGAAAGAATTTCCTGCTTTTGATATAGGTGTTATAAATGAAGGGGAGCTTACAATCCTTGATATTTTAAATACCGATGCTAACCCACGTGATTTAGAAAAAATATCAGGCATTGTCTTTAGAGATCATGAAGATGTGTTATTAACCCTGCCTAAAAGACCCATAGAAGATATCGACCTGCTGCCATATCCAGCATTTGACCTGTTGCCGGATCTTGCAAAATATTACCGTCCTTCAAGCCATAGTTATTTAAGACTTCCCTGTGCTTCTCTCGTCAGTTCAAGAGGCTGCAACGGTAAATGCCTTTTTTGTGCTAGACCTTTTATCGGTGAAAAGTACAGGGGGCACAGTGCTGAATATACTCTTGGAATGATTGACTTACTTGTCAAAAATTACAGGGCCAGAGACATTCTTTTTTACGATGATAATTTTCTCTTGGACAAGAAAAGGGTTACTGCCATTTGTGAGGGGTTATTAAAGAAGAACTATAACATAAGCTGGTCATGCCTTGCAAGAAATGAAACGATTACTTCTGACTTTTTAAAGCTTATAAAAAGAGCGGGTTGCTGGCAGATTGCATTTGGAATAGAAAGTGGCGATCAGACAATTCTAAACAACCTCAATAAAAGGACGACGGTAGAAAAAAACCTTAAGGCTATTGAATTAACAAATAAAGCTGGGATTCATTCAAGAGGTTATTTTAT
The DNA here is from genome assembly GCA_024640785.1 of Pseudomonadota bacterium. Taxonomy (GTDB): domain Bacteria; phylum Desulfobacterota; class WTBG01; order CAIYCZ01; family CAIRTM01; genus JAHEEI01. Next base: position 1,648 of record JAHEEI010000295.1, read on the forward strand.
GATCGGTTGTCCCGGCGAGACAGTTGAATCAATGAAAAAAACCATGGATTTTACCGTTTCAAGCGGATTAAAGGATTTTCATTCAACTTTTTGCACGCCTATGCCGGGATCGGAGCTGTTCGACAAAGCGGAAAGCTATGGAAAGTTTGAAAAAGATTGGAACAAACTCGGATTCTGGGAGCCCGCATTTATCCCTAAAGGACTGAGCTCCAAACAACTAATAGCAACGCATAAAAAAATGCTTCGGGCTTTTTATCTCAGGCCCAAAATTCTTCTTCGATATGCCGTCTTCGGCATATTACACCCTGAAAGGATAGCTAGCTATATAAAAGCAGGCTTGGCGGTTCTGTCATATGTCTTTAAAACTAAAGCTATGGATCCAGTAAAAAAAGATGGGAACTAAGAAAATATAAATTTATTCTATAGCTTATAAAGCCTTAAGCATGGCTGTCCCTTTGACAAAAAGAATCAAGATAGTGTTCAAGCTTCCCCTGACAAATCATCATGGATAATAATCAATTATCAAATAAGACAGTATGGTTTTTTCTAATAATAGTCTTACTGCATGGCCTTTATTCCATAACCGCTCTTATTCCTTTTGATTGTTTGTTAAACGGATCTCCTTTATATGACGATGACTATGCGATGCATCTATATCATTGTCTGTCTGCCAAGGAAACGCTTCTGTCTTTTGGTAAAACATGGGGGTATGATCCTTTTTTGCTAGCCGGCTACCCTGCTGGAGTTCTTTTTGCAGCGGACAACAAGGCATGGGAACTTCTTTTTTATGTTTTAACCTTTTTTATTTCAGACGGCTATGCGTTCAATTTCTATATAATTCTGTTTTTTTTAGTTTACCCTTTTCTTGTTTATGGAGCGGCAAAGAACTTTGCCCTTTCCGAAAAAGAAGCCCTTATTTCAATAGTCTTTAGTATCCTTGTTTT
>JAHEEI010000296.1 GCA_024640785.1 Pseudomonadota bacterium
GGTCGCTCTTTCTTTTTGTCCTCCGGGCCTATTCCGGTCCGAAGTATCCTTCTATTCGACAATTTGAGTGTTCAGGGAATGATGTCTTTGGTGTTCCGGGGCGGGGTTTGGACTCCGGGGAGATTCCGGGGCTTTTCTTGAAAATCAGGGGTATTAGGAATTTCGCAGCTCTGCCAATCTGAGTACCCAGAACAATGTAGGAATATAAATAAGAATCTCCTACCTTTTGACGTCATCTTTTAACAGAGTATAATTGGCAACATAAATTGTTAATCTTCCAGGGGATGGCAATGGCCATTAGGTGTCAGGATGTTCCCTACAAACCGCTGTTGTCAGCTATATGCTGGCCGGCGATTTTTAGTTTTTGACTTAGATAAATAACAATACTGACGATTGAAAAGTCGTTAATTTGAAGCAACTAAATGCTTCGCAATTAACATCGTAATAAATGTTGTCTGTATTTGTTCATAAAATGCAAATCAATTAGAAAAAGATCAATATGTATTTTTTGAAGAAATCATCATTTCATATCAGGCTACCATTGTTAGGCTTGGTCACCTTGCTTACGACTACTTCATGTTTAGGTCATACTGAGGAGTATCCATTTTATTGGTCCCGCATTGAAATCAATGACTCTTTTCAGACCAGTAACTGCCCGAATATTTCTGGTAATTATTTAGATATTGGCGAACCAGACGAGAACTCTATGGACGATTTCAAGGGGAGACATTCTGATCATAGATCGTTGATTTACAATCTTTTAAGCAAGGAAGATTATAGAATAAGGTCTAAATATCATATTTCAGAAGATGTCGATGATTTAATTGGTAATGTTGTAGAAATAGTACAAACGAATAATACTATAGAAATTATAGTTAAAACAAAATTAAATGAAGATAATAAAATTCTAAGTAAGAATACATTTCAATTAGAACAAGGTGATTACAGTTGTGATAAACTTGGCATACATTTAAGATCACGTAGTGAATTTTTTATTATTGGTATTTCTAACTTCCTTGGGTTGGTTAAAAGGACACTATACCATTGTGAAGACGGATCTTTGGTTGTTAAAATTAATGAGTATTCTATGGGGAATCATACTTTTGTCCCATTTGGTGCAGTTTCTGAATATTGGATTAAGTGGTCGCAGGTGACTGAACCAGTCGATAGTAGTAGTCTCAACAATTAGCGGTTTATGGAACATGAAAAGATCACCTCTCAAATTAGGTAGCCTTACATATATCACCATCAATCAAACACGAAAATGGCCCTTCCGCTCTGGATGGGCCATTCCTATTTGTCAGAGGTAGTAAGACTTTTGGTGATCGGCCCTTCTTAAACCCTCCAAACGATGCAAGATGATTTATGAGACGGGTGCAGCAGCGCCTTTCGCTTTGCCATACGTTGTAAAGATTTAAAGACGTGATAATAATTTCAATTATGTAATGCCACAGTAAGTTCGGTTCTGGGCATAGGACGTGCGGCCTGTCAAGGCGGAGGAGACTCTGTTGAATGGCGAGGTTCAATGACACAATCCTTGCACAAGACCGTGCACGCCTTCGGAAGAATAGTTCACACTTAAAAATCCTTGCAGCAATAATTTTCTGTTTTCAGGTTATCTCCTATGGATGTGCCTCGATGGCCCAACCCCCGAACCCGCTTTTGGTGCACTCCCCAGGACATCTTGACCCTTCTCAATTTGACTATCTCTCTGAGAGGAGAGATCGCATCATCCCTCTGGTCATACAGCACCTTCGCGAATCATCCGACAAGCGGAGCCTTGATGCTCTCGGGTGTATGGCAAGTAGCCCTATCGATAAAGTGGTCCTTGGTGGGAGCGAGAGTCTTGAATTTCGGGAGTTTTTGACTCAGGTTCTTGCTGAATTCAAGCCGGAGTTGCCGATGTGCTTGCCGTTATCTGGGGAGTGGCAAGTTATTGCGCAGAACATCGAACACATTGAAAGCTCCGGTTCTTTTTGGGATGCACTGCAAAGATCGGGGGGGAAAGGGACAGCTCCCATCTTATGGCCTAGTTTCTGCGGTGGTTCACTGGGCACAGTGTGTCCGGTCAAAAAAAATTATAATATAGTATTGATAACGGACATTGTCCTTACCGAGGGTCAAACCAGGGAACTGGTAGGGTCTGGGTACTCATCAGAATGGACTGTGACAGCATGGAAATATAAGGCTCTTCGAGATTATGTTTTGGCCGAGGCAGTTAGCAAAGCACTGATGGCGTTGGCAATCCAATACTCCGGTGAAGTTGCAGCATGGTTATTTGAGAATAACGAAAAGAATTGACCGCCTGACCGAGTAGAAACAGCATATACTTTTTGTAAATCACCATCCATAAAACACTAAAGCCCTCGATCTCCGGACCGGGGGCTTTTTCTTAAATTGCAGGGGCAGTGAGAATTTCTCATTTCAGCAAAAATTCCATACACAAGACATTGTAGGAATATATATATGGGCCTAATCCCCTTTGACGACAAACCGAATCTGGGTATGATTATTAACAACATTTTTTTGGTTACATAGGGGATGGAAATGTCTATCAAGTTTCAGGATGTTCCCTACAAACCGCTATTG
>JAHEEI010000011.1 GCA_024640785.1 Pseudomonadota bacterium
TTTCCGTCTGTACCTAAAACTATAGAACTAATATGGCTAAATCAATAAACGCTCTGTCACTAATATTGGTACAACTAAGTGAGGCAAATCAATCTTTAATAAGAAAGTGTGATTATTATGAGAATTTTTATACCAAAACATTTAAAAATGATAAAACTTAGCAAGAGGGTCAAGTATGAAAAAAAGTTTTTTGGTACTAAAGGCAATATTTATTGGGACACTAATTTTAATGTGTTCTATAAACGTATCTGCGCAGAATATTATTTATGGCAGAATAACAGGAGTAGTTCAAGCTGGAATAAATGTTGAACTTTATAAAACCAGTTGTGGAATAGATGAATTGATTGATTCATTTGTTACTAACCTTGAAGGCTATTATTCTTTTGGTTGTCTTGATAATGGGACATATAGAGTTGTCCCAAAACTTAAAGGGTATGGTTTTGATTCAGATTTAAATAGTATTCATATACCTCAGTTAGTGATTCAATCATATGATTTTACTTCATATGAAGTATATCGATTTATTGTTGTTGGAGATTCAAGAGGTGAGACTGATGACCCTGATGGCGTTAATGATTTGATTTTTACTGAAATTGTAAATGCTGTTTTAAATGAAAATCCTGAGTTTGTTTTAGTTCCTGGAGATTTAGTCGGGGGATATCCGGCTGCTGGCACACTCGATGTACAGTTAGATCATTGGATTGAAGTTGCCCAACCCCTTTTTGATGAAGGAATTGGTGTTTATCCGGTTAGAGGTAATCATGAGTTAATAGGCACAAAAGCAGGATGGGATCTTGCATTTTCTGGACCATATGCCTTACCTAATAATGGTCCAACAGGAGAAGAAAATGTAACATATTCTGTTGCAAGAGATAATATTCTTATTATAGCACTTGATCAGTATACACCCTGGCATCAAGTTAACCAAAATTGGTTAGATAGTCAATTTTCTCAAAATGAAGCTCAACATATTTTTGTATTTGGACATGAGCCGGCTTTTAAAAAATATCATACAGATTGTCTTGATAATTACCCAGTTTCAAGAGATGCTTTTTGGAATAGTATAAAACTTGCTGGTGGGAAGACTTATTTTTCGGCGCATGATCATTTTTATGATCATGCTCGTATTGATGATGGAGATGGAAATCCTGATAATGACCTTCATCAGTTTATTGTAGCTACAGCAACTGATGGAATGGTTAGAGGGGATTATGATTATGATGGAGCAAACTCATTCTATACACCATTTGAAGTTTATCATGAAGCGAATTATGGATATTTACTTGTAGAGATAATTGGTTCAGAAGTTACATTAGAATGGAAACATAGAGCAATTCCTGGAGTATATAAATCAGGAGGAGATATTTTTATTTATTCAGTTAATTAAATGTATTTTAAACTTTTTAATTTTTAAAATCCTAACTCTGATCTCCCCCAGTTGCTTGTACCAATATTAGTGAGAGCGACTGTTGTTTTAGTCGATTAAATAATGTCTATTGTACGATTTGGACGAAGAATTAAAACATTGACCTGCTACAACTAAGTTTTTACCAATGAGAATACTCGTTGATGTGAAACCACAAGGCTGAATTATTGTTTATGGGATTTCAACTCTTATAAATTTAGGGTTAAAAAGATAAGTAGGATTATTCGGAACAACTCTATAAGAACCATCATCAAGATCGTCAAAATCATAATACCCTTCTGAATTTGTCATAAATGTATCTCAGATGAACAGGGTAAAGTTTACAACTGTGGAATGACAGGCCAGGAAAATATTCTTGCAGAAGCAGGTTCTTTGATTAGTGAAACCGTGGGCGGAGACTATTTTAAAAGTAGTTTCAATAATTTTACTGAAGAGGTAATTGAATTTCGTGATATATCTTTTACGGAAAATACGTTATGCAATAAAATGGATTATGACAATGATGGATTAATTGGTTATTTTGACAACTGTCCTGACACCTGCAACCAAAACCAGCTTGATGCTGACAGTGACAGCATAGGCGATGTATGTGGCGATATCCCAGGCTGTGTAGGTTGCGGTTTTACTCAATGTGAGCCGGAATGTTGGTTGGAATGTTTTAATGATTCACAAAAGGCAGGGAATTAAAACACCCTGTCTTTTTCTTAGAACCATTCGAAAACTTAACAAAACCCAAAATCAACGGTACGTGCCATACTCTTGAATATGGCAAAAATTCATAGTACTACTGGTAATCTTAATTTCTTCAACCTGCCTGATTTTTTAAAATCACCTTATCTTCTCGACTTTTATCGGTTAGGATCACCAAATTTGTATAGGTATGAACACCTATATAAAATGAGGTGATACACCTATAGACAAGGGGTATTTATTATTATATCATTTATCAATTCTAATATTTCAAGAATAATAGTTAAGGAGAAAGGCAGATGACTATTGCACTATACTTCTTCTTAGGAATTTTATTCTTTGATTGTTTACTAGTCTGTTGTCTCTACTTTCGAAAAGAGAGTTACTATTCACGTTTTTGGATAGAAGCTGAACTAACCTTAAGTAACCTTAACAAAACCAATAGTCAACAGTTCGTGCCAAACTCTTGAAAATGGCAAAAGTTAATAATACTTTTGATAATGTGTACTATTTACTTTTTTAATTTTCAGAATTGCTGCATAGAATATTGAATTGATGTCAGGTGAAGTCTGAGATCTGCTGCAAGGTATGTCAGATCAAGTCCAAACTTTAAATAAATTACTTTTTCAATAAAATCATAGAAAAGCCCTTGTTTTCATACTCCATGTAGGCTGATTTAGACCTGCTTATAAAATATTTGCCCCCAAATGAATATTTACGAGGCCATTGAATTTAATAATTCGAGAAGCTCCTTTACCCTTTTAGGCGTTGACAGGTTATAGGGGCATTTTTCAAAACATTTTCCGCACTCATCACATTTTTCAAGAGCAGGCTTCATCTGCTGTCCCAGTTTGAGGGTATAGGACACGCTGTCATCCATCTCTTTTTCAAAACACTTCATGTGTATCATATGAACAAAAGGAATCATAATTCCGTTTGGACACGGCATACAGTAGGAACACCGTCTACAAAACTCCTTCCCAAGTACAGCGACTTCATCCTCCAGACTTTTAAGCTCTCTTGCCGAGAGCAGCTCTCTTTTTTCAAAAATATCAAAATTCTGCTCCAGCTCCTGAATAGATGACATTCCGGGCGTGATAACTCCGGCTTTATAGTTAAAGAAAAACCTTAAAGCAAGAGCTTTACTGTCTATGACACCGCCAGCCATGGGTTTCATAATAGATGTTGCCACCCCGAGAACAGCTGCCGTCTCAACAAGCCCGTCTAGGGGTTCCCTTTCAATTACGTTAAAAGGAAACATGCACATCTCAAACTCTCCTGTCTTCAAAGCATCAATCATAGTCACTACATTATGCCCTGTAATCGAGATATGTTTAATTTTCCCCTTTTCCTTCAGTTCTTTTAAAAAATCAAGGGGCCCCTCCATAACTTTTTTAAGCTCATCCGGCTGGTTAACCGCATGAAACCCGTAAAAATCTATCATATCAAGTCCGAGGCGGCACAGACTCTGATCAAAATCTTTTTTAAATGCGTCAAGGCCCATTTTATATGAAATTGAACGAGAGGTGATAATAAAATCCCGATCCCTCTTTGAAAGAATCCTGCCAAGCTTTTCTTCACTGTCAGAATATGCAGAAGCTGTATCAAAGTAGTTTATCCCAAGATCAAGAGCACGCACGATCATGTTGTCAGACTCTTCAACCGAAGCACGGGGCAGATACATCGCACCAAAGCCCAGTTCCCTAACTTGTATTCCTGTATTTCCAAGAGTAACATTCTTCATCTTATCCCTCCAAAAATTTAAAGAGCACTAAAAAATTTTGTTAATCTATTACTCTTTCTTCATAATATTTTATATATATCAAACATTTATATCCTTGCAAATATTTTTTCTGAGACAGATAATGTTATGATAAAATTAGCAACCGATAAATACTTCTAATCCCGTTTAAATATGTCTGAAACCTTAAAGTTCACTCTTTTCCAAGTTGTAATTCTTGCACCTTTCATTACCGGATACCTGACCCAGGACAAACTTAAAAATCCAGAAAAAACAACCCGAGCAATACTTCGCTCCAATATCATCATAATTGAACCTCTAATTGTCCTGTGGTGCATCTGGGACCTTAAATTTACTCCTGACCTTATCCTGCTCCCTTTTGCCGGCCTTTTTCTTGCTGCTCTCGGTCTTTTTTACGGATTTTTATTCTCCCCTTTTTTGAAAGTTAAAGGAAAAAGAAAACAAACCTTTTTAATAAGCTCGTCTCTTGCAAACCATGGATTTACTATGGGAGGATTTCTGTGCTACTTTTTCCTGGGTGAGAAAGGTCTTGGTCTTTCAATAATACTGGTGCTTTATTTCATCCCCTATGTTTACGGATTTATCTTCCCATCAGCAAAAATAGCCTCAAAAAGAATCCCCGGAAATGGCCGCTCTGCAAAAAATCTGATACTCGACCCGCATAACATGCCTCTTTTTGCCATGGCTCTGACAATTATGCTCAGACTCTCGGGGATAAAAAGACCTGATATAAACTTCCCGATCGAATCTCTACTACTTCTATCCGTTTCTCTCTACTACCTAACCCTGGGAATAAATTTTACCAACCTTGAGATTATAAATCTTAAAAAAGAGCACCTGTTTTTAGCTGTCATAAAATTTGCTGCAGTTCCCTCAACTGCTTTCTTCATTATGAGGCCCCTGAATCCTGACCCCACCGTAATGGCAATTATTATGATACAGGCATTTATGCCAGCCGCAATATTTTCCGTTGTTACCTCTGTTTTATTTAATCTTGATGCTAAGATGGCCTCAAGCCTGTTTGTATTAAACACACTAATATTTCTGATCACCATACTTCCAACAATGTTCATTTGCAGAGATGTCTTTTTTTAGAGGGAAAAAAAATAAATCAACCAGCGGATACGTTTCGCCATTTTTTAAGCCGTTTTTCTATGAAATCAATTACGATCTGGTGTTCTTCATTACCATTGCCCTTTATAGTAAACGGTTCACCAAAATCCATGTAAGACACTCTGTCTCGATTCAGGGGCCCAAATTCCTTTAAAAGGCTTACCTTACCATTCCCCCAGAAATCCGTCTTAATTGCAACAGGCATGAGCCTGACCCCTGCTTTTCTGGCAAGCTTGACTGCAAGGGAATTAAACTCTGAGGGTTTAAACTTCTCCGTCCTGGTACTCTGGGGAAAGATGATAACAGATGTTCCATTCTTTAAACGCTCCGCACCCTCCTTAAGAACAGTCTTTAAATCCTCCCTGGGATTGACCCTGGAAACAACAATGGGATTACGGGTACCCATGATATGTTTAAAAATTGGATTTTTCATAATCGAATCTTTTATCACAAAGGTTGTCTCCCGCATGGAAGCGAAAATAGCCGGGAAAACAACTGTTTCAAGGGTGCTCATGTGGTTGCTGACAATGACCATTGGCTCATCAGGGTTAACCCTTATGTTGTCAAGCCCAATCATATTAAACCTGCAGCCGCAGGATTCTGCCAGTTTCAACATTTCAAAACTGCTGTTTGCCCACATTACGCGGTCATAAGAACCATCTAATGCATAAGGCTTATACTTCGCAACAGATCTCAGTATTTCTATATAAAAATACCAGCGGCTTTTAAAAAGGAGCTTATCACCAATCGGGTTTTTTACTTTATGAGGAGTTATGTATTCATTTGAAGGAAATATTTTTAGATCTTTCATGATTTATTACACACATTTAAATTTGTTATTGTTTACAATTTTATCTGACACCTGTTGGTCTGCAACAGAAGTATTATAAAAAGCTTAAATAAAGATAATTTGCGGAAAGTTAAAAGCATGACCGATAAATCGTCAGTCCGTGGAGAGTCCCTATGGAGAACATTTTTTCTTTAGATTAAGATAGTCTGCAATTTCTCTGGATGATGCACCAAGATGAACCGGTTTATTTATAAACCTTTGTTCAGACTTTATCTCATACTCCTCGGGGAATTCATCTTTAAAATACATATCCTGAAAGTTGGAAAACTTCAGCTGATGAGAAGTTGAATCTACAATCACTTTATGGTTTTTATTAACCATTCCCATTGAAACCGCCTTTTTAAGACCGGCAATTGACTCTCCGCCCTGAGTGCAGACCACGTGTCCATGGCAGTTAGCTTCCAGCATGCCCTCCATAATATCTTTTTCATCAAGATCAACAGACATAAAAAAATCTTGGTAATGTTCATTAACCAGTTTTTTAACCTTTGGGAATGAAACTGGATCACCGATCATGGCAGCCTGGGCAACACTTGGCCTTACCTTCATGGGAGTATACTCGCCGGTCTGGTGCCAGTTAAACACCGGGTTTGCATGGTTACTCTGAACCGCAAGGATCAGTGGCAGTTCAGGCACAATCTCAAGCCTGTGCAGATCAAGAAATCCCTCCATAATAGCCGTAACATTACCGGCATTACCCACCGGAACAACTATTACAAGGTCTTTCAGATTATAATCAAGCTGCTGGGCAATTTCATATGCATACGATTTCTGACCCATAATACGCACTGGATTTTTTGAATTTAAAAGGCACACCTGATATTCTTCAGCCAGTTCCTCCACAAGTTTCATACAGTCATCAAAAACACCCGGAACTTCAATCACGGTTGCACCACTTCCAAGAGGCTGTGAAAGCTGCTGAGGGGTTACCTTGCCTTTTGGAAGAAGCACAACAGACTTAACAATCTTCTTGTCAAGGTAACTGAGATAAAGCGCTGCAGCTGCAGAAGTGTCACCGGTTGAAGCACATATCCCAAGCACCTCCTTTAAGTCCCTCCTTTTTATAGAATAATTGATATAGCTTATGGCGCTTGCCATCCCTCTGTCCTTAAAGCTGGCAGAAGGATTGAGCCCGTCATTTTTCACAGAAAAGTCAATGCCAACAATACGTTGAAGGTCAGGGTTTGCTCTTACGATCGGAGTGTGTCCTTCTCCAAGATAAACAACATCTTCAAGAGGTATAGTCGGAAAAAGCATCTCTTTAAAAAGAAAAATACCTTTTAAAGATTCTAGGTTAAGCATCTTTCTGTAATCAAATATTTCCTGCCAGGTCTTTCCTTTTATACTTTTCAGAGAATTAAAATTCCTGTCATTTAGCCTGAGCAAACTTCTACATTTCGGGCAGATATAAAGAAACTGATTAATATCAAATTCATTTCCGCAGCCGATACACTCGTATACAACATCACCAATATAATCAGGAATGAGTTTATCTCTTATTTCTAAAGGAAATTTCTCAAGGTTAATCTTTTCTGTCACAGTCAAAACCCCACATAATTCAAAGTATTTTCAACACCTTATTATAAAAAGTGTATATCAATTTTCAAAGGGAGTCAATAATTGGTTTATTAATAACTTTATTTCCAAAGATTTAAAAGATCATGAAAGGAAAAATTAAGGAAATTAATTTAAATTGAAATCGAGCACTTCAAGTATTTTCAGGCTTATTCCTAAACAACTATATGCTCAAAAAAACATAAGGCTATGCTTTATTCTAGACTGGAAAATTTCTTATTTGAAATCTTAATTCTTTATTTCAATAATTGACAATTAGACTCCTGACACTTCATAAAAATAATAAAACATAAATTAATTTTAGAAATAATATTTAGAAATTTGTTAAAACTAATGATTCATGCACAGGAAAAATTTGATTTTACACAAAAAATTCTACTCAAATAAGGATGGAAAAGGGATTATCTCCGCACACAGTGCGGAACATTCCTGTAATTAAGTTTGGTTTTCGAAATTGTGAAAATTTATAAGAAACTGCAAGACAGTATTTTACCAGAACATTCCGGCAAAAAGTTTTAAATTTTCAGCCAAAGACCAGATTTACGATCCGATCAAAGATGCCAATTTATTCGGAGGGAAGCTAAGGCGACCCATTTTAAGCATAAAAAAACCCCTCTAAAGAGGGGCTTTTTTTGCTTCAGAAATTTAAGTCTTACAGCTCAACTACATTTGCAGCTGCGGGACCTTTTTGACCGTCAACAACTTCAAATTTAACACGTGCGCCTTCAGCAAGAGTCTTGAATCCATCTTTCTGAATTGCTGAGTGATGTACGAAAACATCGCCGCCATTGTCACTTTCAATAAAACCAAATCCCTTTGCATCATTAAACCACTTTACTGTTCCTTCTGTCATGCTAACTACTCCTTTGTTCTGGATCCATTTTTTGGACCCGTTAATAATATTGTCCGATCAAACCTTTTCTGATCGGGGATGCAGTATAATTTTTAAGTTGTTAAAAATATAAAAACCGCACTGTCATTTATAACTGTGCGGTTTTTTTCTGTACTTTTAACGACAAGAAGATACTGCACCTTTGATAGTTTTTAAAGTATCACATTGAATTCAAGAAAAAGCAAGGACTTTTTTATTATATTTTCAAAAGATTACAATAAAAAAATAAATGCTTATACAGTTTAAAAAAGATTAAAAATTACCTTTTGAAAATTAATACCTTGCATACTATTATAATTTAATACATTTTATGTTTAGTTTTAGGCTAAAAAGATTATATTATATCTAACAAATAAAAAAACTGGTCAGGACAACCCGTTAATTTGAATAAATGACCATATTTCATAAAAAAATAGATTTATAAAAGTTTTGACAAAAGCATAAATCTTACTCATGATGATGTTAAATTCTAGTATAAAGAAAAAATAAGTGCTTTTATTCCAAAAAGACGAAACACAGTAGCATGAAGCCCGAATTTAAAGCAGAGGATAAGGATGGAAAAAAAAATTAAATCAATCGAAATAGCACTTGAAAATGAATTAAGAGAACGTGAATTTTATTTAAAACACAGGAAACGGACCCAGACACTTGTGGGCAGAATGATGTTTGCAAAAATCGCACGGGAAGAAGACGAACATTACCACCGGCTTAAAAAGCTCCATGAAGAGCTTTCCAAACAGGGCAAATGGCCGGAAAACATATCCGCAGTCAAGGGAACAAACATCAAAACAGTGCTCAGAGATGTTATAAATAATGCTGAAGAATCTGCTTCACCGGATACAGATGACCGTGAAGCCGTAAATATTGCTATAGCATTTGAAACCGAAGCTTATAACTTTTACTCAAAATTAAGAGACAGCGCTGATACCGAATCTGAGAAAGATTTTTTTAATCGCCTGGCTGCGATTGAAAATGAACACCTTACCACCCTCAAGGAAACCCGGAACTATTTTGACAACACAGCTAAACAGCAGAAATCAGATCGAGGATAATAACTTATTCTAAGTTATTATATTTTTCTTAAACAGCAGGGTTCAATACTGATCGACACAATGGAATACCCATGACAGATAAAAAATCAAAAAAAGACAGTCTGAAGATGGATCAGGTTCTTGCAGACATTGCGCGAAACAGAAAAATGCGGGAGAATACCTACCGAGCTCGGGCACTCAATCTGTTTCCCTGGGTCTGTGCGCGCTGCACACGTGAATTCAGCGGAAAAAAAGTTCGTGAGCTCACTGTCCACCACAAAGACCATGACCACGACAACAATCCGCCTGACGGCAGAAACTGGGAACTTCTCTGTATCTACTGTCATGACTATGAGCACTCCAAGTATACAGATGCAGATTATTATGGCGTAACTGAAATTGAAAATAAAGAAGAGCCGCCCTCTGAAACTTTCAAAGCTTTTGCTGGTCTTGAGGCTTTACTTAGAAAGAAAAAGGAGTAAAAAAAACAATAAGTATCCAAACATTTTACTTTCAACAACTTATCATACAAAAAAACTTGCTATGGGAAAATCAGAGATTATTTATTTTTAATGAGGGAGAGCTCAAAAAAGCCTTAATGGACAGCGTCTCTTATGTAGACAAATATAACCACAAAGACATTATTGCTTCCGGTTCACACGGGAAAACCTCTTCTGCCGGATACGGTTTGAATGTAAAAGTCGGCGCAGCTTTTTTAATGACGCCGGTATCGGCAAAAACAGGTCCGGCATATCCAGCCTTAACATGCTTCAGGCTGCAGGCATCATTGCAGTTGCTGCTAATTAAAAATCAGCATGACAATTAACAAGACGATAAGTGTTTTAAGAACTTACTTTAAAGCAAAATATCCCTAATCAATTTCGCTACGGCCTTGTCTTATATATCCTACTACGACAATCGTACTTTAATCAGGACATAACCCACCACAAGTCCGGCAATAACCTTTATAATGGTCTGAAAAATCCCTTCTCTGACAAATCTCATAAGCGCTGCTTTAAGACTGCTCTGATCCTCTGTTATACTTATCAAAACTTCCTTATTGATCTGTGGAATAAGGCGGTTTAACTGGTCATCATTAAGACCGGTAACCACAAGCTGTGACCCGTTTTGAGTTTTATTTATATTTACCTCAATCCCGTCAGGTATATTTTTCATTTTGTATGAACCAGAAAGAAAACTCATACCAACTTTTGAAGCTTTTGCTTCAGCTTTAATCCGTTTTTTTTCAAGCTTAAGATCTTTTTTATCTCCATCCCCCATAACAAGACCCTTTAAAATAATAAGACTTTTGAGACTCATAACTATCTTTAAATTAGAAAATTGTCAAATATTTAAAACTTCCTTTTAATATAGCATGAAAGATTGCAAGTTATGGTTTTAAAGATATCAAATTAAAGATCTATAACCAAATAGAGAACACCATGAGTAAAACACCATCAAAAATGATGCCTCTGGGAACAATTGCTCCTGACTACAGATTCAGGATCTTTTTTAGTTTTAGGCTTCATATCTTCTCATCCTTTTAAAAATTATTATAACCTAAAACCATCTCCTGACTATTTCTCAGGTTTTTCAACTTTCCTTTGAATCGACTCACATTTTAATGTTTCAGATCTTCGTGGACAGTTTGTGCTAAACAATAAGTCACAGAAAGGAGGCCTGTATGATAAAAGAAGTCAAAGAAGAACTGGCGGTAAGGCGAAAACTGATAATTTTGAACTATGCTCGGGAGACTGCTAAGCCTACCAAGGCCTTCGTTAATTTGAGACCTCAAGATCGTCTTTTTATAAATGGAAGACATCCTTTGATTTTGTATTATCATTCTGTTATCAATTTCTTATTACGATAGTAATAAAAATCCCTTATTTCAGATCAACACAGGAAAATTTTTATAATCCATACTTCCCCACATAGTGTGAATGCTTCCACAGGAATTCATGACGCTTGTTTTAGACATGTTGAAGTTCATCAAAACTTCAAGCAGGAGGAACTGCCTTTAAAAGACTGTGAAGTTCGAGTAAAACAAGGCCCTGGGAATAAATTAAATTCCGCTCCCTACTAAGATCTGACTTATTATCATCAATGAGCCAAAGCCCAACTTTTTCACTTCCATAGAGGATAAAATCAGCTTTTTTTGTAACAAATTTTAGCAATTTAATTTTAATCAAATTATGTAGTTTTTTGACTCTAAATAAATTAATGCTTGACAGATAATTATTTGTATAATAGTTATCTAAGTAAATAATACTCAAGTAATTATTAATAAATCAATAGAAAATTGTTTTATGCCTGAACAATATAAAAAGTACAAGGAACTGGAAGAGCGTATGCTCGTAATGAAGCGCTTTTTCAGTGAGTTTTTTCGAAAAACAATTGCTAATAACGATAAAGGGGTTGGCATTGACTTTTCTGTGCTTGAACTGAAGGGTATTTCAGCATTTCTTGACCACAACAAGGAATATTCCATGAGAGAGTTGAGCCAGAACGCCCTCCTTCCTCCTTCCAACATATCCGAAATAATGGATCGGCTATCGAAAAAAGGAATTACAAAAAGACGTCGAAATCCTAAGGATAGGAGAATCGTAAAGGTTCATCTCACCGACAAGGGAAAAAAGATGCTCTATGGGTTCATGAAGAAAAGAGGCAAGGAACTTGAAAATTCACTGGGAAGTTTGAGCAAAGAAGACCGCCGGGAACTGTTCAATAGCCTTGAGAAAGCAACTAAAATATTTGAAAAGATTCAATACGGACAGAAGGTTTCAGATGAAAATTAAAGCAACAGATTCAATAAAACAAGCTATGAGAAACACAAAGCATCATAACACAAAAAATGGTAGGCTCATCGCTACATTACGGTAACAACATGGCTATCGTAGGAATACAGCTGTTGTCTGCCTGAGCAGGCCAGAGAATAAAACTTTAAAACAGTGAGAGCTAAAGCTATTATCCATTCCTTATAAGATATTATCAAATACGGAGATTACTCCATGCACATTACCTCAATTATAGGGAACTATACTTACAGCAAATCATTTGCTGATGTGGCCGATACCCTCAAAAAACTATTCAATGGCAAAGTAGAAATGACCAATCACTTTTGTATTCGGCACCAGGCCTTTTCTCAGCAAAAGCTTGAAGATATGGAATCAGATATCAAGAAATCGGATATTGTTATGGTATCCATGGTTTTTGACGATGCGGTCATTAATATGCTTAAGAAATATGTCTCTGAGACTAAAACCTATGTTATTCTAGCCTCGATTCCAGATGGAATGAAGCTTGCACAGATGGGTAAATTTAGTGTTGGTGGCATAGTCGACAGTATTGCTGACTCCAAGGTGGCAAAAATATTTTCTCTTTTGAAAGGGCTTACCGGTAAAAAAAGTCCCATGCAGGTCCGAAGGGTCCTAAGTATGGCAGATAACCTTCTTAAGGTTCTCAGGTTCGGAAAATGGAAAGATGCTTATAATTATGTTCAGGCATGGAAGTACTTTTTCAACGGCGGCAAAGGCAATATCTTGAACATGTTTCTCATGGTGCTCGGCGAGTACCACGGGTTCAAGACAAAGCACAAACCACCAGCAGAAATCCCGCCCTACTATATTATACACCCCAGCACGGACGAACACTTCACCTCCCTAAAAGAGTATCTTGAGTGGTACGACCTGCCGTCCTGGATGCCCACGAACGGATCAAAGCAGAAAAAACAGCCGCTAGTGGGAATTCTGTTTTACAGTGACCGCTACCAGAATGAAGACACCCGCGATCTCGAAGCGGTCATCAAGCGACTTGAGGGAAAAGGTATCGGGGTTGTTCCGGCAATGAGCAGTGGAACTGAAAACATGAAAACGATGCAAGCCTTTTTCCTCGAAAACGGTACGCCCACCGTTGTTGCAATCATCAGTTTTCTTTATTTCCGTATAGAAGGCGGTCCGCTGGGAGGAGACTATGCGGCTTTTGAAGGTCTGTGCCGACAGATGAATATCCCCTTTATCAACTATGTAGTCATGCCGTTTTCGACTACTGAAGAATGGTATGAACGCCCTGAAGGCATGGCCCCTATGGAGACCAACCTGGCGCTCATATTTCCAGAGCTTGACGGGTTAATTGAAAACGTGGTTATTTCCGGTCAGAAGGAGCTTTCCGGGAACGGGAAAAACATGGTCCGGGTAATGGTTCCCCTAGAAGACCGGGTAGAGCATGCCGTTGCCCGAACACACAAGTGGCTGAAACTTAAATATACGCCCAACGCTCAGAAAAAAGTCGCTTTTGTCCTTTTTAATTATCCGCCCGGCAAGGACACGATCGGAAGCGCCGGAAACCTTGATGCAATAGAGAGCCTCATCCGAATGCTTGACCGGATGAAGGAGGAAGGCTATTCCGTATCAGGTTATCCCCGTACCAGGCATGAGTTCGTCCGCCTGATCACGAAAAAAAGTGCCCTTAATCAAAGCAACTGGTCCGCTCTAGCAAAAATAAAAGAACACGCTTTTACAGTTCCAGTATCAGATTACGCCCACTGGTTTTCCGAGCTCCCTGACTCATGCCAAGAAGAGATGCAGAATAGCTGGGGAAATGCACCTGGTTCCCTTATGGCGGATGAGGAAAACCTTTATGTGCCGGGCCTACAGTTTGGCAATATTTTCGTCGGGTTTCAGCCGATGAGGGGCGTGCACGGGGATCCTACGAAGACTTATCATGACACGGCCCTGCCGCCTCATCATCAGTATTATGCTTTTTATCGCTGGATAGAAGAAACATTTCAGGCCGACGCACTGGTTCATTTCGGAACCCACGGGACGCTCGAATTTCTACCGGGAAAGCATGTAACCCTTTCAGGAAGCTGTTACCCCGATATTTTCATAGGAACTCTTCCTCACCTGTATCTGTACACCTGCAGTAATCCTTCTGAGGCGATGATTGCCAAGCGCAGAAGTTACGCAACCCTAGTTGATTACATGACACCGCCTATGATTGTTTCTGATCTATATGGCACTTTTTCCGAGATGGAGACCGACATTCATAACTACTTTCATTTCAAAGACCAGAGTCCGGCGCGTGCCAGTGAACTGCAAAAAAAAATTATCAATGATGCCAAAGAAAACAACCTGGTTGATATAGAGGCAGAAGACGTGGATATCAACCAGCTCTACAATTCCTTAAGCGACATGAAGGGTTCTGTTATGACAAAAGGCGTTCATGTCTTGGGAGAACCTCTTGCCGGTGATGAACTCATTGACTATATCCTAGGGATTGTACGTTTTGACCGGGGAGAGATTACATCCCTACATAGATCCATTGCTTCCGCTTATGGTCTTGATTGGGATGAGGCTCGAAAAAACCCCTCTAAAATTTTAAAAACCGGAGAGGTGACCGGTGTTGTCTGTGAACAGATCAACGCACAGGCTCGTTCGCTTCTTGATGAAACACTAATTAAAAAACTGTCGATTAAAAAGGCCCTAAAAAAGCAGGTAAAGAATAAATTAAGCCGTGATACGGTAAAGGATATTACAGAGACCCTTGAATTTGCCATGGATCTTTCTCATAATCTGGAGAATAACTTTGAAATTGACAATATGATAAAAGCCCTCAATTTTGAGCATATTTCTCCAGGTCTGGGAGGCAATCCCATCCGAAGCCCCGGGGTTCTGCCGACGGGCCGAAACCCATACCAATTTAATCCCGACCTCATACCCACACCACTGGCTTGTCAGCGAGGAGAAGAGATTGCCCACCAGGTGATTGAGTGTTACAAAGCTGATAACGACGGGAATCACCCGGAAACAGTGGGTGTAATCCTCTGGGGATTTGAAACAATGAAAACCCAGGGAGAAACAATCGGTGAAATATTCAATCTGCTGGGAGTGCGCGTCAAACGTTCCGGCCTTGGAGATATGACCGGACTTGAGTTAATACCCGTTGAAGAGCTCGGCAGACCGCGGCTGGATGTTGCTGTTGAAATTTGTGGTATTTTTCGCGATACATTTCCGGTACTACTTCGTTATGTTGACCGTGCTTTTAAAATGGTTGCCGTACTTGACGAATCTGATGAAATAAATTTTATCAAAAAACATTCACATGCCATACAGCAAGCTTTAGAAAAGGAGGGGATTCCTCAACAGCAGGCAGCCGAACTTTCTCTTTCACGAATTTTTGGTCCCTCGGCATCCAACTATGCTACTGATACCACTGATTTGATCGAGTCATCTGAGTGGGACGAAGAGAGCCAGATAGCAGATCTGCACCTGAGTAAAATGTGCCATGTCTATGGAGATGTGTATCATGCCGAGTCAAGCCTGAGTACATTCAAGGAGGTGCTCAGTACGGTTGACGTAGTGGCACAGGTGCGCGACAACGAAGAGTATGGGGTTGCCGATCTTGACCACTATTACGAGTTTCTTGGCGGGCTGTCAAGTTCTGTAGAAACAGTCAGAAAATCTAACCCGCCGGCAAACCGAACAGTCCGTCCCGCTGTGTTAGTAGCCGATTCCACCCGTGATAAAATCAAGACAACTGATATTAAAACAGCCATTAACTATGAAGTCCGCACTAAGCTTCTTAATCCGAAGTGGATGAAGGGACAGATGGACAGCGGCTACAAGGGGGTTAAGAATTTAAGCAAGCGCATGGAGCATCTCATCGGGTGGCAAGCAACATCATCCGGATCGGTGGACAACTGGGTCTGGAGCGAAATGGCGGAAAATTATGTCTTCAACGAGGAAATTCGCAAAACCATGATGAAAGAAAACATCTGGGCGGTGGAAGACCAGCTTCAGCGTCTGATGGAAGCCTACCAGCGTGGCATGTGGGATGCCACGGATGAGGAGATTGAAAAGCTCAAACAGATCTATCTTGAGCTGGAGTCGGAGATAGAAGACCAGGAAATATAAAAAGAATTTTAGCTTTATTTTTTTGAAGTATAGTAAACAGGATTTCTATAAACAAATTTATAAATATGGTGAATAGGTATGCAAGCGGCTTTTCACGAACAAACCAGAAAGGTAAATTATCCATTTTCCGCCATGATTGGCCAGGAAAAAATGAAAATGGCCCTGGTGATGAATGTCATCAATCATCAGATCGGCGGTGTGCTCATCCGCGGTGAACGGGGCAGTGGAAAAACTCTGAGCGTACGGGGACTAGCCGATATTTTACCCGAAATCGATGTGGTGGAAGGCTGCCGATTCAGCTGTGATCCAAAGAACATCAGTAAAATGTGCAATCTATGCCGGGATATTTACGAAAAAGGCCAGCGGCTTCCAGTGGCCCGAAGAAAAATGAAACTGACTGAGTTGCCTGTTGGCACCACAGAAGACCGTGTGGTAGGGACTTTGAATATTGAGCGGGCTATCACAGAAGGAGTCAAGGCTCTAGAAATTGGCCTACTGGCGGAAGCTAACCGCGGCATTCTCTACGTGGACAATATCAATCTGCTGGATGACCACATCATGGATGTTCTGCTAGATTCGGCAGCCATGGGCGTCAATGTGGTTGAGCGTGAAGGCATTTCAGTTTCGCACCCGGCCCATTTTATATTGATTGGCTCGATGAACCCCGAGGAAGGAGAACTGCGGCCCCAACTGCATGACCGATTGGCATTTCATGTAGAGGTAAAAGGGGCTAAGAACCTGAAGAGCCGACTTAAAATCATGAAACAAGCCATGGAGTTTGAGCGAGATCCGATCTATTTTAAGAAATTGTATGAGGAATCAGATAACGAGATAGCCTGCAAAATTATTGAAGCCAGCAAGCGAGTACCCAAGGTGACCATTAAGGATCACTTCCTGCGCATCGTGGCCCGGATGTGTATCGAGCTTGATGTGGACGGACACCGGCCCGATATTATTATCACCCGGGCAGCTATGACCAAGGCGGCTTATGATGGACGCAGGCAGGTCACCGAGGATGACATGATTTTTGCCTCGGAGCTTACCCTCGGCTTCAGGATGCGACGCAACCCGTTTGATGATGCTGCCCTCGGCTCTGCAAGATTTACACAAGTGATGGAGCACGCCAAAAAGCTGGAAGCTGAAAGTCCCAAAAAAATCAGGATGACCGGGAACCAAAAAAAAGGCGCCCGAAAAATACGGGACACTAAAATGAAATAAACCCCTTATTTTAAATACGAGGCAATAGACATGGTTCAGAAGTCTACATTCAAGAGAGTTGTATTTCCCTTTGCAACGATTGTCGGTCAGGAAATGATGAAAAAGGCACTCATGCTCAATGCCATTAACCCGAAGGTAGGGGGAGTTCTCATCCGGGGAGAAAAGGGGACCGGCAAGTCCACTGCAGTTCGGGCTCTGGCCGAGCTTCTGCCGAAAATCGATGTGGTCCGCGGCTGCCCTTTTAACTGTAATCCCCGGGATATATCCGTGATGTGTCCGAATTGCCGGGAGACCGTATTGGCCGACCAGGACACCAAGAGCGGACAACTCAGGTCGGAAAAACGCCAGATTCGTGTCATTGACCTGCCGCTGGGAACCACCGAAGACCGGCTGCTGGGAAGCCTTGACATTGAAACTGCCATCAAAGAGGGGAAGAAATCTCTGGAGCCTGGCCTCCTGGCGGATGCCAACCGAGGCATACTCTATATTGATGAGATCAACCTACTTGATGATCATGTGGTGGATATATTGCTCGACAGCGCTACCTCGGGGATCAATGTTGTCGAACGAGAGGGAATATCATTTGCCCACCCGTCCCGGTTCATTCTTGTTGGGACGATGAACCCCGAAGAGGGTGAGCTGCGGGCCCAATTGCTGGACCGCATCGCGCTTCACGTTCCCACCGAAGCGCTGCATGACGTGGACCTGCGTGTACAGATCACCCTGCTCAGGAACAGCTTTGAAAAGGACCCCGAAAAGTTTATCGAGGACTATGAAAAGGAGAACGCCAGGCTGAGAAGGAAGATCAAGCGGGCCCAAAAGCTTCTGCAGAACATCCGCATTAGCGACCGCACTATGATGCTGATTTGTAAGATGTGCAAGGAACTGGATGTGGAAGGCCACCGCCCCGATATTATGCTGGCTAAAGCAGCCGTAACCTTGGCCGCATATCATAATCGTACGGAAATTGCTCAGACCGACGTTAAAGAAGCCGCAGAGTTTGTGCTGCCCTACCGGGTCAGGCGTAACCCGTTCGGTGAGGAAGAGCAACACGACAACCTGTTCGATGACATGATCGAACAGATTTCCGACGAGCTGGATCTGGAGCCTCAGTTTCAGGACAATCAGGACAAACCAGAAATGGAGGATACCGAAGAAGCCGAAAAGGTGGAAGGCAAGATCCATAAGGTTGGTACGCCGGTTGAGGTGCCGCGGGACATCAACAGGCGAAAACGGGATCGGACCCTGCGCAGCGGGTCGGGAAAAAGGATGAAAACCCTAGCCACAGGACGCAAAGGACGCTACCTCAAACACCGAATCCCCAAGGAGGACACGTCCGATATTGCCTTTGATGCCACGGTACGGGCATCAGCCGTCCATCAAAAGCAGAGAAAAAAAAACTCTAAAAACAGCCACGCCATCATCATCAAAAAAGAAGACCTGAGAGAAAAAGTCCGCCAGAGCAAGGTTTCCACACTGATCGTGCTGAGCGTCGATGCCAGCGGGTCCATGGGGGCTATGAACCGCATGGAAACTGCCAAGGGTACTGTTTTTTCCCTGCTCATGGATGCCTATCAGAATCGAGACCGAGTCGCCATGGTAGCCTTCCGAGGCAAAGACGGACATATCCTGCTGCCCCCCACCAGCGGAGTCGACCTAGCCCGGAAACTGCTTGTAAACCTGCCCACCGGGGGCAAGACTCCTCTGGCCGCAGGCATCATGAAATCTTTATCCCTGATTAAGAACGAAAAGCGCAAGGATCCGACCATTGTGCCCATGCTGGTAGTTCTGTCGGACGGCCGCTCCAATATTTCCATCGTGGAGGGGGTCGATCCGATGAAAGAGATAGAAAAACTTGGACAAATGGCCCAGGAGGAGGGAATTCATAGTATTATTATAGATTCGGAGGTAACCAAGAAACGAAAATTCAGCGGCTTCACCTTTGAGTTTGCCAAGGACATAGCGGAATTCTTCAACGCAAAATATTTTCGCCTTGACCGGCTCAATGAAATTTCTCTTGGAGATGTTATTACTCTGGAAAAAAATCAACTCCTGGATGCAATGTAGATTTTAAAAGTTGTAATATCTCTAAAAACAAGTTTTAAATTAGCAAGACAGATGAAATTCATCATCTAAATTCTTCAAGCGTATTAACAGGAATATCCTTTGTTCCTTAAAAAAGGCGTGGCTCTATGTATCCCTAGCAAAACCAATACTAGCTGATGAAATAACCACAATTATTGAGCCGACATTATGGACAACAGCACCCATAATCGGTGTCAAAAAACCACCTCCACTGGCTAAAACCGCAATAAGGTTAAAGCTAAGACCAAAAACGATATTCCATTTGATGGTTTTCAACATACGTCTGCTCAATTTTATCATAAACGGTAATTTTGAGATGTCATCGTTCATTAATGCGATATCTGCTGTTTCTAGGGCAACTTCAGTACCTTTAGCTCCCATAGCTACCCCCACATCAGATGTGGCCAGAGCGGGTGCATCATTAATTCCATCGCCCACAAACATGACTTTTTTTCCAGCGTTCTGCCATTGGTTGATTATCTCTAATTTGTCCTGGGGTTTGAGTTGGTGCTGAATATCGGTTGCACCGACAGCATTACCGACAAGATTTACCGATTTTTCATGATCGCCAGACAGAATCCCAATACGCTCTATATTAAGCTCTTTAAGCTGAAGAACGATTTCCTTTGCTTTAGGCCTGACATGGTCTGCAACACCTATTATACCAAGAACGCGTTTGTCCTGATACACTACAAGCGGAGTAGCACCGCGTTCCTTAATGGCATGCAATGATTCACGTAAAGATCCGTGAAGCTCCATTATTCCTCCTCCAATATAAGCGCTGCCCACCTCTACATGACACCCTTCGACACACCCTTTTACTCCCAAACCAATCTCAGTAAAAAGATCTTCTACAGAACCAATACTAATCTTGGCATAGTGTGCAGCTTTAAGAACTGCCTGGGCCAAGGGATGAGTACTGCCCTGTTCCACGCAAGCGGCCTGTCTCAAAACATAATCGTTCTCAATGCCTTCAGCAGCAACAATTGTATCAACCTTGGGATCGCCCTCGGTAAGGGTGCCTGTCTTGTCGAAACAGACCATATCAACATAACCAACTTTTTCAAGATATTGTCCACCTTTGACGAGTATTCCAGATTTGGCAGCCCGGCCAATAGTGGCAACAATGGCAGTCGGAGCAGCCAAAATAAGCGCGCAAGGACAACCGACAATAAGAACCGCAACCGCACGGGTAAAATCACCGGTTATCGCCCATGTAAACCCCGCACAACACAGAATTGTCGGTGTAAACCATTTTGCATATCTATCGATCAGTTTCACGGATACCGGTTTATGGGCCTCCGCTTCCGAAACCAACTTAATGATTTTTCCAAGAGTTGTATCTTCTCCTATTTTGGTTGTTTTGATTCTGATAACCCCATTTTGGGTTATAGTCCCTGAATATACGCTGGCCCCTTTTGTTTTTTCAATGGGAATCGGTTCTCCGGTAATGGATGATTCATCTACTGCTGAACTGCCGTTTATAATAACGGCATCTACTGGAATTCGTTCGCCTGGCTTGACCAACAGGACATCCCCTACCCTTACTTCGTCTATGGGCTTCACTTCTTCATGACCATTATTAATTACAGTTGCACATTTAGGCGTGATGTTAATAAGCGATCGGATCGCTTTGCGGGCAGACTCACTTGTGGCTTCTTCGATGAGTGCACCCAAGACCATTACAAAACTAACCGTTGCTGCAGTGAGAAATTCTCCGGATATGAGGCAGGCAATGATTGCGATACTGACAAGCTCATCAACGTTGACCTTTTTTCCCAAGAGACCTGTGAGGGCTTCCCAAATAATTGGTATGCCGTTTATGCCAATCGATATCAAAGCCATAATCATACCGACATTTGAATATGATTCATGGTTCCAATCCCAAAAAAAACTTGCTAATGCGAACAAGCCCCCGAGACCCACTTTTAAAAAATCTTTTATATTCAGAAGTTCACGATATGTTCCCAACTTTGAAAATCGCCCTATCATCTCTCACTCCTACTTTCCGAATTTGTTAAATATTTCTATTACCTGATGGATCAGTTCTTCATCACTGCTTTTATCTCTGATTGCACCAGACACACATCCTTTTAGATGTTCTTCTAAAATTGTAATTCCAAGAGATCGGGTTGCACCAACAGTTGCTGCAACTTGCTTTAAAACATTCATACAATCTCTGTCTTCAATAACCATTTTTTTAAGCCCTCGAATTTGACCCTCAATACGGTTAAGACGGTTTATATATTTTGCTTTATCCTCGCCACATAGCGCCATAATAATATCTCCTTGATATACATATACATAGTATATGTATATCAAGAAACAGCAATAATGCAATCCATTTTTTATTTGTCCTAAACAGATAATAATCAGGATTATGTGCAATAAATTTGAAACAATTTGTTAAATACTCTCGCCCGCATAAGCTGAACACTTTTATGACAGAATAAATTAAACAGAAAAGACAACATTAACCAAGAAATTAAAAACAGTCAGAATAATCCTAAAATCAGATCTTTTTCTAAGGAAAATAATAGATTTTTGTAGTTATTGTATTTAGCTATTGAGATTTTAAATAAAGGCATCGTGAATCTTTGACAATGTAATAAGAAGTTTGTCAGATTCAACAGACACTGGATATTTCTTAAGGAAAGTTAGCACGGGGCCTTTCAGTTCTTTACCTGTGAGAGCAAGCTTGATTTGCCAAAACTTACACACCGAATTATCTTTTCTGAATGTTTGTATTAAATCTCCATTCAGCCGTGAATGCACTTGTTGGGAACCGCTTTGTAAACTCCACGGTCAGAACAAAGGGCCATTATTATTGTAATAACCTTTTTTTTTATTACGCTTAAT
The DNA here is from genome assembly GCA_024640785.1 of Pseudomonadota bacterium. Taxonomy (GTDB): domain Bacteria; phylum Desulfobacterota; class WTBG01; order CAIYCZ01; family CAIRTM01; genus JAHEEI01. The sequence goes on from JAHEEI010000011.1 coordinate 22,413, forward strand.
TTTATCAAACCTCTAGATGTTTTCAGTGTGGGATTTTTTTGGAAGAATAATATTAGTGGTTTTCCCTGAAAAAGCATCCTTCTGACGCCTTTAAAGTAGTGAAAACGCCAAAGGTCTGTGCCGCCTCACATTTGCTGGATCGGGTAGCACTACAAACAATTAAGAACCGCTTATTTTAAAAAATCTCGTCGATCTGGCTTCGCGCAAATATCCTTTCTGCTAGGCTAATATTTTCAACATAAAATACCGTGGAACCAAGCAGGCTTTTTTGTGTTCAATCAGTTTTGAATAATCTTTCTGATAGTTTCTTTAAGTTCTTCATCAGATTTACCGCCAGTCTTCACCACGAAAAAACCAGCAACTTTTGCCCCTTTTGATTCAACATGTTTTTTAAGCTCTTCCTGAGCTTCCGTTCCAAAGTAACCGCCACAGGTTATGACCAGCCTTATTTTTTTCCCGGATAAGGGCAGCGTATTAATGACGGCCCTAGTCGGAGAAGCTATTTTCTGGAGCCATATGGGTGATAATAAAATCACTCTTTCGTATTTAGACATATCAACATCGATCTCAGCAATCGATGCATCCTTATTGAACAGCTGGTTCCACATGGCAGCCTTCATCAATCCCTCATCGGATTTAATTTCCTCAAATTTAGCAGCCGGCAAAAGTTTTCGGACCTCCTCAGCAAGAATCTTTGTTTTCCCCATTTTTGAGTAATACAGTATCAAGGTTTTTCTTTGCTCATTTTTTCCCGTCTCATTATCAGAAACAGGCAGAGATTGCACCTTTGCAAACACAAAACCAACACTGCAAAACTGTAAAAGAAATAACATTAATAAAAATTTATTTTTCATAACATTAGGCCCTTTGCATTATGTTTAATTTCCAATTGAATTTTTTCGATTCATTATTCTGAAGTAAGCATCTTTTTAATTTCAGGTGCCAATTTTACAGTATCCTCAACCATCTTTCCTTTCCCGCGTTCTATTTTTTCTTTCCCTTTTTCTTCCATGGCATAGATCTGATAGAAAGCCAAGACCTCTCCTCCTGATTCTTCAACAAGTTCACTTGTCTTTTTCTGATATTTTTCTGCATAAAAACTGTCACAGGTCACCAGCATAATCACTTTCTTATCCTTAAACCCGTTCATATAAATGGCGGTACGCATAGCAGGCGGCACTTTGGCAGCCCAGATCGGCGCACTCAAGATCACATTTGTATAATCTGTCATATCGATCTTTTCCGGAGATATTTTCGTCTGCATGCCAAGAATGGTCTTAAGCATCCCGCCAATAATGCCGAGTTTACTCATCCTGTCATTCAAATCTTTTACCTCGACAATCTCTGCATTGAGCTCTTTGGCAAGACTTTCACAAACCGCCTTGGTGTTTCCGGTCCGGGAATAATAGATAATCAGTGTTTTTGAATCATCCGCCTGGATGTCATTAGCCGTAAGAGTAAAAATCAAAACAAAACATATTAAAAATCCACAGTAATTAATAAATCTTTTTTGCTTCATTTGCTTACTCCTTTCTCTAATAATGTTAAACGTTCACTTGAAAAAAAGATCAGTTTCTTCAGCACAGATATTTTTGATCTCTCCAAAAAAAATGGTGCGGTTCTTCATCCACCCGCAAGTAAACAGGAGCATTTACTTTTTTTCCCTTTCTACACGTCCCAGATCATACAGACCTCTATGGAATTATTAATTTGATTCAATTGTGAGTAATTTTTCAAGACTGGAAACAATACTTAAAGTGTCTGCGACCATTTCTTCTTTTGTCCTCAAAACCTTCTCTTCATCAACTTCTTTTTTAGCAAGGATTTGAAAATAACCAACAACTTCTCCACCCTTTTCCCTGACAAGATCCTTATTTTTCTCCTTGTATTTTTCCTTTTCTTCAGCATTAGTGGTTGTGTATAAAATGACCTTTTTATTATCGAAACGGTTTTTATCAATAAAAGTTCTAATCGCCATGCTTAATTTGCCTGTCCAAATGGGTGAAGCAATAATGATATTTTGATAGGCTGACATGTCCGGGTGTTCAGGCTCAATTTTTGTGTGAAAGCCAAATAAAGATCCGAATGCGGACCGGGCAAAACCCCACCCGCCGGAACGGTTTACTAAGTCCCTGATTTCCAGAATATCTGCCTGAAGCTCTTTCTGTAAAACCTCACAACCGGTTTTGGTATTACCTGTTAGAGAGTAATAAACAATAAGCGTTTTTCCCATATCCTTCTCCTGAGCATTTAACATTCCACTTAAACATGTAATGATCATAAATGTAAAAACTGTTATTGCTATCTTTTTCATAAATTATTCCTCCGAATTGGTTATTTACGATTAGACACTAGCTAAGGAATGACTTAAAACAGTGCTTCCTTCTTCTCCTCCTTTTCTAGCACTAACTGAGGCCACGGCTCGCCACGCAGTACGGTGGCAACAGCATCAAAGAAGCCCTGGGTGACATGGGGTCTATACCGGTCGCCCACCGGGGTGCCGGCGCTAACAATTCTGGTTTTGCCATGACGCAGCTCAAGCCTGAAAGGCTTGTTAAAATCCGGATAGGGAACCTGTCCTTCATACTCAAAATGCAGAGGTTCAAAGGTTTCCTTCGGGTGAGCAAAAATACTGTCGGTGTTTTCGCTCATAAAATCAATCAGAAAAAAAACAATGTGATCATACTCTTCCTCAAGACCCATTTCAAGCGCTTCAAAACTGGCTAGTTTTTCTTCTTTCGGATCCAGATCCCCTCCAGCAAAGTCCGTATCCGCCATAATGACCAGCGTATTGGTCCCTTCAAGGGCCTGCTCGATTTCAACCTTGAGGTTCCAGTAGTATACACGAGCCAGTTCCGGATAGGGATCACCCGGAATTTCCGGAAAACCGTGGCGCGTTAACACCAACAGCTTTTTCTCTTTTTTAGGCAAATGGAGAATCTCATCCTCCGCCATTGTCACATACGCTTTGCGGTATGAGGTATAGGCCCCGGCAAATGGACTAAAAATTACTTTGGCCCGTTCAGCCACCACATCCTTGACCTCTTCAAAAAGTGAATTAAATTCTTCCAACGAAGAATAGACATGAAAAAAGTCGCACACGACTATGGTTTCCACTTTTTCATGGATTAATTCATCAACCGCATGCTCAATCGTCTCGGGGTACATCGATTTGCACCAGCGCATGGGAATATCTGGAAACTCTTTTTTCAGAATCTTCTCAAAGTCCTTAAAAATAGACAAATGCTGCTGCATATACGGAACTTTGTTTTCCGGCATAATACCATAATATGATTTAACGATCTTTATGGAAACTTTCTCAGTAATATCCACCAGGTCATTCTTTTCTTTAATAAGAAAATGTCCGGGAGAACCCTCTTCACGAGGTTCGACCCATTCGTATTCGAGACTAGTGTATGGTTCACCGTCTTCGTTTTCTGTTTTTCCGTAACAATCCATCAAGCTGTCGGGTTTGTGTTCACCCTCTGCTGTCAGGTTATCAGGATCGAGCAGCACGATCCCATTGTCCGCCATAATGATCGGCTGAAGCGCTTTTGGAAAAGCCGCCTTAAAGATCTGATTCATGTAACCGTTAAAAAAATCAAAATCATACTCTTCGGGCTGCCCAATCGCAGTCAAAAGTACTCCCGCCTTACCCACAACTTTTTTATCCTGAAGCATATACCTTCTGTAATTCATGTCATCCTGTTTCGGAGTAGAGAATGAAGATATTAATACTAAAACAGAAATGATCGTAATTATAATTAAAGGTATTTTTAAATTATTCATGGCTGCCTCCTGTCTCTTTCTCAAGTATCACCCGCATAGCCTCTGAGATGTCCGGAAGATCCAGTTCTAACAGGCGCTCAGGTGTTGGAACACCTGTTTCCTTGTCCCAGCCCCGCAGTTCATAATACTCGTCTTTCATTTTCTCAAGTGTTTCACCAGAGACAACCATCCCTTTTGACGGCCCATCCGGTATGGGTTCGGTTAAAAACCGTTTCGGCAGACTGTCATCTGCTCTCCGGAGACCCTCCCTCACCGCAAAAGCCCGAATGACATTCCAGATACGTTCAGCAGTCTTTTCTCCGTCCTCAAGCGTCAGATCCATTCCGGTCACTACATTTAAAATATCCACCACATTCCAGTTCATTTTGACAGGCCCGAAAATCGCCTCTGCCAAATGACAAAGAATCATGGAATCGGTAAGTATATTAAGATGATTAACATCAATGGTATACTGGGCTTTTCCGACAACTGTTTCTCTATCAACAATTCCGGCCCTCTCCCCAGTGGGTCGGCTGTCATGATGAGAGCCTCCCCGGGGTCCGGTGGCATATCCCAGGGCGTTACCCGGAAGACCCCGTGCTGAATGTCCGGCAAAAGTCATTCCTTTATTGTGCATGGCAAAAGCTTCGGTGCCTTTACCGATCTTTTCGGCTGCCCGTTTTACCCCGTCTGCAAGCACATCACCGAACCCTTCTCTTCGTCCGATCTTTCGGATCATGGGCAGGATAACCTCTTTGTTGCCGAAGCTTACATCGAGACCATCTGTGTCCTCTCTGGAAAGGATCCCTTTTTCAACCGCTTCCATGGTAAAGGCAATTGCAACTCCTGCTTCAATAGCATCCATCCCGAGATCATCACACTCTTTTTCAGCCGCAGCAATGGTTTCAATGGAATCCACTTCGCACATGGAACCTAGTGAAAAGATGTTTTCGTATTCCGGACCTTCCGTCTTGCATCCTTTGAACGGCCCTTCGACAACTTCACTGTATTTACCGCACATCAGCGGACAGGCAAAACAGGATTTGTTTTGAACAACAATTTTTTCTCTCATTGTCTCAGCACAAATGGCTTCTGCACTTTCAAAAGTTTCCTTCTGCCAGTTACGGGAACCGAAAACACCTAAAGAATTATTCGCATTTACCAGAATTGGCGTTCCATACTGGGGAAGGATCTGTCCTGTTGAGGGATGAGCCTTCATGGTCATTAATAGTTCTTCGGTCTTTTTCAGGGTCGCGTCCATATCATCAACTTCAATTGTTCCTGTCCCTCGAACAGCAATTCCCTTAAACAATTTTGAACCCAGCACTGCGCCAAGCCCTCCCCGCCCAAGCGCTCTGCATCCCACCAGTATCGCTGCAAAACTGACCATTCGCTCCCCTGCCGGCCCGATCACAGCCACCTGAACGTTTTCATCACCCACGTCTGTTTTTAAAAGCTCCTGTGCGCTGAAAGACGGCTCACCCCAGACATGAGAAGCATCACGAAGTTCCTGTATCTCGTTTGAAATAAAAAGATAAACGGGTTTTTCACTTTTTCCTTCAATGACAGCACCGTCAAACCCGGCATACTTAAGCTCAGCAGCAAAATTACCGCCGGCCGAAGAGTGAAAAAAACCATTTGTCATGGGAGATTTAGTATAGGCACCAATTCTGCTGCCTGTCGGGGCAATTGTACCCGCCAAAGGTCCGGCTAAAAAAATCACTTTGTTGTCGGCAGATAAAGGATCAATCCCTGGTTTCAATTCATCGTAAAGCATCCGGGCAGCCAAGCCTGCCCCCCCGATATACTTTTTCAGCTGACCATTCTTCAAAGCTTCTGTTACAACCGTGCCAGCCGTTAGATTGACCCTCAATATTTTTCTAGTATAACCTTTATAAAGTTTTGCTCTGCTCATGCTGCTTCTCCTTTCTCACCATTAACCGGTTCCGTATTCAAAACCTCACAGGTTCGGCATCCATCCGGATATGCCCCGCAGGGCGTGTCACAAACCGGGCCGGTCTTTGAAAAAGGATTAATCTTTTGAAAAAACCGTTTTATCTTACCCGGACGATTGACCTTTATGCCTTTTCTGTCACCTTGCTTGTCCCAGGTAATCACACGGGCAGGACAGACCTTAATACATCTCGGATCACCACCGCAAGCATCACAGGTATCTTTAATCTTTGGAACAGGTATCTCGGGAATCCCCTCCATCTCGATCTGGATATTTGACCGGGACGGATCAAAAACACCCAGCCTTCCACCCGAACAGGCCAGTTCGCACAGCCTGCAGCCCACACACCTTTCCGGGATCACATTAATTCGGTTGATATGTTTCTTAAACACCCCATGGGGACAGGTATCCCGGCATTCATAACACAGAGTACAGGTTCCCGGAACCTCCTTAAGATTCCGGATAGAAAGCTCCTCCTCCCCTTCCGGCATGGATTGGAACTCATACCCCATCACACAGTTCTTTTCAGGAGGACAGTCATCACACTTCTGACACCGGTCTGTTTTAAACGGCACTCTGTAAAGCGCAGGCTGGCCCAATGCCACACGGTACCCAATATACCAGCAAAAATATCGGCAATAAACCCTGTAGGCAAAGATAATTGAGCCCAAAAACATCCCATTGGTTAAAACCTTGGTCCATACCATGGGTTTCCAAAGTTCCTGCCAATCCGGAGAACGGATCATCTCAGCAGAAGATGCCAGCTGAAAAACCCTTTCAAAAGTATAAACCACAATAATGAAAAACAACATGGTCCCCGGAACATAGATACGGTTGATTTGGGATTTGTATTTTTCTGAAATCTTAATTCCCTTAAAATTGAAAAATTTCCACAAGCCGTCCTGGAAAGTCCCGACTGGACACATCCATCCGCAAAACCATCGGCCGATAAAAAATGGCAATAAAAGCGATCCCAGCATCATGGCAGCGGCCCAGAAAAGAAGTTCCGGATTTTCAATAGGACGGGCAGTCATTCCATCTGCAAGAATCACAAGATAAACGCCAAAGAATGCACTCTGAGAAAATATCCGCCATCTTTTGGTTGCTACCGTTTTTTTTCTTCGAGCTGCCGGGTCTGGCGGTGTTTTAAATAAACGGATAGCAATATAAGCGGTATAAAGAACAACCGGAAGAGAGATCAGAAGTCCCGCTCCGGGAAAAAGCGGTGTCCCCATTCCACCGTATTCCCAGGCAATAAGATCATTGGTCTGTATCTTCCAGGCTTCCTGATCTGCTGGAAACTGAAACGGGGAAAAATTTGAAAATCCGGTCAAAGCAAGGTACCACCAGAAATATGATGCCCCTCTGGTTCTGCCCCGAAAATAATCTTCAAATTGAAGTGTCAGGGCACCGACAGCGATCATGACACAGACCCAGTTTGTCACATACCCGGTAAGCATCCCCCAGATATAAAGCACGAGCCCGAGTCCTGTCATATTTCTCACATGCCGGACAAAATCTTCTCGAGTAAAAGCACTGAAATTCATATTACATCCCTCCCAGCATATAAGGTGCCCGTGTCACAATAAAGTGGTATTCCGAGGGCGATATACCAAACCCCATCCGCAGATAAATAATAAGCACAGTAAGATTAATCATATGCAATTTAAAATAGAACTCCCGGGGAACAAGATTGCGCTTAAACAGTTTCTGCGAGCATAGAAAATAAAGAACAAACCAGCTGTACATAAATATCAGGGAAGCAATCCACCATCCCTTTGCACTTTCAAGATTATTTGCCTTGATCTTTCCGTACGGAATCAGAAAAGGCATGTTCTGTTCGGTTATTTTTGTTCCTTTTTCAAATGATCCATAATCTTCAACCAGGAATTTCCCCACCATTTGTTCAGGAATGTTTTCTTCTATCCGGAGTCCCATACCCATTGACTCGCAAAACATATCAGACATGAACCCGGTCAGAAGCGCTATCAGGATAAAAGCTAAAGCGCCAATTCTGGCAGCCTTTGAATAAGACCAGTCCTTAAGCACCCATTTATAACAAAGCCCAATTAAGAGTGCGATAATAACTCCAAGTATAGCACCGGCAAAAAGACCCAAAAAACGGCCCAGATAATACCCCTCTGCCATATTGCGGAAATAACCGCACATTTTCATAAAGGCGCTAGGGTACATAAAATTATCAATAAAACGAAATTTTGCATCCGCTGTCCCAAATGTCTTTCCAAAAAAATATCCGGGAATGATAAGCTCAAGCCAAATAGAACTTCTCACCCAAAAATCCAGGCTCTTAACCTCTTTCATAATATCTCCCTGCCATCTTAAAAATTAAATAAAGTCGAATCAAGCTTAGTAATATTAGTTTAACTGTTTTCTTTCTGGTTTTGAGCTGCCTCTCCGGATGCCTTTTCCAGAATCAGCGCGGCATTCTTAACTGCTGCATTTAAAAGGTCTTTTTCAGCTGTTGACAGGTTAGCTATAATGTCGGATAAAGTGCACAGCTGACTGTTTCGGAAAATTTCAAAGCCTTTTATTCCATAATCCGATAATTTGATATCCGATAAACGTTTATCTTTTTCATTCTTTGATATGGTGACATAGCCCATTGTCTCAAGACGACGCACGATATTATTTGCACTTTGAATTGACATCCCCAGTACCCTGCTTATTTCAGAAATATGCACAATCTCTTTTTCATTAAACAGAGAAAGAATCCGCATCTGGGTACCGGTAATAGAAGGTGTCTTGTTTAAACCCCTTCCGAAATTAAGGCATCTTAATATTTTTTGAAAATTAAGAAAAAGCTCTGAGGGAAGTTCATTCTCAATCTTTAACATTTGATACTCCTTAAAGAAAATTAGTAAACGCACGTTTATCTATATAGCTTAAGGCAGTATTTATTTCAAGTTTTTTCTCTATTATAGACACTTTTTTTATATATATTATAGCGTTTAATGTCTATATTTTATATTAAAAAAATATATTTATTAACGTATGTATACTAAATTAGGTAATAAATTTTAATTTTAACTATAAAAAAGGTCTTCAGAATGAGTTCCCCTCCTATTCACATAAAATATCATGAACAACTCCTCTTTTATCAGTAATCACCCTAAAACAAGGCCAGTAAGTATTTTGGTAACAACCTTAAACACTCTTCTGCTAACAATCACTGCTACTATTAATAAAATCAAAAGAACGGAGATATTGCATTTTAATTTATTTAAAGCTATACAAGTAAAAAGATTAACTTATTTGGAGGGCAGCATGACAAAAACACCCTCAAACATGATGCCGCTTGGAACAAAGGCTCCTGACTTTTATCTGCTAGATACGATTTCAGGAACCAATAAGTCCTTGATAGAACTAAAATCAGACATAGCTACTGTTATTATGTTCATCTGCAATCACTGCCCCTTTGTAAAACATATCAGAACTGGGCTCATAAACCTTGCAAACCATTATACCCCCAAAGGCATAAGTTTCATTGCCATCAGCGCAAATGATGCTTCAGAATATCCAGAAGACGCACCCGAAAAAATGAAAGATGTTGCACAAGAGTTCGCCTACCCTTTCCCCTATCTCTATGATGAATCCCAGGAAACAGCAAAAGCCTACGACGCGGCCTGCACCCCGGATTTCTATATATTTGATAATG
>JAHEEI010000297.1 GCA_024640785.1 Pseudomonadota bacterium
TTGGTAAAGGCTGTTCCACTCAAAGTTATTGTGTTGTCAGTTCCGGCAAAAATTATCTCTGCAGTTGAGCCGCTGATATATGGTGTAATCGCACCAGAACCAATTGCATAGGTACCAGCCATTGCGAATCCGTGACAGCCCCAGCAGTCGCTACCTGACCCCGGGGTATCCTCTCCGATGTGCCCAAAACCATAATCCTCTTCGCCAATAACGATAGTTCCAATATTTCCGGCTGCGGTAGAATCCGCCTGAATATTATGGAGAGACTCAAAGCCGTGACACTGTTCACAATTCCTGATGTTAATTACATCCATTTCTAAGCCATGACACAGGGCACACTTAGTTGGATCGATTCCACCTGTTCGCGTGGATGTAACCCCGCTGTTATGATGGGTTGAAGCGTTGCCATATACAATCACTCCGGTTGCATTGTCAACTCCCGGGACGTAGAAATTTCCAGTTCCAGTCGAATGGCAATAGGTGCAAGCACCCGCCCCATTACCTTCGCTGTTGAACGGGACCCCCAAACCATTTTTTATTGCCGGTGTTACTAGAGAGGGTAAGTATGTTGGTATTATGTGGTCGTCACCATAGTCATCAACAAGCGTTCCGTGACAAGGAGTACAGTCACCAATGGCTGGATCGCCAAGAGGTGAGTTGGTTCCCTGGGCTGTGCCGGTAAGGTGATGTACAGAACCTTCACCAGGCACCTGTAAGTGGCACTGAAGACAGTCACGCTGAACTAGAAAGTTTGTCACCCCTCCGGCAGTTGACTGATCGTGACAGGAGAAACATCCATAGACTCCTAGATTTGCCAGTGGATCAGAAGCCGCTGTTTCACCCACACAGTTTTCAGCCACACAGCTTCCACCACTACAGTCTGTGTCATCATCACAGGTATTACCATTGTTATCGCAAAGTAACTCTGTACAATCCGTTTCAGTTAAACAGTCATTTCCGCTAGATGAGCATTCTCCATAGATAATAGGTAAACCATACAGAAGATGATGCCGATCAGGGTTTGAAGTTTTTTTGCCCTCATGGCAGGCCCGGCATTCTGCTTCCACAAGATTATTAAAAATTCCATCCGGCATGCCGAGTGTTTGATTGACAGGCGGAGCAGGAATATCTGCGATACCGTTTGTGGCAAAGAGCATGATGCTTGTTGCCAGGATAATTAATATTCTTAATGTTTTTGTTCTCATGTTTAATCTCTCTGAAATTTTTTCTATTTTTTATAAACTGGTAAGTATCAGATTAATAAAATCTCTTGTCCATTTTTGGATCACCAACACAATGTATCCTTCAAGATTATATTTACCTCAATTTTGGCTCATTTTTATCTGGGACAATACACCTACCTATATGAATCTGGGGGGTAAAGGAAAATTAAAAGAATATTGTTATTAAATAAAGCAGTATCCTTTTTTATTTCTAAAATCGCCCCATTTTAAAATAGCTTGCTAATAAATACTTAGCGTATACAAATAATTAATGTATGCTAAATAATATGTTTATTTATTGAATTCTTATATAAATTAACATTATAATAATTTAATGTCAATAATTAAACATTTTTATCATATAAGTTAGTCTAAAATCATCGATCAATATGACTTTAATCTAGATTAATGAAGTCATGAATTACACCAAAACACTAGACAAGACGTTTTAAGACTTGTTTGCTGATAATTATTTCAAAAAAAAGAAAAAAATAGGCGAACTAACCCCAACATCTGGCGCACAAGAGAAAGACATACTAGAAAATTTGGCAGATAATGACAAAGAAAGGCAGGAAAATGCAAAGGGTTTGTTCTGATAACCCCTCATTATGTTAACCAAATTCGCTTCCGCGGATTTTTGAAACCACAAGTGAGGATAAAATTTAACCGACACAACTATGGTGTCGAAAACCGGAATACTCAACTTTTAGAGGGTACTGAAATAGGAAGGTTTACACCCGCTACCAAAGATCAAAAAAAAAGCACTTAAGAGAAGATCTTAAGTGCTTTTAATATGTGTCTAATAGGCTTCCAACATACGGACAGCAAACTTTTAAAATTGAGCTATCCGATTAATTTTAAAGCTCACTCTCCTCTATCCTGATGAACATGGTCTTCTTCTTCATCATTGAAAGCCGATCAATCTCTTTTAAAGCCTTTTGCAGATCCGCTTCCTTGGCTTCATGGGTCAGCATAAATATCTGTACCATCCCGCCAAGAATGTGCCGGCCTTTTTGAATCACGGAATAAATACTGATACTGTTACGCCCCAGGATACCGGATATTTTTGAAAGTACACCGGGCTTATCAATCGCAGAAAAACGAAGATAGTATTTGGAAACAATTTCCTGAACAGGGGTAATTTTTATAGCCGGCAGACTCACTGCTGCATAAGGCGGTACGGGAATCCTGTGGGTTACATGGTTGGCAATATTTCTTGATAGGCTGACAATGTCCGCTACCACAGCGCTTCCGGTAGGCATCATGCCTGCGCCTTTTCCATAAAACATCGTTGGACCCACATCTTCTGTCTTTACAAAAACCGCATTGAACGCTTCGTTTACATTTGAAAGC
>JAHEEI010000298.1 GCA_024640785.1 Pseudomonadota bacterium
AAGGCCAAAAAAGGTTCAGGTAACTAGCAAACCCAGCTATGGAAAGTTTGTTTGTGAACCTCTTGAAAGGGGATTTGGTATAACCATCGGAAATTCTTTAAGAAGGATAATTCTTTCCTCTCTATACGGTGCTGCTATAACATCCGTAAAGTTTGAAGGTGTTATGCACGAATTTAGTGTTATTCCAGACATATATGAAGATGTGTCCGAGATTATTCTAAATTTAAAGGAGGTTCGTTTTAAACTTGCTGATTCTGAACCAAAAATAGTTCGAATTGATATGGCAGGAAAGAGGGAGGTTACTGCAAGTGATATCATCAGCGAAGATGGAAGGTGTGAAGTGTTGAATCCCGAACAACATATTGCAACACTTTCAGATAAAGCAAAATTAAAGATGAGTATGACCGTAAATATAGGTAAAGGCTATTCTCTATCTGAAATGAACAAGGACGAAGATGCACCTCTGGGCACTATACCGGTTGACGCTGTTTTTTCACCGATTAAACGTGTAACATACGTAGTGGGGAATGCTCGTGTCGGCCAGAGAACGGATTATGACAAACTAACCCTTGAGGTTTGGACGGACGGAAGTATTCTGCCTGAGGATGCAGTTGCCTACGCTTCTAAAATATTGAAGGAGCAAATGACGATTTTTATCAATTTTGATGAACAGCTTGAGCCGGAACCTGTCAGAAAGACTGAGGAAAAAGAAAAGCCTAAATTTAATGAGAATCTATATAGAAGTGTTGAAGAACTTGAGCTTTCTGTTCGCAGTGCCAACTGCCTTAAAAACGCAAACATTGTAAAAATTTATCAGTTGGTTAGTAAGACAGAAGCAGAAATGCTTAAAACCAAGAACTTTGGAAGAAAATCTTTGAATGAGATTAAAGAAGTACTCAGCGAAATGGACCTTTCTCTTGGAATGAAGCTGGAAGGATTTGAGCCATTCGAGGAAGCTACAGAGGAAGGAGAGTAATTAGGCTAATGAGACATCGAAAAGCAGGTTTAAAATTAAGTAGAACAAGCAGTCACCGGGACGCCATGTTTAGAAATATGGTGACCTCACTTTTCAAACATCAACGTATTCGTACAACAGACGTCAAAGCAAAAGAATTAAGACGGTGGGCCGATAATTTAATTACGCTGGCAAAACGGGGAGATCTTCATGCCAGACGACAGGCGCTTTCCATTGTCAGAGAAAAAGAAGTTGTTCATAAACTCTTTGCTGAAGCCGCTGAACACTATGGAGATAGATCGGGAGGTTACACACGAGTTGTTAAGCTTGGAAGACGACCGGGAGATGCCGCTCCCATTTCATTGATTGAGCTGGTCTTGTCCGTTGATGACAAAAAGAAAAAAGTAAAAAAGAAAAAAAAGGCTAAGGCGCAAATAGATAAAAAGAGCGCTGACAAGAAAAAAGATATTAAAGAAGATATTGAAAAGAAAAAAGTCGATGAAGAAGAAAAAGCAGCGGTCGCAGAGGAAAAGGGTGAAATAAAAACAGAAGAGATTAAGCCTGATGACAAGGCGGCATTGTTGGAATCCGATATAATTTCTGAAGACGCGGAGGAAAAAACTAAAGATGATACTTTGGAACCCGATGAATCAGAAAAAACAGAAGACGTTGCAGCTGAGGTGAAAGAACCCCCGAAAAAAACAAAAGACACAGAGTCAGAAGCCTGACCCGAATCTTTTGTCAATAAAACATCTTTTTAAAAGCCCTGTCCGAAAAGACAGGGCTTTTTTGTTTCGGGTCAAAAAAGCCTCTCGATGAATCGCGTCATTTCTGAGAGGACCGTATCTTTTGCCTGGAAATGAGGAACGTGGCCGCAGTTGGGAATCAGCTTAACATCCACCGGTCCGGATACCCGGTCTGCAATGCCCATGACCTGAGCAGCGGTCCCGTATTCATCATCTTTACCCTGAAGTATGAGGGCAGGGCAGGTGATTTTAGGAAGGATGTCTTGGATATTCCAGTTTTGAAATTCAGGTGAGAGCCACCTGTCGGCCCATCGGTAGAAAATTGTTTCTGTATTTTTTTTGTGATATCGGGCAAACTTCTCTTTTAATGAAGTGGTTTCAAAGGCTTTAACAGCTCTCCGGATTCCATCAATGGTAATCTGTTCAACAAAAATATGTGCTGCTTCTGTAATAATGCCGTTTATTAGGTTGCTGTGAGATGCAGCGGAGATTAGTGCGATGGTACCCCCATCGCTATGTCCGACGAGAACGGCATTATTAATGTTGAATTCCTTTAACAGGGCCGGCAGGTATATTAGAGATTCCATCTCTAAGTAATCAACAGGCCATGGGCCTTCAAACATTTCGGATCCACCATAACCTCTTCGGTCGTAAACCAATCCGGAACAGTCTATAGATTCACAGAGCGTTTCCGGGAAATCTCGCCAGATCTCGATACAGCCGAGGCCTTCATGAAGAAAAACAAGTGTGGGGCGATCCTTTAAAAGTGTTCCAGATTCAGGCTCAATGCGTTTAACCCTAAGCTGACAGCCGGAAGTTTGTACATGAAATGTTCGAGAAAAAATATTCTTTTTTTCTTTGA
>JAHEEI010000105.1 GCA_024640785.1 Pseudomonadota bacterium
CAGTTCTTTTTCAACTTCTGCCTGAAGAATGTCTTTCCCGTTAACCGTTGCAACTACAGAGTTTTCATCAATCTTAGCTTCAGGCTGAACCGCATTCATCTCCTGCTCTGCAGCAAGAGGCAAAACATCGGGTTCTTCTTTTTTATTACAACTTATCACTGAAAAGATACATATAGCAACAACAAGCAATTTCATACCCATACCATTCATTTCTGACTCCTTCTCTGAAAAAACCACATGATTAAAGAAAAATCCCGTGGCTCAAAGTAAATAATTATCTGAATTTTAAACCAAAATCCAGCACCTTATATATTCTTTACTTTTATATGCTATTACGGAGAGTAATACAAGAAATGATTTTCAACAACGGCCTTTTGAAATTATTATTAATCAGAACTACTATGAACTGTAGATACTTTTAGCTATATGCCATAACCCTTTTATATGCTTCTCATGTAATTTTGACTCTGGGATTTGTTTAGATAACTCATGGTTATATTTTTTGAAGTTGCCTGCTTTTTTACAAATAGACGCAGGAATTGTCCTTTTCTTGCCATTGGGAGCAAAAAACAATTATATTTAATACTTTAAGGAAGCTTTGTTTTTTGATATATAGTTAAAAGAATTATTAACCTATCAAGTTTTTGGAAGCTTTCTCAACTTAACGATTGTCTACGTATCCTTAAGAAGAGGAAGAACTGTGAAACCTAAAACTAAAAGAGATCCCGAGTCCGCAGACAGAAAAATCAAAACTGAAAGGGCTGTAAAAATGCTCCCTCCAGAAAAAAATAAAATCGGTGTTATATACGTCCTTCACGGAGGATTTACCAGATATACTCCGCAACACATCTGGGACTCTGCCGTACAGATGTTCTCATATGACCCAAACCATCCGGTTTTCGACATGGTAATCTGGAACTCTGAATTCTGGCCCATGATCGGACAGTCAGAATTCTCAATAAAGTTCTGTAAAAAATACGAGTTTGAATACGAACGAATCGGCGGAGACGATCCTTTCCCTGAACAAAGCGAAACTCAGCTTGCGCAGATGAAAGCTGAACTGGATAAAAACAGCCTTGGGCTCGAGTTTGAAGTCGACTGCGCCTGCTGGATGTGCGGAGACAAGGTGAAAAACTATCCCTGGCCCCGTTTTATCTATAACCCACCTCCTGACAAAAAAGACAGGGTAACCTACTGCGGTGAACGGGAAGAGGAAGGACCCTGGGAGGGAAGTAACCCTGAAAGATATAATGTGGATGGCCCTGCAGAACGGCTCCTGAAAAAGGGTGTATCTCAAATAATAATAATTGATATGACCGTGGGCAGCGTACGTTTTTATAAGACTTATGATGTTGTACAGATGACAAAACGCGTTCTTAAAAAATGGAATAATGACCACAACACCGCCATTCCCCTTCACTGGGTAAATGACCCCACAAACTTTATGGAGAGAGTATATCCTAAAGATGAAGGTTGGACCTCAATGCTTGGTCCACCTGAAAAACCCGTACAGATTGACATCAAAGAATCGCCAAACCCGGTTGCCTTTGATCCGGAACTTGCAATTCTCCACGTAGAAGGACTGGAAAAGAGCTTTTCCGGATCTGTTTCCGATGTTGACACAGGAATTCTCATTTTTAATCACGGTATATTTGACCCCAACCGTCGTTTCTTTGACCCAAAAATAGATGACACCAATGTGCTTAACGATAACATAAAGGAACTATTGCTTGAGCGTCACCCTAAGATAAAGGCAGAGAATATTATTGGGGCCTACGGCGGCGTAAAGCAGCTAAACCCTGAAAATAATCTGGTGGAAAGAACCCGGGAAATGCGAGGTGAGGATATTGCGCACGCCTATAGGTATAATACAAACAGCGACCTGCCGAATAATGAATGGGGATATCGTTACTGGGACGCATTGGAATATCTGAAAAACCAGGGCGTAAAACATATTGTGGTTGGGTTCTCACAAGTCATATCAGATTCCGTTCTTACCCTGGTCGAGATGCCAAACCAGATTGCGAAAGAAATTGGTGTAAAGACCTGGATAAAATATGCACAGGGAGATTTTGAAAATTATCCGGGCATCGGTCACCCCTTTACTGAGTATTGGGGAAACTGGGTCAACATAGATGGTCTCGGCACAAAATATTCTCTAAAGATGGGTGGAGAAGAGGGTCTCCCCTATCCGCCTCCGCGACAGACACCTCTTGATGAAAAACGAGACGACATGGATCC
The DNA here is from genome assembly GCA_024640785.1 of Pseudomonadota bacterium. Classification (GTDB taxonomy): domain Bacteria; phylum Desulfobacterota; class WTBG01; order CAIYCZ01; family CAIRTM01; genus JAHEEI01. The sequence continues at coordinate 2,242 of JAHEEI010000105.1, forward strand.
GTCCCTTGCTTTTGACCTGAGTGATTACGGACACCTCGGATACGATCCTGAAAAAGGAAAACCGGACCCTGACAAACCGGTCCAGAATCAATACACCGGCACCTGGGATTCCTACGTGACACCGGGAAGAGAGGTCAGGTTGGCAAAACTTCTTGCAAAACACATTCTTAAAACAGCAGAAAAACTTTTTTAAATTTAAGAAGCTAAACTAACATATCATATGACCTAATTAGTGATGCCATATTATGGCACCCATTAAAAGGCCAATGTCAACAGGAAGCACCTCTCCTTTTACAAAAATCCTTATCTTGTTTGCATTGTGCTACCCATGATGATCTTGTCGCCTTTGTTTTGCACCTGTTATTTCGTTGTTTTATTGGCACGAAGTCACTGCTTCGCACCAGGCACCCATCAGGGGATCAAGGCTATCAGAATTTAACGGTCTGTAGCCCCTATGCCCCAGAAAACCTTCAGTTCCATACCCTGTCCAAGCGGTTTTTCTGTCTCACGTACAGTGTTTCGTTGTCCAACCAATTAGGGTTCAAAACATGGGCAAAACAGTCAGCCATACAATTTTCACCAGGGCATTATAAATATCATGGATGAGACAGGTTTCCAATCACGTACTTTGGTTTAATGCCAACGATACTTTTAGTTCACTGCCGCAGCCATTATCTTTATCAATAATTGCAATATAGCGATTGTTTGAATGTCAATCAATTCCTACAAGATGGTCCATGATTCACCTCCTGAATAATGATTACTATTATTTCTCAATAATATTCTCCTATTTATGCGAGGTATTTGTTATGAGCCTTTTATAGGATTATCACGTACTGTTGACTTTTGGTTCTGTTAATATTACTTGTGGTTATGTGGAATAAAAAATAATACGGAGTATTTAACACCCAGATCAAGCCGGGGAAATGTTTTACCCCCGACTTTTCCAAAGCCCTCAAGGATCAGCTCTGAAAAGATTAGAAAAATCAGTCATCAGGTACTGTGATCACTAAATAATTCATGTCCAAGTTTTAAGCCAGCGGCTTGAAGCTTTTTAGCAAAGAATGGTCGGTTACCAGTGGCTTTCAATTCACCGATCACACGGCCACTCTGATCGACATTGGTTTGCTCGAATGTAAATATCTCTGTCATGGTGATAATTTCACCCTCCATCCCGGAAATCTCGGTTATTGAAGTCACCTTACGGGAACCGTCACTAAGACGGGACGTCTGGATAACAACATCGATGGCCGCAGCAATTTGTTTTCGGATCACTCCAACTGGAAGGTCTAAACCTGACATAAGACATAGAGTTTCCACCCTTGCAACTGAGTCGCGGGGCGAGTTCGCATGCACTGTAGTCATAGAACCTTCGTGTCCGGTGTTCATGGCTTGTAACATATCTATTGCTTCTCCACCTCGGCACTCGCCAACCACAATTCGATCCGGCCTCATCCTCAGGGAGTTTTTTACAAGGTCCCTACAGGTTCTGGCAAACCGACCGTCTATATTGGGTAGTTTTGTTTCCATCCGTAGAACGTGTTCTTGCTGTAACTTTAATTCAGCGGCATCTTCAATAGTGATGATTCGTTCATCAGAAGGTATGAAACTGGAAAGAATATTAAGCAGGGTTGTCTTACCAGAGCCGGTTCCTCCTGAAATGAGGATATTGCACTTGCCAATGACACAGGCGCGCAGAAACTCAACCATTTTTTTAGTAATAGAACCTATTTCAATGAGGCGTTCATATCCTAGTTTGTCTGTTTGAAATTTCCGGATGGTGAGACATGGACCATCAACCATTACCGGAGGAATGGCAGCATTTACCCGTGATCCATCTGGCAGACGAGCGTCTACCGTTGGATTATCCTTATCGATAAAACGGCCAAGCGACTGAACAATCCGATTGATGATACTCATCAACTGGTTATTGTCAACCAAGGCTATATCTGTGCGTAAAATTTTACCTTTTCGCTCAACATAAATCTTATCAATCCCATTAACCATAACTTCAGAAATTTCAGGGTCATCTAACAGGGGTTGCAAGGGACCAAAACCAATCAACTCATCCAAGATTTCACTAACTATCTGGTTCTTAAGGACGTCGGTTAACTGCGGGTCAAGACTTTCATATGCCTGTTCTATGTAATCCTTGACCACCGGGCTGTATTCAGCAGAGTCTGGAGGATTTGCTTCAATCTTCCCAGAGACAGTCTCTCTCAATTTTTCTTTGAATAGCTCGATATCAACTTGGGATGGAGATTGATCTAATTGGTTCATGATTCTTCACCAATTTCTTTTAAGGCACTATCTTGAAATATCCAGACAATATGTTGACGATTCACCGAAAGAAAATCGCACTTTTTTATTAGTTTTCCTGTCATGTCGTAAAGACTGACCGCTGTTACCGCAAGAAACATCTCAGCCTTATCCAATTCGTCTTTTATTCTCGAACCAGGACGAACGTGACATTTCCCTTTAATCAGGTGAGTGACCGTCTGAATCTGAACATCAACAGGTCTTTTCTGTAACACTTTTGTGAAAATTTTCCCTTTTTTATCAAATTCGTTATACATGTATTTCTCCTGAACTTATTTTAGAGGGAACCTGTTATAATACTGAACCGTTTGAAGCTTCTGAATTTTCCATGTTTAGTCTGGATGCATTTTATAACAATACCGAGTTATAATCTACAAGTCAATTTATTATATAAAAACCCAATTTCTATAGAAAAATCGTCTTGTTTCATCTCGATGTATCACCCTATATGAATTTAGGGATTCAGGAGAAAGGTCTTGAAAGTAAAATAATTAGGTTGCCTAAGAAGTTATCATTACTGTTGATAGCCTTAACATTTTAGGAGTCGTTAAAAATCAACATAAGTGATAATAACCTTTCCTTTAATTAAACTGAAAATCACATATTGTTATGAGTTGTATTAAAGAAAGTATAAACAATAAGAGAATATTGCAGAATCTGCTTTGTTGTGTTTTTTTGTTTTAATGAATTAACGACTTGACGAGTTAGAAGATTTACGTTCTGTTCTATGTCCCTGCGCTTTTCCCTTTTCATTCAACCCTTATCTCGATCGCATCTTCAGGACATGCATCCTGACAACATTTACAACCGTTGCAAATCTCAGGAGCCTCCTCGACCGCTCTTGCTTTTTTTGTACCATCCTCCCAATCAATAAGTTCCCACAGTTCCATTCCGCAAATTTCGATACACTTGCCGCAGCCGCGGCACTTTTCTACATTAAGCATATGAATAACCATATTTTACTCTCCCTGTTTCAGCCTTGTTACAGTGACGCCTTAACGGCATCTACATTCTGTTTAAAGGTGCTGTCCTCTTCATAATAACGGACCATGGCATCAAAAAATGGGAAAGTTGCCATAAAGTGGACCGGCACATCAGGGTCTGCTAGATCGCCTTTTATTAACTCTGCGTTATCTTTGATATCCATAAAGGTCAATACTGTTATCAATGGAACCGCAGACCACATCCGCTCCGATCTTCATCACTACGTGACTGTCAGCAAGAACATCCTTTTCAATTGATATCTTACCATCTTTTACAATAAGGGTGATCTCTATATCGCCAATTATCATCCCTACTTTATGATCACTGAAATCAGCCAGCATCTCAAGCGAGATTTCGTCTTTGTTCGTCTGTTCTATTCCAGACTTTAATATGTCTAAAAGCGTCATGTCCCCTCCCTTTAAAAGAACAGCTCCGTTAAAAGATCTATTTTATCACTTCCGGCACAATTGCCGATCTGGTTTTTGAGCACGGCTCTGAAATGTTTTTGAAGTGCAGCCTTAAGACATTTTGTCTTTAAGGAAATTTCATTTATTTTACTGTCATCAGTAACCCGTTCTGCCCCCGGAACAAACTCCGTATAGGTTTTAAGATATGAAGTGTGTGGAGCAAGCACAGCAAGGCGCACACCTTCATTCTCAATGGGAGACTGGCCCGCACTGTAGATTATTGAGCATAAAGACCTTAAAACATTGTCATCTTCCGGACAGACACCCGGAAGTTTTGCAAACCTATCCCAGGCTTCTCCCTGTACTTCTATATATTTGGCACGGTAGTCTTCGTCAAGAAAATCATCAACTGTGGGCATAAAATCAACCATCCAGCTGATCTTTGATGAGGCTTCGTCCCAATATGAAACAAACAGGGGAAGGTCATAACCTTTATCCGAAAATACCGTACACAGCCCGAACTGTTTCCGATCTTTAATTTGAAAACTCCCAAGCGCTATTTTGGATATCTTCGAAGCAGAATAAAGACCGACGTTTGTTTTAATGTCATCATTTGAAAGCTTCTTTAAGGAAGCAGTATCTTTGCCGTTACAGTTTTCAAGCTCCTTAAGGGAAAGACTTTCAAAAACTGAAAACATCTTGTTATAGTAAGGTGTAAAAGGATCCATTGACCTGCTCCTTTAAAATATTAGGTTGATAAACAGACGGTGACGTTCTTTGCCGAATATTTTTTTCAGCACCTCTCCGCCCGGATCGCGTTCACGGTAGTAATACTGCAGGGTTTTTTTTCGTTTAAGCATCTCTTGTTTATATTCCGGATCCTTAATAGGCTCTGCTTTTTCAAGCATCTTTAGCCAAATCCTTGCGTATGCATTAACTGCATCCAGGATTTTATACCGGTTTTCAGCCTCCTCTATATTTCCGTCAAGAGGATAAGGTGAAAGAGAGGCCCTTGCCCATGGCCACGACCCGTACCTTCGCTGCACCAGACATCTGCCTTCACGAGTAAGTCCGTTAAGGGCTCGAAATTCTCGCCAAATGTCATTTAACGGGTCAAGATATTTCCTTCGGTATTCAGGATGACAAACAATATTAACAAGCGGCATCAGGTCAAGGGTTATCCCCACACGGGTAGCAAACTCGTCAAACTCGCAGGCAAAGATGGGGAGATCATAATCATCACTGGCAGTCATGTTCATAGCACAGTATTTTGCCCGGCGCATATAGTTGAGCTCTCCGATCGCGATCTTCTCAACCTTGTTCATGCCCTTGATGGTATAACTATTATAAAAACCGTTTGCCATTGGCGTCTTAAAATCTCTTGCCGGCGAGGTGTCCATTCCCTCATACTCTTCAAGCATCTCCAGCTCAAAACCGTCAAATAATTTCTGACGCTCCATGACAACCTCTGTAAAGCTAACCATGTCTTTAAAGTCAACCCGTGCCATATAAAGCTCCTTTTTTAGTTAATCACCCTTATTCTAATACTACAAACCTTTATAATTTACAATATAAACAAATTTTTTGGCTGTTTCCTCAGATTGGGTCGTGAATATTTATTTGTTTCCGACTTACCCTTGAGGAAATGATGCCAGAATTACAATACCTTGTACAGAAATGGCGGTAATGTTACTGAAAATTACTTTAACAGACATACTTTTGTTAATCTGCTGTCAAGCAATTGTGTCAATCAAATATACGTAAAGGTAGTCTGATATTCAAGCAGCGGTTAACATAGACAGCACGTCGATTAAGAACGGAAAGAAAAAACCTTGTTAATATGCTATTACGGACAGTAATACAAGAAATGATTTTAAAGAAATATTTCTTAATATTATTTATAATCAGAACGGATATGAACTGTAGACGCTTTTAAGCATGTGGCGCGTACCTGTGAATTTGTGTTTTGTTGAAGAGACTTGTGGCTATATTAAATTAATCATTTTCTCTATTTAATCGATGTCCTCTCAATCACTAATTTATAAATACCCGAAAACGGACCATTGGGGATTCGTTTTTGCCTGATATGGGCAACTGTTTAAAAAGGTTTTTTGCTCCTGCCCTGTCTATCTGCACCTTTTCCAATTCATCAAGCAATATTAAGTTCATAGCTTCTTCCTGTTTATTTTCACGATACTATCCGTTCATTATTTTAAAGGTTTTTTTATCTTCCTCTTCAACCCTGTATTTAAATATCTTTCCCTGATAATTTTTAATCAGCAGGTCATCCCCTTCAATTCCTAAAAGCGTCTCTGGCAGCAATGGAACCTTTCCACCGCCTCCGGGAAGATCAATCACATAATGGGGAACACACATCCCTGATATATTTCCCCTCATGGACGATATAATATCAAGACCGGTCTTTATGGAAGTCCTGAAATGAGATACACCCCGGGTCCTATCCACATGATGCAGGTAGTAGGGCTTTACCCGGGTGCGAATAAGTTTTTTCATGAGTTCCTTCATCGTCGCCGGACTGTCGTTTATCCCCTTTAAAAGAACAGTCTGGCATCCAAGCGAAATTCCGGCACTACTTAAAAATCCGCATGCAGCCCTGACCTCATCAGTAATTTCATCAGGATGGTTAATATGGGTATTAATATATATTGGTTGAAACTGAGCAAGTGCTTTGGCAAGGCGCTCTGTTATCCGCTGGGGAAAAACAACTGGAATTCGGGTTCCTATTCGTATTGTCTCGACATGAGAAACTGCCCGAAGACTGTTTAAAATATCTGCCAGAGCATCATCTGCCAGAAGCATCGGATCACCTCCGGACACCAGTACATCTGTTATTTTTCTATTGTCTTTTATATACTCAACCCCTTTTCCCAGAGTCTTAAAATCGACTTTAAAACCTTTGCCTATCTTTCTCTTCCGTGTGCAGAAACGACAGTACATGGCACACCGGCTTGACACCAGAAAAAGCGCTCGGTCAGGATAGCGGTGAGTTACATTAATAACAGGAGAAAAATCCTC
>JAHEEI010000299.1 GCA_024640785.1 Pseudomonadota bacterium
CTCAACCTTCCTCCAAGATTAATTTTTATTAATATACATTTAATCTCTTTTTAATTTCCATCGACTATTATTTGGCTCAAAGATGTTCACAGGAGGCGAATTCTCTGCGGGCTTTAAAATAAAGGATGAAAGAAAGGGTCATGGAGATAGTTATGAAAAGAAAAACAGGTGTAATTATAGCTACCTCGATCAGTACAATCCTGATCTTTGCTTCTCTTCTTTTCGCTAATGCCTTTATTGCTTCCCTGGATTCTGCGGGTCCGCTAATCCAAATGATTTCTTCTAATGGTTTCAGGGTTGTCTGGTGGGGTTCTGCTGCAGTAGAAGGTTCTGTACAAGTATCCTGTCAGAAGGATAATACGGTGACGACCTTTTATGCACACAAAAAAGATAACCGGTTTGAGACTGAAGCGAAAGGTTTATTGCCCGGGCTCACATATGATTACAAAATATTTATTAAAGACGCAATGGGCGGAAAAACTCTATGGAAAGAAGGGACAACAAAAACAGCAAAACAAGAGGACGGCCCTTTTTCATTTTCTGTTTTTGGAGATTCCGGCAGTGGAAGCAGAGACCAGTATGAGTTAGCAGAGGTAATAAATTTTTATTCTCCGGACTTTATTCTTCATGTGGGGGACCTGGTGTATCGGTCTGGTGAAACAAAAGATTACCTTAATAAATTTTTTATACCCTACAAAAACATCCTTCAAGCAACTCCCTTTTACCCGGTTTTAGGAAACCATGATGTAAAAACAAAAAACGGCAAACCTTTTCTGGACACATTCAGTCTTCCCGAAAATGGTCCAGCGGGTATTGAACCGGAACGCTGTTACTCGTTTTCTTATTCAAATGCGCTGTTTGTTGGGATTGACTCAAATCTTGATGAAGATATTCTTGAGAAGCTCGTATCCCCATGGCTTTTGAATGTTTTAAACACATCTGATGCAATGTGGAAGTTTGTTTATTTTCATCATCCTCCTTACTCAAGTGGTAAACACGACGGGAGTAAGGTAATCAGGGATGTGCTGGTTCCTGTAATTGAGGAGGGGGATGTGGATATTGTTTTTAGCGGACATGATCATAATTATGAGCGTACGCGGCCTATTTTAAATGGACGGATAGATGATCAGCGTGGTGTTGTTTATGTTGTTACTGGTGCGGGCGGAAAAAGTCTTCACTCAATAAAACATGAGAATCCTTACACGGCAGCATTCAACAGCGAAAGATACAGTTTTACACACCTTGAAATAGATGGCGGGCGGTTGACCCTGAGGCAGATAAATGAAGAAGACCAGATTATTGATGAGCTTGTGATTGAAAAGGGAGACTATTTATCCGGCTGTTCCCCGGACAAACAAATTTCATTTTTTGAAGGATAGGTTGGAAAGATAAAGAACCTGATTTGTTTATGGATGTAAATATGAGAACACAGCCTTTTATTTCAATTGTTATTCCGGTTTATAATGAGGCGGATAATATTAAGCTCCTGGTTGAAGAGTTGATTACGGTTTTGCCAAAAATTAAAAAAACATGGGAAATTATTTTTATTGATGACGGCTCAACGGATACAAGTCTTCAGGTCCTTGAGGAGGTTTCAAATAAATGGGAAGGTATAAGGTTTTTTGGCTTTGAGAAAAATATGGGGCAGACGGCTGCTTTTGCCGCCGGATTCAGAAAGGCGCTGGGCGAAGTTATTATTACCATGGGTGCCAACCTGCAGAACGATCCACATGATATTCCAGAGCTTATTGAGAAAATTGGGGAGTATGATCTTGTCTGCGGTTGGCGGCAGAAACGAAATGATACGTTAATACGAAGAATTTCCTCCCGTATCGCAAATTCTGTGCGAAATGTTTTGAGCGGTGAAAATATAAAAGACGTGGGCTGTTCCTTAAAGGCTTTTCGCAGTGAATATGTTCAAAAAATCAAGCTCTATAACGGTATGCACCGCTTTTTCCCAACCCTTGTTAAGATGGAAGGCGGTCGTGTTATCGAAATACCGGTGAATCACCGGCCAAGAAAAAACGGCAAGTCAAAATATTCAATAAGAAATAGTGCTTTCAGGTCTTTTTTAGACTTGGGGGCTGTTTGCTGGATGAAAAACCGGAGTATTAGATATATACTTAAGGAGTATGTAGAATGAATTGGAATTTATGGCTTGTTATTGGGCAAGGGTTTTTACTCAGCGGATAAACACAATTGTTGGGACGAAAAGATAAGTTATTAGCTTTTTTTAAGCCCGGAACTTTTTAATTATTATTTGCATATACCATGGATTAAAGAGGAGGATATGCTTTTAGACAGGCTGGTATCTTCTGAAAGAGTCTATTTACTGGTCAAATAAAAAGAGTATCCTTTTTATGAAAAATAGTTAGAGCGTTACTTCTTGGAGGAAAGCTCTTAACTTATGACAGCAATGCCCTTTCCTGTTACGGGCCCCCCCTCTGTGCAGGAAGGGGTATTGCTCCATATTAATTAGATAATTAGAATAAAAATTTAATGAAAAGCAGGGAATATGGTTTTGGGGCAAAAGTGAGGCAGACGAATATTGTTGAT
>JAHEEI010000106.1 GCA_024640785.1 Pseudomonadota bacterium
AAAGACGAACGCATTTTCCTCCTTTTAAATCAATTGCCGGAATAATGACCATTATAATTCTTTCCTTCCAGATTAGTGGCGCCGGTTTTCTGCCCGGCAGCTGCGCTGAAATTTTCAAGGATCTTAAGGCCAGCTTTCTGGCTCTTTTCAGGGTGGAACTGGCAGGCAAAGATGTTATCTTTTAATATGCTTGAGACAAATTCGATCCCGTATTTCGTAGTTGTTGAAATCACTTCCTCATCTTCCGGCTTAACATAGTATGAATGTACAAAATACAGATAGGTTTCATTTTCTATCCCCGACAGGTATGGTCCGTCCTTTTTTATTGAAATACTGTTCCAGCCCATGTGTGGTATTTTTAAATGAGGTTTGTGCTTCCAGCTGGTGTCTGTTTTAAATCGAATTACTTTGCCTTTTATTATGTCAAGACCGGGAGTGCTGCCGAATTCTTTGCTTTCGGTAAAAAGGATCTGAAGGCCCAGGCATATTCCAAGAAAGGGTTTTCCGGATTCAATTGATTTTAAGACCGGTGTTATCAGCTTTAGTGAATCAAGGTTTTCCAGACAGTTTTTAAATGCGCCTACACCGGGCAGAACAATAGCCTCCGCATCGGCCACCTGCTGAGGTGTGTTTATGATCTTTGCCTGAGCTCCAATTTTTTCAAAACCCTTTTGAACACTTCTAAGGTTTCCCATTCCGTAATCAATAATGCTGACAGCCATGACTATTTACAGAGCCCCTTTGGTTGAAGGTATGCCTGAAACACGGGGGTCTAGAAGGGTTGCTGAATCGAGTGCACGTGCAAACGCTTTAAACACCGCTTCAATTATATGGTGGGAGTTTTTGCCTGAAATCAGGTTTATGTGAAGAGTTGTTCCGCTGTTATTTACAAATGCCTGAAAAAATTCTTCAACCAGTTCCGTGTCAAAGTGTCCGACCTTATCTTCAATTTGAGGGATATTGCATGTCAGATGCGGACGTCCGCTGATATCAAGTGTGATCTGAGCAAGAGCTTCATCCATCGGGACTTTTGCTTCTCCGTACCTTTTTATCTTTTCTTTTTTACCCAAAGCTTTGTTAAATGCTTCACCCAAGCAGATGCCGATATCTTCAACGGTGTGGTGAGAATCTATTTCAACATCTCCTGAAGCAGTAATATCAAGATCAAATAGCCCGTGTTTTGAAAAGAGTTCCAGCATATGTGTGAGAAAGGGGACAGGTGTTTTTATGCGGTACTTTCCGGAACCATCAATATTAATTTTCAGGGATATGTCTGTTTCAGTTGTTTTTCTTTTTACCTGAGATATTCTTTCCATATTTATTCCTTTAGATACCCGAGTTTGTTAAAGCCCTATTTCTCGTTGCGCTTCACCTTGAAAATTTGTGAGCAAAGAAGTAAAGTTTTATTTGTCTGGATTTGTGCGATCTGAGCTTACAGCTTTTATTTACCGTATGGTTTTAAGTCTTTATATTATCATCTGTTGCAGCATTATTACAAGGGATTTCCTTTAGCTTTCAAGTTTTCTTATTGATTTTATTCTTTCAAGCACAGGGGGATGGCTATAACTCAAAAAGACTTTGAATGGATGGGGGGTAAGGTTGGAAAGGTTGTCAACGCTAAGTTTTTTGAGCGCCATTATCATGGCGCTTGGTTTATTGTACGTTTTTACTGAATATTCATCTGCCTGATATTCGTTTTTTCTGGAGAGGATGTTGCTGAAAATAGATGTGACCATTTCAATCGGTGCATACAGAAATCCAAAGAAGAACAGACTTGCATATATTGAAGTATGCTCCATTTTGAAGGCTTTAAACAGTCCAGGGTTATTTAAGAAAAAGGAAAGGATGTAAAACATCATTCCGCTGGTTATGATTGAAATTAGTAAATGTACAAGGATGTGATTTTTCTTGTAATGACCTATTTCATGAGCAAGGATCGATACCAGTTCGTCGGTGGAATGTTTTTCAATTAAAGTATCAAAAAGTACAATTCTTCTGAATTTACCAAAACCGGTAAAAAATGCATTTGATTTTGTGGACCGTTTTGAACCATCCATGGTGAAAATACCTTTAAGTTTAAAGTTTTCTTTTTTTGCGTATTCTTCAAGGGTTGTTTTTAATTCGCAATCTTTTATCGGCGTGAATTTATTAAAAAGGGGCATTATTACAACAGGAGCAAGAAACATTACAAATATCTGGAAAATGGTGACAGCGGTCCAGCAGTAAAGCCATGCAAATTCTCCAGTTTTTCCAAAAAACCACAGTATGACTGAAAATATTATCCCACCTAAAATAATAGTAAGAATCCAGCTTTTGAGTATATCCAGAAAAAAAGTTTTAACACTAGTCTTATTAAAACCGTACTTTTCTTCAATATGGAAGGTGCTGTATGCTGAAAGGGGTATGTTTATTGCCTGCATAATCAACATGATTATAGCTACAAATATGAGCCCTGTAATAATCTCTCCGAATCCGAAATTTCTGGAAAACCTATCAACAATATTAAATCCCCCCCAAAGAATAAATAAGACCGTTAAAAAAGTCATTAAAGTATTAGTGAAAAGTTCAAATCTTGTGGTTTCCTTAAGGTATTTCTGTGATTTTTCGTATTTCTCCGAATCATAAATGCCAATGAATTCATCCGGAAGATTTGATTCAATGTTTTTAAGATTTAATATTTCAACAATTAAGTTAAAAAAATATTCTCCGATTAAGATAAAGAGTATAACAATAAGATAGGTTTTCATTAGAGGCCTTTATAAATTATTTTTAGCTAATACCATTTGAAATTATGGGGTTATGTCAGCATGAGACAGGTAAACCCGCCATGTTTTAAACTATTTTATGTTCTGTGCTTGAAACATTCAGCAAGTTAATTATTTTATTATTAAATAAGTTGTATTTAGGTCTTTTTTTCTTTATTATGTTATAGTTGTTTTTAAAGAATTGTGCTATAGTTATTTTCGATACAATATATTGTAGAAAATTACTACCTTAACTAGTTATATTTTATGTTTAGTGATTATATCATATAGTAATTAAAACTATTTGTATTATAAAACATATTGATCTGTTAATTATTAAAAAAAGCGAAATACACCTAAATAAAGTTGACAAAAGCTGATAAATTTTCTAAAAGTTTATTATAAGCAAAAAAAATATACTAATTAAAATATTTAAAAAAATATTTTACTCAGGGGGAGCTAATGGCAAAGAAAAAAACAGACTTAATAACTAGAGAGATTCTTAATACTAGAGAAGCGGCTGCTCTCCTTAAAGTAACTACTCAAACAATAAAAAATTATATTTATTCAGGTAAACTTAAAGCTATTAAAACACCGGGTGGACATCATCGGGTCAGGCGAGTCGACCTAGAGGGAATTGGTTTCATATCGGAAGAAGACACGTACCAGGTTCCCCTAACTCCGGCAGATATGCTGAGTTCCTATGAAACAATTGTCAAAACCCTTGTTTCTACTATAGAGGCTTTTACAAAAGCCCTTGATATGAGAGACGTTATCTTCACGGGGCATTCTGCAAGAGTTGATAATATTTCTTCATCGATTGGTAAGAGTATGGGGCTTTCCGATAAAGAACTTCAGGACTTAAAGCTTGCGTCGCTTCTTCATGATGTCGGAAAGGTTGGAATTAGTGAGTCAATTCTGGGTAAACCCGGGCAGCTTACAGACCAAGAATTTTTTCTTGTAAAACAGCACCCTGAGATAGGAGGAAAGATTATTGGTGGAATTGATCAGCTCAGGTCTGTCGCGTCAACGATTAGACATCATCATGAAAGGTTTGATGGAAGAGGGTATCCCGATGGACTTGCAGGTTCTGAAATTGAGCTTTACGCAAGAATAATTGGTGTTGTTGAGACATATGATTATCTGCGCTCTGATCTATCTTTCAGGAAAGCTGCTAGTGTTGATGATACTCTTCGGGAAATAAAAAAATGCTCGGGAACACAATTTGATCCTGAAGTTGTGGAACATCTCATGGCTACGATTGGTAATGACGGTAACAGCTCAGAAGCAGTAATCCATTGAGGATTATACTGTGGATGATTTAATAGAGGTTTTAGTCAAGGAATCCAAGCCTGATTTTACGACTGGTCAGTACAAGGTTGTTCTAAAGGATAAGAAATCAGATCTTGTTTTGTCCATCTGGGTGGGATATTTTGAGGGTAATTCGATTGCGTTTGCTCTTGAAGATAATTTTTCCCCGCGTCCTATGACTCATGATCTTATTAAAAATATTTTAAAGGATCTAGGCGCTAGGATACAACGTATTATAATAACAGATCTTAAGGATAATACTTTTTATGCTGCCATAGGCCTTGTTTTAGATGACGGGGAAATACTTGTTGATTCGAGACCAAGTGATGCCATTGCTGTCGCAATAAGATGCAACGTGCCTATCTTGGTTAGCAGGAATCTGGCAGCGAAAATGTCGGATGAACTGGATGAAATATTTGACAGGATGGAGCCTGAGGATACGTTTCATTGATTTGTTTATTTCTGGTCATATCAGTCGTGTAATAAAATAACTGGTTTAGTTGTTGAGACAGTAGTAAAATTGAGCTCTTCTGTTATAATTAACAGAAGAGCTTCTTATATTTCAGACAAATTTTCAGGAGGTCTATATGAAAAAAATCACAATACTTGATCTTAAAAAAATGAAGTATGAGAGGGATAAAATAAGCATGTTGACAGCTTATGATTTCCGCACTTCCGTTATGCTGGATGCTTGTGATGTTGATATTCTCCTGGTCGGTGATTCGGTTGGCAATGTTGTTATGGGATTTGAAAATACATTGTCTGTTACAGTTGATAATATGCTTTACCATACAAAGGCTGTTGTCAGAGGGCGGAAACGTGCTTTGGTCGTTGCTGATATGCCTTTTATGTCATATCAGGTGTCAATTGATGAAGCAAGAAGGAATGCCGGTATTTTAATAAAGGAAGGCGGAGCAGAAGCGGTTAAAATAGAGGGAGGAGAAAATGTTGAGTCTGTGGTAAAAGCGCTTTCTGATATTGATATTCCTGTTATGGGCCATATCGGCCTGACGCCCCAGTCTATTCACCGGATGGGCGGTTATAAGGTTCAAGGGAAAGAAGAACGCCAGCAGGAAAAGCTGCTGGCGGATGCTTTGTCTGTTGAAAGGGGAGGAGCTTTCGCCGTTGTCCTTGAAGCAATTCCACAGAAACTTGCCGCAAAAATTACGGAGAAACTTAAAATCCCCACTATCGGTATAGGTGCCGGTCCGGATTGTGATGGTCAGGTACTGGTCATTAATGATCTTCTTGGCTTATCAGGCAAATTTCGTCCAAAATTTGTGAAACAGTATGTGCAGCTTGAACCCATAATTAAAAAGGCTGTTTCTGAATATGTTGGTGAGGTCAAAAAGAAAAAGTTTCCTCAAGATGAATTTACTTTCAGTTGAGAGAGCCGATGAAAATTATACGTACCGTAAAAGAGATGCACTCTTATTCAGAAACATTCAGAAAAGTGGGTAAAAACGTCTCTCTTGTTCCAACCATGGGTTTTCTCCATGAAGGTCATCTGAGCCTGATGCGTGAGGCAAAAAAAAGATCAGATGTTCTTGTGGTGAGTATATTTGTTAATCCGATTCAGTTTGGTCCGTATGAGGATTACGATGCCTATCCGCGCAACTTTGAGCGCGATCTGGAAATGGTAGAATCTATCAGAGGTGATTGTATTTATGCTCCGGAAGTTTCTGAGATGTACCCAGACGGTTACCAGACCTCTGTCCAGGTAGACAGGGTTACAAAAAAGCTGTGCGGAATAACCAGGCCTACCCATTTTAACGGTGTTACAACGGTTGTTACCAAGCTTTTTAACGCGGTTAAACCACACCTGTCAATCTTTGGCGAAAAGGATTTTCAGCAGCTGGTTGTAATTAAGAGAATGGTATGTGATCTTAACATGGATATTGATGTGATTGGAATGCCAATTGTAAGGGAGGTAGACGGCCTTGCAATGAGTTCTCGAAACAAATATCTTACTCCTGATGAAAGGACATCGGCTCTTTGCCTTTCGAAATCTCTTTTTGAAGCGAAAAAGATGTTTGAAACGGGAGAAAGAAATGCGGAGGTCCTGATAGACCATGTCAAAAGCACAATATCTTCAGAAAAAACTGGAAAGATAGATTATATTAAAATTTGTGATTTTGTGAATCTTGAGGATTGTTCTGTTATAGAGAGAGATTCAGTAATGGCTTTGGCAGTATATTTTAACAAAACCAGATTGATTGATAATATTATTCTCTCAATCCGATAAGGGGCGCGCCAGTCTTGAAAAAAAGGATTCAGAAATACTTTATCAGCGGTCTCATTGTGGTGGTGCCCATATCCTTGACCGTATATATCCTGTGGGCGATCATTAAATTGACTGACAGGTTCTATCCTTCGTCTTTTCTTCCTTTTTATGTGCCGGGTTTCGGTATTTTTATTACTTTTGTGACCATTTTTCTGGTTGGGTTAATCACCACAAATATCCTGGGCAAGCGGCTGCTTTCTTTAGGGGAGTATATTATCTCCCATGTTCCTCTGGTGAAGGAGATCTACCACTCCATAAAACAGATCGCAGAAGCGCTTTTTTCACAAAAAGGAAAAAGCTTCAGAAGAGTAGTTCTGATTGAATATCCGAGAATCGGGATTTATACCATGGTGTTTGTTACTGGTGTTGCACAGCAGAGTATTCAGGAAAAAACCGGGAAAAGACTGCTGAATGTATTTGTGCCGACCACCCCGAACCCGACCTCTGGTTTTTTTTTGATGGTTCCGGAAGAAGATGTGACAGAGCTTGACATTACACCTGAAGAGGCCTTCAAATTAATAATTTCAGGTGGGATAGCTTCCAAGTAATTTATAGCCCGGTTTAATTTTTAGGTGGTGTGGTTTGACAGGTAAAAAATATCATACGGTTAAATTTCTTCCGGAAGGCAAGGTCATACAGGTCGAGGATCGGATGTCAATATTTGAGACTATCCTTGAGCATAACCCTAAAAACATAAAACTTAAATTTGCCTGCGGGGCAGAAGGTATCTGCCAGAAATGCAAGATAAGGGCTTTTCAGCAGATGGGGCCCATGACTCCGACTGAGAAAGGATGTCTCTCTGATCAAGAAATTAACAGGGGGGTAAGACTCGCCTGCCAGGCACGGGTTATTCAAGATACAACCGCGGAAATAATTTACAAGATGCCTTTTACAATAGAGCTGATAGATGAGATCCTGACAGAAGATATTCCATTAAACCCGAGAGTGAATAAGACCTTTTATCCGGATATTAAATTTTCCAATATTTCCGAAAAGATTAAAGAAGATGTAAGACAAAGACTTCCCTCTTTTATTGGAAAAGATATTTCGTCCTTTACAGCAGTATTTATTGAGCATGAACTCCTGTGCCTGGAGGAAGGCGATACAAGGGATAAGTCGTATGTTGTGGCAGTTGATCTTGGTACAAATACAGTTGTGGCATCTCTGATAAAGATTTCATCCGGGGAAAAGATTGCAACGGTTACAGATACAAACCCTCAGATTGTTATGGGAGCTGACCTTTCATCCAGGGTAGATATGATCGCAGAAGATGGTATGAATCTTGAAATACTTAATGAGGAAATTACGCTCCGCCTTGATATTTTAATAACAGAACTGTGCAGGGCTTGTGATGTTGACCCCCTTAATGTTTATGAGATTGCGATTGCAGGGTCTACCGGAATGCTTCATTTTCTTGTCTCTGGAGTTCCCGGTCTCATGGATAAAAAAAAATCTAACGGCATACCCTTTTTTGATGCTTGCCAGCTTGAAATAAGATCCTCAAATAAAGCCAGGGTCTATTTGCTGCCTGTGATTTCGTCATATGCCGGTTCTGATATTTTGTCGGGTATTTTGTCAACGGGTATTTATAAATCTACCGAGACTGTTCTTTTAATTGATGTCGGTTCAGATGTAAAACTTATTCTTTGCCATCAGGGAAGAATTATTGTCACTGTTGTTTCTGACACGTGTATTTTTGAGTGTGCAGGCATTATTTTCGGAATGAGGCCGGAAACAGGAGCAATTGAAAGGGTGAGAGAAGAAAAAGATGGGGCTTTGAACTTTTCAGTGGTTGGAGACAGTCTCCCGCGCGGGATCTGTGGAAGCGGTTTTATGGAGCTTGCTGCCTTTTTAAAAAATAAAGGAGTTCTTGATTCTTCCGGAAATATTTGTAGCGTTAATAATGGAAATTTGGAGCTTTTAAATAGAGTTGTTGAGGTTGAAGGTATTAAGGTCTTTCTTTTGTACAGTGATGAGGCTGATTTTAATACAGATGTGTTCATAGCAGAGAAGGATTTTAATAAGCTTTTTTCTGCTGCTGCAAAAGTTTCAGATGTTGTCAGTTCTCTTGAAAAGAGCGCAGGAGTAAGTATCGATAGGATATCTAAAATACTTATTGGAGGTGCTTTTGGTCGTAATATTGATACAGATGTATTTAAAAAAATTGGATTGTTGCCGTTTTCATTTAACGGTAAAGTTAATTTTGTTGGAAACAGTTCAAAAAAAGGTGCTCAGATGGCGCTAATAGACAAAAAATTTCTTCCTGAAGCAGAAGCTCTGGTTGCTAAAATTGAGCTTTTGTCTCCCTGAGGCTATATTTTATAAGGTATTATTTAGCTTTTGTGCCGTACTTCTGTTTAGTATCCTAAAAAAATATAAAATTTTGTTTTAATTTAAAATGCTTAAATAAGAAGGATTTAACCTTTTATTCACTTTCAGAATCCATCCATTTTTTTTATTTTATTCCGGAACATAATTAATTATGAATCTATACTATAAAAGAGGATAAGGATCTAATCATTTTTAACAAAATAGCATATAAGTTTTGTTCACGATAGTTAAACCTAAATTCACACTCTTTTAAGAGTAGGTAAAAGCTTAACTGGGGTATTCC
>JAHEEI010000300.1 GCA_024640785.1 Pseudomonadota bacterium
TGAAAAATAAATGCTTTCCATGCCGTTATAGACCGTATTTATCGGATCTGTGATGACCACTGTCAGCATTTCAGGATATTTTGTTTTCTGGGCCACAAGTGCATCGGTAATTTCCTGTGCAAGTCTGCGATAGGGTGCCTGTTCTTTGCCGATAAAATCATTAAAGAGAAACATATCGAGCATGATAAAATCTCTTGCACCATTAATCATAGTCAGAACCTGATCAAAAATTTCCTGTTGTGAGTGGCGCCTTCCCTCAACATCGACCCATGTCAGGTCCTTGTAAAAGGCTATCTCGTTAACCTGCCTTATCTGGCCTGCAAAGGAAAGTCCGACGGGTAAGGGTTTAAAAACGTTATAGCCACCGACACCTGCTAAAATAAAAGTGCCAATGATTATGAAACCAAGAAGAAAACGTTGGCTTTTTGTTTTCCAAATTTGCATCATTGAAGAGCCTGTCTGCGATTATTTTTCAACATTCTGTAAACTATACGCAACCATTTTCCTTACATTTCATTCGAGTGAAGGGGTATTACTCTTAACGCAAAACGAATTTCAGTTGTACTACATTTCCGGTTTAAAATGTTTTACGACTTTAGGTATAAAAAAAGAGCTGATAAACAAAAGCAGAGAGAGCAGGCTCTTCCAACCCCAAAGTTTTTGCCACTCTCCGTTACTCCAGACCTCTGTTATGGTGGCAAAAAAGAATGTCATAACAAATCCCCCGGCAAGTATGCCGAAAAACGTTCCCCAGAAAAACTGCGCAAAGCTTACCCTTGTCAAGGCCATACCGAAATTCAACGGGGTGAACGGAAAAAATACCAGGCGCAGGTAAAGTGTTACGGCAAAACCATTATCAGCTATCTTCCTGTCGTATTGAGACAGGCGGCCGCCGATCAAGGATGCTGCGAAATCCCGCCCCAGGTAACGTCCAAGAAAAAAAGCCGCCGCCGCTCCCAGCATTGCACCAGTGACATTGTATAGAAAGCCGAAAACCGTACCGAAAAGCACTGCTCCAATCCCGGTGAAAAGAGTTGCGGGCAGGAAAAGACAAATTCCTGTGGCATAGGCGAGAATGAATAGTACAGGAGCCATGGGGCCGCTCTTATCAATAAATTCTTTTAACGCTTGGGGATGCAGATATTCCGCTAGAGGAGTAAACCGGAACAGCAGGATGACAGATATGATAAAAATGACAAAAAGAAACGCTTTTATTGTTGGAGAAGAACTTTTTTTATCAGGGCTCATGTTTTAGTGGCTCTAAAGAGTGCAGCAACCGTAAACCCAGAGGTCCTGAAGCCTGTTTCTCCCAGAAACTCAACATTTGAAAAGCCCGTCTGCTGCATTAAATCTATCTGATCCCGTACCGGGATCGTGCCGCCTATTCATTGGGACCAGGCTTCGAGGCTTCCGGCAAGCGTATCAGGTAATTCCTTTTCCAAAACAACATCGGCAAACTGCAGCTTTCCCCCATTTTTCAGTACCCTGAATATTTCCTGAAAAAGTTCCTGCTTACATGGGGAGAGATTTATCACACCATTTGAAATGACAGTATCAAATGTATTGTCGCTATATGGGATTTCATCTGATGAAACGTGAATCAGCTCGATACTGCTCATACCGCACCCGGCCAGATTCTCTCGGGCGCGGTCAACCATTTCCCTGGTCAAATCAATGCCGCAGACCCTGCCGGACTCACCAGCCAAACGCTTTGCAACATAGAGGTCAAATCCTGCGCCACTTCCTATATCAAGGACATTACTTCCGGGAAGAATTTCTCCTACAGCAAAAGGATTACCGACACCGCAAAAGGATCGTAACAGTGATGCAGGCGCTTCAATGATAAAAAGCGGATTATACGCCAAGGCCTCCGCACCAGCCCTGCCTGTTGGATATTTAAATTTTCCCTCAGAGGAGATTGCCACTTCCGCATATTTCCGCCGGATGGCATCCTGTATTTTTTGCGGGTCAGGTGGAGAAAGGTCACTCGTATCATTTGGGTTGATACAATCTTGCTGACGACCGCCAGTTTCACCTGGAGGCGGTCAACCTTTTAAGCCTTTTTCCTTTTTCAGCATATCAAACATGGAACACCTAAATGTTTTGAAAATCATTATGCGAGATTCAGATTCCCTGTCAAATCTTCCACATTGTGACATATTATAAAATAGCATTAATATTATCAGCTTTCACCATAAATTCCTACACAGTGGCTGCTAGAAGGCAAATAAAAAACCCCACCATTTCTGGCAGGGTCAACATATCCACCATACATCTTGCCCTTTTAAGAATGATTCACGAGGTCAATTGAAGCAGTTATTGATAGTTTCAACTGCTGCCAATCCATAGTCTTTTCTAGTTGCCACTTTCAGACATATCAGCAGACACTTGGACTTATGTTGAAGCTCAAAAATATTTAATCTAAAGCAGGATCTGATAGTTAACCCTCGACTGCGGTTGCTCAGGTTGTTTGCCACCGGGGGTAATATCACTTCTTCTTGTATGTTTTTCTATTATATTACGAACCGATCTATTTTGCATAGAA
>JAHEEI010000301.1 GCA_024640785.1 Pseudomonadota bacterium
TAAATTTATGAGTCTAGCGCAGGTTTCCCTTATTTGGCTTACGCTTCCCGGGGCTGATTCAAGATTTGAGGAGTATATTGTCTGGACAGAGTCAATGATAATAATTTGAGGCTTAATGTTTTTTAACTCCTGTATGATTTTTTCAAGTGAGGTTTCTGCAAGGATGAATAGATTTTCAGGCAGACTTCCCAATCTTTCTGCTCGCATTCGAAGCTGTTTTAATGATTCTTCACCGGAGATATAAAGCACATTTTTCTTTTTTAAAGCCAGTTTTGTAATGGCTTGGAGCGCCAGAGTAGATTTCCCGATTCCAGGGTCGCCTCCAATAAGAACAACCGAACCCTGTACCAGTCCTTCTCCCAGCACACGGTCAAGCTCTTTAATCCCGGTTAAGATCCTATTTTCTGTGTTTAATGCTATTTCATTTAATGGAGTTGGTTTGCTGTTTGAAGTTTCAGGATTTAGAGATGAATATCTGGACGGACTGGTTTTGGTTTCTTCGTAAAAACTGTTCCACTGGTCGCAGTCCGGGCATTTTCCAAGCCATTTCGGAGACTGATATCCGCAGAGAGAGCAGGTGTAGATTGTCTTTTGCTTTAACATTTCAGATTTTTAAATAAAATTTAAATTTATATACGATCAAACTGATATATCTTCAACCTAATCATTTTTTTTTGCTCCAGCGCAACGATTATGCATAATTTTGGTCATTTTTGCAATTATTAATTTTTTGTAAAGGGTAAAGAAGTAGTGACAAATTAGAGAGTTAGATACAAATATTGCTATTATCTGAATGGCATGGATACAGTAAGAGAGATATAATTTGGTTGACATATTATAGGATAATATTTAATATAAAAAATTACTTTTACTTATATTAAATGATCAGCTATTCAATTCTGTACGGTATCAAAATAATGATTTAGGAAGGAAATTAGAATGAAAAAAAATGAATCCAGCCAGATTAGAAATATCGCAGTTATAGGACACGGTAAATCTGGAAAAACATCTCTAGCAGAAGCTATGCTCTTTTGTGGTAAATCTACTGACCGTTTATGTAAAGTGGATAACGGTGAATCTGTGCTTGATTTTGAGCAGGAAGAAAAAGACCGCAAGATTACAATTATGAGCGCACTTCATAACCTGACATGGAAAAAGCATTTTATTAATATTATTGACACGCCCGGTGACGCAAATTTTGTTGCTGATACATTTAACAGCCTTCAAGTGATTGACGCAGCAGTACTCGTGGTTGATGCTTCTGCAGGTGTTCAGGTTGTGACAGAAAAGCTTTGGCAGAGACTTAGAGAAAAAAAAATACCGACTGTGATCGTAATTAGCAGGCTGGACAGGGAGAATACTGATTTTTATACTGCGCTGGAAAATATCAAGGAAAAGCTCGGCATAAACCCCACCCCAATCCAACTGCCCATTGGGTCCGAGGCTGGTTTTAAAGGGGTTGTAGACCTTCTTAAAATGAAGGCTGAAGTATTCGCTGACAATGATTCTGGAGATTCCAGCACCACGGATATTCCGGCGGATATGCAGGAAAAAGCCAGTGAGATCCGGGAAAAATTTATTGAAGACATAGCAGAATCCAGTGAAGAACTGCTTGATAAGTATCTAGACGGTCAGGAGTTGTGCAATGAGGAAATTTCAAATGCCATAAGAGCTTCGGTTTCTGATGATAATCTCTACTGTGTTATGTGTAGTGCGGGGACAAAAAATCTTGGCACCAAACAGATACTAGATTTTGTAATTAATTACTTCCCTTCACCACTTGCTAAAACAGAAATTGAAGCAATTGACTCTAATACAAATGAGATTGTTAAGGTTAAAATCGGTGAGAACGAGCCGTTTTATGCGTATGTGTTTAAGACAATTGCGGATCCCTATGCTGGAAAACTTACGCTCTTTCGTGTCTTTTCCGGCAGCGTTTCACCCGATTCAACACTGTATAACGTCAAGAAGCAGACCAAGGAAAAGATCGGTCAGATCCTTCGGATACAGGGGAAAGCGCAGAATTCAGTTGAGTCAGCTGTTGCCGGTGATATTGTGGCAGTTGCAAAATTAAAAGAAACAACTACGGGGGATACTTTTGCTGAGGATAAAGGTGCTGCCTGTTATAAAGAGATTGAGCATCAGAAGCCGGTAGCGTCATTTGCCGTGTTCGCAAAAAATCGGTCGGATGAAGACAAAATGGCCGGTGCTTTTGCCCGACTAATGGAAGAGGACCCCACCCTGAATTTCAGTAGGAATGATGAGACCAAGGAGTTTCTGCTTTCAGGGGTGGGACAGGTTCACCTTGATGTTGCTGTCTCAAAACTTAAGAGAAAGTTCGGTGTTGATATTGTGATGAAGACCCCTAAAATCTCCTACCGTGAAACTATTAAAGGCAGGACGAAGGTACAGGGAAAACATAAAAAACAGTCGGGTGGACGCGGACAGTTCGCAGATACCTGGATAGAGATCGAGCCGCTGCCGGGAGGTGGTTTTGAGTTTGTAAACAGCGTTGTCGGCGGTGCTATTCCAAAGAACTATATC
>JAHEEI010000107.1 GCA_024640785.1 Pseudomonadota bacterium
GGCCGGGCAACGGCTGTTGCAACCGGGGTTAAGCGCGTGCTGCCAAAAAACCTGGTGTTCTCCTATCAGGGCGATGGTGACCTGGCCGCAATCGGAACAGCAGAAGCCCTACACGCCGCGAACAGGGGTGAAAACATAACTGTTATCTTTGTAAATAACGCGGTTTATGGAATGACCGGCGGACAGATGGCACCAACAACCCTTGTCGGACAAAAAACAACCACTTCGCCGGCAGGAAGAAACTCAAAAACCGAGGGCCCTCCGATAAAGGTCTGCGAACTTTTGTCCGGACTTAAAAATACCGTATACCTCGAACGTGTCGCAGTAAACACACCCAAAAATATCAGAAAAACAAAAAAGGCTATTCAGAAAGCTTTTGAAATACAGCAAAAGAGTCTTGGTTTCACCCTGGTTGAAATTCTTTCCCCCTGTCCCACAAACTGGAGAATGGACACCATCGCCTCCTGTAAATGGATTGATGATGTTATGACAAAAGAATTTCCGCTTGGAATAATCAAAGAGGTAAAATGCTAATCAAAACAATTTTTTCAGGGTTCGGAGGACAGGGTGTCCTGTCCACAGGACAGACCTTGGCAAAAGCGGCAATGCTTGAAAATAAACATGTCACCTATCTGCCCTCCTACGGCGCGGAAGTTAGAGGCGGTACGGCTAACTGCACGGTTACAATCTCAGATGATGAAATTGCCTCTCCTGTTGCCTCTGAACCTGAATTCGTAGTGGCCCTTAATCAACCGTCATTTTTCAGGTTTCAAAACCTGCTTCCTTCGGGGGGCTTTATGCTTTTTAATTCTTCTCTGGTCGAAGCCTCCTCTGCCCGGGGAGACATTGAAACGCTTGGTATACCGATTACAAAACTTGCTACAGACCTGGGAAATGTCAAAGTCGCCAACATGATTATGCTGGGAGCGTTTATCCGTATCAGCAACCTTATTTCCTTTAGCCGCTTAATAAAAAATCTCCCTGAAATTCTCGGAGCAAGCAAAGCTCGTTTACTAAAAATAAACACGGAAGCTTTTCAAACCGGCTTTAATTATCTGGAGGAAAAAAAATGTTCGTAAAACAGATCTCTGTTGTTCTAAAAAATATACCGGGAATGCTTACTGTTATGAGTGAACTGCTCGGAAAAGAAGGGGTTAACATCCGCGCAATTTCTGTTGCAGACACTTCCGATGTCAGCACCGTCAGGTTTGTCGTGGATGAACCCAAAAAAGCATTGAATATTCTTAAAGGAAATGACTTTTCTGTATATGAAACAGATGTGCTTGCGGTTGAAACCCCGGATCATCCGGGAGGACTAACAGCCGTGGTAAAACCTTTAAAAGATGCAGACATAAATATTCACTATCTCTATCCTTTTCTGGGAAGAGAAAGCGACCAGGCAATTGTAATTCTTGGTGTTGATAAAGTAGATAAGGCACAGGAAGTTTTAAAACAGCACTTTATAAATGTGTTGGGAAAAGAAATATATAATTTGTAAATTTTATGGATAACACTTATGGCAGATCAGCTTTGTGATAGTTGCGGTGAATATTTACCTGAAGGAAGTGCAAAATATTCTATTCATATTCAGGCCGTTGCAGATTTTGACGGAATTATTTATACTGAAGACAGCACAAGTCTTGAAGAAGACCTAACAGGCAGTGTTTTTGCCTCTGTTGAAGAAATGGGAGAAGAAGTCTTTCAGGAAGTTGCCTTTATTCTTTGTGATAACTGTAAAAGAAAATTTTTACAGGATCCCTTCAACCGGGGAACAAGTTTTTTTAAGGTATCAAAAAACATCAAATACTTGTTTCATTAAGAGCCGTTTATGCTTCCGAATGTACTCGACTGGATAATAATAATTATTCTGCTGTTTTTTTTAATTAAAAGCATTATCCGAGGTGCGGCACGCGAAATTTTTTCTCTGCTCGCATTTTTCCTTGCTGGTTTTTTTTCCTGTAAATACTATGTTAAAGCATCTCCCTTTCTTGAGTCTTTCGTAAGTCAAAAATGGGCTCAAAACATTGTTGCCTTTGCAATTCTTTTTCTGTCTATTTATCTACTGGTAAACCTGGCTGGCTGGCTAATTTATAAATTAATAAAAAAAATTAGTTTGAGTTTTCTTGACCGTTCAATAGGCGCTTTGATTGGCACGGCAAAAGCTTATATTTTGGCCTGTTTTCTAATATTTTTTATCTCTCTTTTTCCTCAGGGAAACACTCTCTTAAAAAGTTCTGTTTTGGCCGCTTATTGCTTTCCTTTCATATCTCTGGTCAAAGACCTTTTCCCTGAAGAATTAAAAATAATGCTTGATGAAAAAACAAAGGCTCTTAAAAAAAAGGACTTTGTCTTAAAAGACTTGACAGCTTAAATCTCTCTTCCATAGAATTTCCGCTTTTTCAGGAATTTATTGACTGAAACACTTTCTCTGTGGCACAATTTGTGCTGTTGCAAAAAAATTATCCACTGTCTCTTTTCGAAATTGTTAATAATTTAGACATACACCATAAAACTTAAGTCGCAAAATAAAGGAGAAGACCATGTCAAAGTATCAGCAAATACCCGTACCCCCATATCCCGGAGAAAGAGAGCCGGGAAAGGAAAGTCTCGTTAAGGTTGCAGCTCTTCAGATGGAGCCTCACGTTGGAGACAAGGACCATAATGTAGCAGCAACGCTTAAAATAATTGATGAAGCAGGTGCACAGGGCGCTAAACTCATGGTCTTACCCGAGCTCTGCAACACTGGGTATATCTTCAATTCAAGAGAAGAAGCTTTTGCCCTTTCTGAAGAAGTTCCAGATGGCCCCACCACACAGGAATGGATCAAAGCGGCTCAAAAACATGGCGCTTATATATGCGCGGGAATAAATGAAAGAGAAGGAAACCTTCTATACAACAGTGTTGTCGTTGTTGGCCCCGAGGGATATATCGGTACATACAGAAAAACCCACCTTTGGAACGAAGAAAAAATGTGGTTTGAACCGGGTAACTTGGGCTTTCCGGTCTTCTCTCTTCCTTTCGGAAAAATCGGCTGCCGCATTTGTTACGATGTATGGTTTCCGGAAGTCACAAGAATTCTTGCGGCACAGGGTGCTGACATAATCTGTGACTCTACAAACTGGGTTGTGGTTGACCCTCTTCAGACAAAAGAAAAACCAACCGCAGCAACCTCTGCTTCCCAGATGTCCCTGATGAATGCTGTATACAGTATCTGTGCTGACCGAGTTGGTGAAGAAAGAGGCTGTGTATACATAGGTAACAGCTGCATAACAGACCCTGGCGGTGGATTTGTGGCCGGCCCTGGAGATCCGGACAAAACAGAAATCGTCATGGCAGAAATCAATGTTATGGCCGCCCGTTATCGTCACTGGTCTGATTTTAACAACCCCCATACAGACAGACGTACAGACCTTTATGATGAGTATCTGGGATACTATCCTGATGAAGAATGGTAAAGAACAGGTTCAGTCCCGTTTAACCAACATCAACTAAAAAACCGGGAAGTTCTGAAGATACAAACAAGACTTTCCGGTTTTTTTCTAACCCTAAAAAAGCTTTATGAAGAAACTTTTTTTTTCTATTACTATTGCTTGTATCGCCATTGCATCAATTTTTATTCTTAACTTTTATTCCTACTGCAGCACTCCTTACGGCAGTATACCCATTGACATCACCATAAATATCCCGGAGGGAGCAAGCTTCAAAAAAATTTCTCTTCTTCTTGCAGAAAAAAACATCATTAGAAAAAGCATCCGATTTACCCTCCTTGCAAAGCTGGAAAACGCTGAGCAAAGAATAAAAACCGGTGAATACTGCATGACAATGCCAATGTCTCCTATTGCGGTTCTTGATAAACTCACTAAAGGTGAAGTGATCATTCATTCTGTAACCATACCGGAAGGAAAAAATATTTTTGATGTCGCAAAAATAATGGAAGAAGCCGGTCTTGGGTCTGCTGCCGGAACGCTTGAAAAAATGAGAGACCCTGAATTTATTAAATCCCTAGGAATAAAAGAAGAAAGTCTTGAAGGTTTTTTATTTCCCGACACCTACTATTTCAGCAGAAAAACAGTTCCGGAAAAAATATTAAGAAGAATGGTGACAAGACATAACAGAATCATTAATACGAAAATAAAAAAGGCCTCGGAAAAAAAGGGTATGACAATAAAAGAGGTTCTTATTCTTGCCTCTCTGGTTGAAAAAGAAACGGCTCGGGTCTCTGAAAAACCTTTAATTGCAGCTGTTTTTTTGAACAGGTTAAAAAAAGGAATGCGCCTTGAATGCGATCCCACGGTTATTTACGGTGTTAAGCTTGATGACCCGAATTTTAATACGCGCCTCAAAACAAAACACTTGCGAAAAGAGACCCCTTACAATACTTACCGGATCTTTGGTCTGCCAAAAGGTCCTATCTGCAACCCGGGGCTGGGTTCCATACAGGCGGTGCTTAATCCGGCAGAAACCGATTATCTTTATTTTGTGTCAAAAAACAACGGCGCCCACCAGTTTTCAGAAACGCTCCTCGAACACAACCAGGCGGTTTATACCTACCAGAAGAAAAAATAAAAACAAAGACCTGGCGCCGGGCTCCGAACTTATCAGGACAACCCCTTTATTTTTTCATTCAGCGCCACAATGTCCGCTCCTAAAAAATGTAAATATAGCATAAATGCCTTCAGCGCTTTGGACTCATCTTTGATATCGTGATTTTCACCAAAATCCTTAATGCCCTTGTAAATGTTTTTGTCTTGCGGGTTTTCAAGATCAAGGCATAACTTTATTTCTTTTTTTGATTTCATAATGATTTCCCCGGCATGTTAACTTTTGATAAAATCGCATCGTCCCGAAAGGGAAGCGGATTATTTCTTAAATTATGTGTATATCACATCTGATACCTGCTGGCAAAGACTGGTTTTATTTAACATTAAAAATTTTGTGTCCTTCGCCTTAATCCAAGATTTTCTGTTCTGGTTTGACCCACATTCTTTCAGTGTAAATTTAAACCGTTCTCCTGGTCGGCCTTACGGATATCTTTAAATGCAATTATATCGATGATCGTCCCTCTTTTTAGACTGGTGTACGATTGTTTTCTTTAGATAATCTCACCTTTTTAAAATATCCTTTTGGTTTAGGGTGTTTGCTGAAAATATCTACTTTCCATATAGCTAAAAGCAGTATATGCTTTTTTCAGGACTGGTAATCATATAACATTATTATTCCTTAGGTTGACTTTTAGATGCTGCTGAGATATTAAGGTCAACTGAAGGAATCTCTGATTTTTATAATTAAAATTAATAAAAGGGTTAAGGTTATGACCAATGAACAAATCGCAAATATGATAAAGAACCTTTTGGAAGTTTCAAAAAACCTCGTCGCCGTTAAGGCTTGGAAGGAAGAACCCTTGACTGTTCAAAAATACCAGGGCAATGCTTTTCCAGGAATGTGCACTCAGATTGGCGAGGTTCTCGCTACAGGCAAAACTTTTCATACCAACCAAGAGCATTGTTTTTGCACGGGTGGGATTGTTGCAACGGGTGTGGCGCCTCCAGTTCCTGATGAGGAAAAAAAAGCGATGTTGGAGGTTCACTTTGAGATGAGTAAGGGATACCAGGACTTTGACACGGCCATGCATTATGAGGACGAAATGGACAAACTGAACCCGCCAGTGAAAGAGAAAAATGCAGTTGTTCAATTGGGAATTTTCAACGAGATGGAAGATCCGGACATTGTTCTTATTTTCTGTACACCGTGGGCCGCAGATATACTCAACCGAACTTTTTGTTATACTACAGGTGAACCAATCACAGGTTTTGGTGGAAACGGTGGATGTCCCTTTCTAATTCAGTACCCTTACGTTACCGGAAAACCTTCTTTCAGTTACAGTGATGTTGCCTGGAGAAAGTATATTGGCCTGGCAAAGGAAGAACTCACAGTAAGTATGCCATATAAAAGCTTAGTTGGGTTTATTGAAAACCTTCCTTCTGTGGCAAAAGACTATTTGAAATACGGTGAAATTGTAGAGGAGTAATAATTTAAGAAATAAAGGCCTAAGTACGAGAGCTGACAATACGAAGTAGCCCCGGAGCCTCTGCACTATTTTTTTAATCCTGTATAACATTAACAAAACCTACCGTCAACAGTACGTGCCATGCCTTTGATTTTCAAGTTTTTTAATAGTATTTTCTGAACTGTGAAGTAAATTGTGCAGTAAAGTTAAAGTTATTATTGCTAATATTTACTTTTGAGATCTGCTGAAATTTTTAAGGTGGTCAGGAGTAATGTTGGTTTTGGTTGTGATGAATAATAAGGTTGTTGTGTTTCTGAAGGGTTTTAGAAATCAGGTGGAAAAATCTTTTGGAAGACTTCACACTGCTTACATATTTTCATTTTTTTCTGCCAGCTATCCTGTGTTTCTCCGTTACATGTCGTACCATTTATGAACCAGCAAAGCTGACCGCACCGAAACTCCCAAGCCGGGCATTTTTGCCTTTTGTGCTCCGGGCATTGTTTAAGCTCCCAACAAGCTATAGACCTTTTTTCCTTCCTGATTGTCTTTTGAGATAACAGAAAATACAACTGGCGTTCTATATGGGGTGTGATATTTCTCCAGCCCTGCTCAAAGCTTTCGATGGCTTTGGCGGAGGTGCCCATCAGCTGTGCCGTTTGCTTCTGTGTTTTTCCTAGAAAGGCCCTGATTTTAGAAAATATCTGTTTATCCATGTCTAATTTATAATTTTATTACTCATTTTTACGAATACAACCCAGATTTTTAATTGAACAAGAGTTTAAAAATGTCCATATTTTAAATAAACAGTTAAATAATAAATTGACACAATTTACCACATCGTGGTATCAGAAAAAGTATAACATAATCTTTAAAGATTTAAAGATAAAATGTAAAAGTTCTTTATGTATGAATTCTTAATGGAGGGATTACATGAAAAAAACAATACAAAAACTTATTACATTTTTTAGCATTACTATAATCACTTTTTCCGCCAGTTCTGTTTGGGCACAGCTATGGGAGGGTGACTATACAATTGTTTCTCATGAGGATATTTCTGTGCTGTCAGAGTATACCGAAATATCTGGGAGCTTGAAAATAGTTTCCTCTTATAATTTGAAGAATCTGAGAGGGTTGGAGAACATTACTATGGTAGGTGGAAACTTGGAGATACTTAATAATGCTTCCCTGACAAGTTTGAATGGGTTGGAGAATATTGCCAGCATAGGCGGTAATTTTTGGATTGAAAGCAACGACAACCTTAAAAGCCTGCGTGCTCTTTCTAATATATCAAGTGTGGTCGGAGGAGTACTTATTTCTAGGAACACCACTTTAACCGATTTGAGCGGATTAGAAAACATCACTAGTATAGGAGAATTTTTGATCATCGATGATAACGACTCTTTGACCAGCTTGAGTGCTTTTTCTAATATCAAAAGTATGGGTGGGAACCTGTATGTAATAAACAATCCAAATCTGGGTAGTTTGTCAGGGCTGGAAAAGATTACTTTATTGGGTAGAAGTTTGATTATTTCTGACAACGATAGACTGGCCTGTCTTTCCTCTTCATAATTAATAAAACTAACAATGTAAAAGCTAAAATACAAAGGCAGGGTTTCGGCTCTGCTTTTTTATTTTTACAAAGGTGAAGTAACCTGTGAAGGAGAAAAGAATTGGTCTTAAGTTTGCTTTCACTGCCCCATTAGATAGATTAAGCGTTTTTTAGGTGGTCTTATTAGTCTGTTCCTCCGAAAAGAGCGATAAGAAATCACTAAACAATTAAGTAATAATAAACTTAGTGGTATACCTATGATGATAATAATCGATGTTATAAGCATTAGTTTTTTCCTTCATACTATTAATTAGTTTTTAGGATTAAGCGAGTTGTTTAATTAGAGTTTGTATTTATGTTAATACAACTAATGTGCCAAAAGCTTAATGAAAAATAATGATGTTAAATCAACACTTTAAAGAAATGATGGCTGAGGATATTCAGAAACAACTCTTTGAAAACAGTCAAAAAACGGTTAAAAATTCCTGGCCGCCAAAATAAAAGCATTCGTAAGTTAGCACTTTTAAACACCTCAAGAGGTTTTTCACTGTGAAGAAGACAAGAGCAAACAAGGGGTAACACATGTAAGATGCTACCCCCTGATTTGCTAATTTTAAAGACAACAGCTAACAACAGGCAATACCAGCCTATTTCTTTTTATCACTGGCAGTCAAGAGGTCGACGGTTCGATCCCGTTCAGCTCCACCAATTATTAAACAAAAAACAGGTAGTTGAGTTAATTTTCAACTACCTGTTTCTTTGTAACTGCCAAATATATCAGAGATTGCCAAATATTTTTACTTATCTTGCTCTATTTTCTTTAATGGTTCTATCCTTTCATATTGTCGTTGCTTTATGTAGTGTTCTGTCATTGTACGGCTTTTATGTCCTGCAAGCTTCTGCGCATTTAAGCCTTGACTGTCCGCATCTGTTGTCGCTTTTGCACGCAGATCGTGGAAGTGGATATCACCGAGCCCCATTTTCTTTTTATGCCGGTAGAAAATGCTTTGAAAACCATCATAAGTATACTGGGTTCCTTTTCGATTGCAAAAAAGATAAAGACTATGCACGGGACGTTTTATTGCCTTTGCACGGCTAAGAACCTCTTTTAATGCAGCTCTCAATGATATTAAGAAAAATAGTGTTCGTGATAACTGCATGACATCAACAACACTTGAGGCTAAATGGCACTCAGATTTCGCAAATATTTATGATGGCAAACTAGTTCAACTGGAGGTTCAATTCGGTAAGGTCGAGTCGATGTTTAAGGACTTCTATGGGTTCAAGATAGCTCGGCAGGAAAGAAG
>JAHEEI010000108.1 GCA_024640785.1 Pseudomonadota bacterium
TGGAGGCCCGAACCAGTGTCGGTTGAAAACGGCTTGGATGAGCTGTGGGTAGGAGTGAAAGGCTAATCAAACTCGGAAATAGCTGGTTCTCCCCGAAATATATTTAGGTATAGCCTTGCATCTGAGTGGTGGAGGTAGAGCACTGGATGGGCTAGGGGTCTCTACAGGATTACCAAACCCAACCAAACTTCGAATGCCGCCATCTTGAATTGCAGGAGTCAGACTGCGGGAGATAAGTTCCGTGGTCGAGAGGGAAACAGCCCAGATCACCAGCTAAGGTCCCAAATATTTGCTAAGTGGGAAAGGAAGTGAAAACGCACAAACAGCCAGGAGGTTGGCTTAGAAGCAGCCACCCTTTAAAGAAAGCGTAACAGCTCACTGGTCGAGTGTTCTCGCGCCGAAAATGTAACGGGGCTCAAGCAAATAACCGAAGCTGTGACTTTGTTCTTTTCTTCGGAACAGAATAAGGGGTAGGGGAGCGTTCCAGATCCTGTGAAGCTAGACTGAAAAGACTAGTGGAGGTACTGGAAGTGATTATGCGGACATGAGTAGCGAAAATGCAGGTGAAAAACCTGCACGCCGAAAGCCCAAGGTTTCCTGGGGAAGGTTAATCCGCCCAGGGTTAGTCAGTGCCTAAGTCGAGGCCGAAAGGCGTAGACGATGGAAAACAGGTTAATATTCCTGTACCAATATATAGGTGTTTGAGTGAAGGGGTGACGTAGAAGGGTAGACCATCCGGGTGTTGGACGTCCCGGTTTAAGCCCGTAGGTGGGGAAGATAGGCAAATCCGTCTTCCTATTTAAACATCGAGAGGTGATGAGGAGTCGCTTGCGACATAAACTGGTTAATCCCAAGCTACCAAGAAAAGCCTCGTAGCGAATCTGTATGTTGACTGTACCGTAAACCGACACAGGTAGGCAAGGAGAGAATCCTAAGGCGCTTGAGAGAACTATTGTTAAGGAACTCTGCAAATTAGCCCCGTAACTTCGGGATAAGGGGTACCTCATTAGCGTGAAGCGATTTACACGTTTAGCGTGAAGGGGTCGCAGTGAAAAGGCGGGAGCGACTGTTTACTAAAAACATAGGTCTATGCGAAGTCGTAAGACGATGTATATGGACTGACGCCTGCCCGGTGCTGGAAGGTTAAGGGGAAGTGTTATTCTTCGGAAGAAGCTCTGAACCGAAGCCCCAGTAAACGGCGGCCGTAACTATAACGGTCCTAAGGTAGCGAAATTCCTTGTCGGGTAAGTTCCGACCTGCACGAATGGCGTAACGATTTCCGCGCTGTCTCAACGATAGACTCAGCGAAATTACAGAAGCGGTGAAGATGCCGTTTACCCGCGGTTAGACGGAAAGACCCCGTGAACCTTTACTGCAGCTTGACAGTGAATTTTGAAATAATCTGTGTAGGATAGGTGGGAGACTTTGAAATGTGGACGCCAGTTTGCATGGAGTCGCCCTTGAAATACCACCCTGGTTATTTTGAGGTTCTAACCTAGGCCCGTTATCCGGGTCGGGGACACTGTCTGGTGGGTAGTTTGACTGGGGCGGTCGCCTCCCAAAATGTAACGGAGGCGCACGAAGGTTCCCTCAGGCTGATTGGAAACCAGCCGTAGAGTGTAAAGGCATAAGGGAGCTTGACTGCGAGAGAGACATCTCGAGCAGGTACGAAAGTAGGTCTTAGTGATCCGGCGGTTCCGTATGGAAGGGCCGTCGCTCAACGGATAAAAGGTACTCCGGGGATAACAGGCTTATGCCCCCCAAGAGTTCATATCGACGGGGGTGTTTGGCACCTCGATGTCGGCTCATCGCATCCTGGGGCTGAACAAGGTCCCAAGGGTTTGGCTGTTCGCCAATTAAAGCGGTACGTGAGCTGGGTTTAGAACGTCGTGAGACAGTTCGGTCCCTATCTGCCGTGGGCGTAGGATATTTGAGAGAAGCTGTCCCTAGTACGAGAGGACCGGGATGGACGAACCTCTGGTGTTCCAGTTGTTTCGCCAGAAGCATTGCTGGGTAGCTAAGTTCGGTATGGATAACCACTGAAAGCATCTAAGTGGGAAGCCAGGCTCAAGATTAGATATCCCTTCTTGATGGAAACATCAAGATTAAAGACTCCTGGGAGACTACCAGGTTGATAGGCAGGGAGTGTAAGTTCGGTAACGAATTTAGCTTACCTGTACTAATAAGTCGTGAGGCTTGACCATTATTAATTTTTTAATTTTAAACTGTAATGAAAATCAATTTATCATATGTAAAAGTTTTTCGGTGGCTATAGCAAAGAGGAAACACCCGTTCCCATTTCGAACACGGCAGTTAAGCTCTTTAGCGCTGATGGTACTGCCGGGGCAGCCCGGTGGGAGAGTAAGACGCCGCCGAAATTATATATTGAAAAGGATCTGTTTCATAACAGGTCCTTTTTTTATTTTAAATAATTAAAAACCATGATAAAGTTTTAACCTGTTTTAGGTGAAATACAGGCGCATCATATCAAATATTGGCGGTGTTTTATAGATAAG
Organism: Pseudomonadota bacterium; assembly: GCA_024640785.1. Taxonomy (GTDB): domain Bacteria; phylum Desulfobacterota; class WTBG01; order CAIYCZ01; family CAIRTM01; genus JAHEEI01. The sequence goes on from JAHEEI010000108.1 coordinate 2,517, forward strand.
CTATAGTTTATAAGGTTTTAAAATATTATTTTTTCTGTTAACTGAGCTTGTAGTTTAATATAAAATATTTTCATGGAGTAATATTATGTCCGGACATTCTAAATGGAGCACCATTAAAAGAAAAAAAGGTGCTGCTGATGCAAAAAGAGGTCAGGCTTTTACCCGCCTGATCAAGGAAGTGACCATTGCTGCCCGAATGGGAGGCGGGAACCCGGAGGGTAATCCAAGGCTGAGGACCGCGGTAGCTGCTGCAAAAGCTGAGAATATGCCAAAAGATAATATTGAAAGGGCTATAAAAAAGGGTACAGGAGAACTTGAAGGGGTTAATTATGAGGAATTTACCTATGAGGGGTACGGCCCGGCAGGTGTTGCAGTTTATGTAGAGATCATGACGGATAATAAGAACAGAACTGCTGCTGATGTGAGGCATATTTTTTCAAAAAACAATGGAAATCTTGGCGAAAACGGATGTGTTGCCTGGATGTTTGAGAAAAAGGGAACCTTTGTTTATGATAAATCGGAAGTTGATGAGGAAAAATTGATGGAGTATGTCCTTGACGCCGGTGCCGAGGATATTTCTGAAGAAGAGAGTACGTGGGTTGTTATGACTGATCATAAAGATTTTTATTCTGTAAAAGAAGCAATTGATAAGATTGATGCCCTGCCTTCATACACCATGGCAGAAATAACCATGATTCCTCAAAATACAGTAAAGGTGACTGGCAAGGAAGCAGAGCAGGTGATTCGATTAATGGATGCACTTGAAGAATGTGAAGATGTTCAGAATGCTTACGCAAATTTTGATATTCCTGAAAACGAGCTTGAGAAGCTTGGATAAAAAAAATAGACATTTAATATACTTCATAAAAGAGGGCTTTCATAATAAAATGAAAACCCTCTTTTTGATTTCGGATCAGTTTAAGATCTCTGGTTAAACAACCCTTTCTTGTTGTTTAATAATATTGATATAATCCTTAAGGAGCATTTACAAAACTAAAGCCAACCAGATATTTGGGCACTTAACTGCCGTTTCATAAGAATCTATGCAATATTTTTTCTGATAATCTGAAGAATTTTGTATTTTTAAAGAGAGCCATCCTTATGTACCAGAAATAATTATATTGTTTGCTAAATAAAGGATGTTGTGTGTCTAACCTTTAGGATATTATCCCTTTAGTTGTTAGATATATTCTTGCAGCCCGCCTTTGTTTTATGTTAACGTTTTTGGCAATATGGGTTGCTTTTTCTTAGTCACCTGTATATTGCTTTTAAAAAAATAAAATTAATTAATCACAAGAGGAGAGAATTATGAAGAAAGGATTAATATTAACACTGGGATGGGTAGTGATGACAGTATTCTTATCTATGCCTGTTATCGCTGAGGATCTGGAAAATTGCATAACCTGTCATCGCGATATTTCCCCAGGACAAGTGAAAGACTGGGAGGCTAGTTTGCACAAGGAAAATGATATAACCTGTTCAGCCTGCCATGGGGAAAAGCACACCGGGAATGACGATGCAACCCTGGCGCAGATGCCTGATGAAGCCGTCTGTGCTGAATGTCATGAAGAACAATTTAATCAATTTTCAAAAGGCAAGCACAACCTGGGATGGACAGCAATGAATGCTCTTCCCATTACCCATGTGGAACCTGATATTTTAATGGAAGGCGGCCGCGGCTGTGGCGGGTGCCATAATATGGGTATTAAATCCGAGGAACAGAAGAAAGAACAACGTGCAAAGGGATATAAATATCAGAACAATTCCTGCGATGAGTGCCATACCCGTCATACCTTTTCTAAAAAAGAGGCGCTTAACCCCAAAGCCTGTCAGCAATGCCATATGGGTTATGATCATCCCCAGTGGGAAATGTGGAGCAGCTCGAAACACGGAGCCCGATATTCAATAAAAAAAGAAGGGGATCTGCCAGAAGGAGCTGCAGCACCAAGCTGTCAGGATTGTCATATGTCCGATGGAAATCATGAAAACCGGACAGCATGGGGATTTTTAGGTGTCCGCCTTCCCCTTCCTGAGGATAAGCAGTGGGCGGCTGATCAGGTTACCATACTAAAGGCTTTGGGTGTGCTTGATCCTGAAACCGGCAAACCCACTGCCCGGTTAGAAGTTGTCAAGGCTGCTGACTTGGCTCGCCTTACACAGGAAGCCTGGCAGACAGAGCGTGACAAGATGATCAAGACCTGCACCAAATGTCATTCAGAATCTTATGCCCGTGAACAGCTGGGAATGGGTGACAAAATCATGCAGGATGCAGACCATTTAATGGCCGAGGCTATTAAAGTTGTTGCCGGTCTGTATCGTGACGGTATTATCAAAAAACCGGCTGACTATGCATTTGCTTATCCTGATTTTCTGTTTTTTATGCAGACCGGCGGAGCCGAAGGCGCAAAAAATTTGGAAGTCTCCCACATTGACCAAGTTTTGTTTGAAATGTACATGAAGCACCGCATGCGTACTTATCAGGCCTTTTTCCATGTTAATCCGGATTATGCCTACTGGTATGGTTGGGCCATGCTGACAAAGGATTTGGGCGAAATAAAGGAAATGGCTAAAACCATGCGTGCCGTTCATGTCAGCACTAAAGAATAAGTGCTGTTAACGAATGGTGTCTTAATTCTCTTTTAAAGGATATAGTTGTGGAGGGGTATTGGCAATAGGATAGTACAAAAGCAGTGGTCCGCAATGGCTGCTGCTTTTATTTAAATTTTTCACGGCACTTCAGTATCGGGTGGTGCTAACGCCTATGATTGTCTGAGCTGTACCTAACGGCTATGAAAGGCTCCCATAGGATTGATGAAAAATACTCTAAATAATCAAATAAAACTTTAACTGGTCATAATTTTAGATTTCGTGCCATAGTCTTAACTTTATATTTTCTAAAATAATTTCATAGGACTTCTGTTTATATAAACTATTTTTCAGGTAGGATATTCAATACTATTACCACTTATGTTGATCGGAGTTTTCGTGAAAGTCCGTTTTTGAGGTAGGGACTGAGCGAAACAAATCATCATATTAATTTATTTACCGTGAAGCTCCTTTCTGTTTCGGAGAACTTCACTTTGGACTGTCTCTGAAATGTTAAGGTTACCTGAAATAATTATGATATTTGCTGTTGTTAAAACCTTTTGAATACAACATTGAACCTTGGATGTGTAGATTGTTGATCGAAATGAGCAGGTCAGCGGAGGCTGAAGCTTTCCCGTATTCTCCAATGATACAATTGTCTTTTTACTGCTTGAATATCCTTGGAAAATGAAACTCTTTATACTCTTGAAGCATCTTAACAATCTCTATGCGTGACAGCTCAGCTGAACGCCTGTTGTCATAAAGCAATTCATGATAATTAAGGTAACCCGCTTCAGAATGGCATTCTTCACAGGATATAGGGTGTTCGTCACTCCACTTCATGAGCTTTTCGCAAATTTTTTCTTTCTCAGCTTTAGTGTAGGAATTCTTTTTTTTCATAAATTCTTTAGCCAGTTTTTCGTCCGGGAATTTATCTAACCTTTCAAAACCGAATTTAAGCTTTCTGACAGGAACAATTTTTGCTCCAAAATTCCCGTCTTTCCCAACAAGCTTTTCTAAGGGTTTACCGGTTTTGTCATCTAACCATTTAAAGCCGGCACCGTTATCTTCTTTTTCCAGCCGCAAATGACAGGTTTCACATGCAAGAAAAAATGTGTGCATATTATAATACGATCTGTATTCCTTATGCTTTATGTGAGCAAAATTTCCGTGGCACTGCAAACATATCTGTGCATTCTCAACATCAGAATACACTTTATCGTCAAGGATATGAAAATGGTCAGTCCCGAAGGACTTCTGAATTGTTTTTGTAAATTTCTCCTGCTGTGCATTCGCTTTTACCTCTTCCTTTTCAATAGACGGAAAATACAAAAACTTTCCAAGCCAGAAAAGATTAACTGCAATAAAAAATACAAACAGCACCCCTAAAAGATTTACAACGGCTGATTTTAATATATTTAAAACCTTCTTCATAGTACACGTGCCTTATTTCTTGGAAAAAATGTGCTCTTCTAACTATTCTTCAACCGCCGGTACTCAAGCGGATGTTCTTCTTCCAATTCGTGTTCAGAAATTAAACCGTTCAGGAATATTCTCGACATTGGAAACTTCCCCGGTTTCAGGTGAACCTCATAAAAATGCCACACCATAATAGCGCAGGAAGCAAGAATTGCTTCCATCGTATGAATCAGGATAGAACAGTCCAGCAGAAACTTTGGGAACAGGTGTTCCATCCAGAGAGCAAAACCGGTCACCGTGATGATGATATTGCCTATCCATCCGGTCCAGTATTCCATTTTCTCCTTGTAGTTAAATCGGTCAAACAAAGGTTTTTGATCCGTAAATCTCAGATAGTAAAGCATATTCTGAAGCATATCCCGGGCATCCTGAATTTTAGGGAACAAATCTCGCACACATTGCCTGCCGTCTTTTGTACATGAAATATACCAGAGTTGATAAAAAATATTGAGTACCATCACCACCGCGGCAATACGGTGAACAATTCCCCGAATATAAAAAACAGCTTCTCTGAACGGCCCGAAAACAACCAGCACTTCTTCAGGAAACTCTACCATAAATCCGGTAAATGCAAGAATAACAAAAGTCGTCCAGGTGATATGGTGCTGAATTCTATCGTGCAGATTGAGCCGTACAAAATATTTTTCACCAGCCGCATGACCCGAGCCGGACCCATTTGCAGTTGGTTGTGAAATGTTTTCAGTCATTAAGGTTTCTCCTTTTTGTGCTCTCGCCGGGTTGCAAAATAATCAAGAATTTGGTGAAGGATCATAAAGCTGATCAACCCGCCAATTAAACATTTATAAAAAAGTTCTATCAGCCATAAAGCATTGGCCTGAAAAGCATCCTTAGGGGTCAGCTCCGTCTGTGCTTTTTGAGCCAAAAGAGATGACAGTGTTTCAAATTTGCCTTGTTTAACCTCGTTGTTCTTTTTAATCTTACCAATTTTTAAATTAAGCAGCTTTGCTTTAACACCTGAAGGGTGGACCTTGCCTTTGGCAAATGAGCCCGTTGCCTTGGGATGACATTGCTGCAGTCCGCCGGGATTACTACAGGTATTAATTAGATTGTTCTTATGAACAGCAGACGATGGATTGCTTTTCGGCATAATCTCATGGGAGAAAAATCCTACGGGAGCATGACAGGTAATGCAGTTTGGAGCATTGGTATCGCCATATTTAATCGCCTGCCAGTGAAAAGTATCACGGTACGTTCCGGTTACCTCCAGACCATGCCGCTTCATCTTTTCTTCATTTTCATGGCAGGAACTGCAAAGTTCTACCATTCTTTTTGAAGACCGTCGCTGGTGCAGCCTGTGAGTAAAATGATTATAAAAGAAGCGTGTCCACTTTTCATTCTCATGACAGCCCAGGCACCTATCCATAATTTCCTGGGCAATCCCAATAAACCCTTCTTCAACACTTACCACAGGCTGGTAAACACGATTCTCATGGCAATAAATACAGGTAGGCAGATCGTTACAGGTATCCTGATGCTGACAGGTTTTTGAATCCCCATGCACGCTGAGGTTAAACTGTTCGATCATTTTTTCATGTGAAAAATTTCGATTATTTGAAGGATCTACAAGATGGCACTCAGTTGCACAATCGACTTTTTTTGCGACTGGATGGGGGAACCGGTCAATATCATTATGACATTCACTGCAATATACATTTTGATGAACAGAGTTATTGTATGAATCTGAATTTACATAATAGAGATGTTTTTTACCGTCTTCATCGATTATGCCCAGACCGGAATATTTGTGACACAAGAAGCAATTCTCCACATCCTCTGCTAATACACCCTGTACAAAAGTTATAAAAACAATGAAGAATACGGATGCAAACCATAATGACCGAAAAATTACTCGCATAAGATTATACGTCTCTATCTCTTAGATGGCTTGGAATTATCTTCTCCAATATATTTAGTGCATATAAAGTATTTTATAATTTATTTTATAAATTTATTTTAATACCATTTTATTTCAAATGTCAATATTTAAAATAAAATATCATGTAAAATGCATTAATATATATTAAATCTACAATTTTTATAGATTAATCTGTATAGGTTTTTATTATGTTATTAATATGTTTTGAAAGGTAGCACATAAGGAAAAAGATAATTAAATAAAGGATGAAGACGTGACCTGCCCCACTTAGTTGTACCAATGTTTGTGAGAGAGCGTTTGTTGATTTAGCCAATTTGGCTGTATGGTTTCAGGTGCCGGGGGACGATAGCCCAGTGAACTATGCGGCCTCACTG
>JAHEEI010000302.1 GCA_024640785.1 Pseudomonadota bacterium
CATTCACCGGATTACATTGACAGAGTTATGGACACGGCTGGTGAAGAACTTCGATATCTGGATCCGGATACGGTTACCTCGGAAGACTCATGTAAAGTCGCATTTCTTGCTGCTGGAAGCAGCATAGAAGCGGTTAATCGTGTCGTGAGCGCTGATATTGAAAACGCTTTTGCGCTTATCAGGCCGCCAGGGCACCATGCTGAAAGAAACCGGCAGATGGGTTTTTGTATTTTTAATAATCCCGCTCTTGCTGCAGCATACGCCCTCAGGTTTCTAGGTCTGACACGGATTCTTATTGTTGACTGGGATGTACATCACTGCAACGGAACACAGCATATTTTTGAAAGTACTGATGAAGTGTTGGTCTTTTCAACTCACCGTTCCCCTTTCTTTCCTGGCACAGGAACGCTTGACAAAATAGGTAAAGGGAAAGGCTTGGGATATTCCATCAATGTCCCGCTTACGCCTCTTAAATCCGACCGAGACTTTATCGAAATTTATAGAGAAATACTTTTCCCGGTTGCTCTAGAATATAAGCCTCAGCTTATTTTACTCTCTGCCGGTTTTGACATCCACTATGATGATCCCATAGGCGGGATGAAAGTAACAGAGAGCGGGTTTGCTTATCTCACCAGTATCATTCTGGAAATAGCGGACAGTGTTTGTGGCGGAAAAGTCGTAGCTATACTTGAAGGAGGATATGACCTGGGTGCGCTGAGAAAATCCGTAAAAGCTGTTCTCGAAACTTTATGCGGAGAATTTAATGAAGCAGTTAAAAGTGATATAGATGCTAAAAGTCCTGATCCGTCTACTGTAGAGATAATCCAGGAGGTTAAGAACAATTACAAAAAATTCTGGGGGTCGTTAAATAATGCTTGATAATATCATAGATCCCAAACAAAAAGATGCAAACATGAAAGACTATGAGAGCCTGTATACTTCTTTTTCCTGGAATGATATTAATTCAGAGTTTTCCTGGTCAACAACCAATAAAATAAATATTGCGCATGAAGCCATCGACCGACATGCGGAAAATCCAAAAACTGCAGATAAATACTGCCTTGTTTATTCATACAAGGAACGGAAGGAAAATATCACCTTTCGAGAAATGAGGGCTCTTTCAAACAAGTTTGCGAATGTTCTCAGAAGCCTGTGCATAGAAAAAGGTGACCGGGTTTTTCTTTTTTTACCCCGATGTCCTGAGCTCTATATAGCTTTGGTCGGGTGTGCTAAAATCGGCGCCATAATTGTTCCGCTTTACTCTGATTTTATGGAGGAAGCAGTTAAGGAAAGAATGCTTGACGGATCTGGAAAGCTTTTATTTACCAGCACCCGGTACCGCTCACGCGTTCTCGACGAAGAACTGCCTAATCTGGAACATATAATTGTTATCAAAGAACATGGACATGAGCTAACTAAAGGAGACTTGCTCTGGAATGAAGCCATGGATAAGGCATCTGCAACCTGCGAGATCGAATGGGTAGAAAAGGACACTCCTTTACTATTAATTTATACCTCTGGTCATCATGGAACACCCATCGGCCTGATACACCCCCATGATTCAATGCGCGGCTATCTTGCAACCTCAAAATGGGTTCTTGATCTTAAAGATACAGATGTCCTCTGGACCAATGCACGGCCCGGATGGCTAATGAGCATAGTTTACAGCGCTTTTGCCCCCTGGCTTTGCGGTGTGACCAGTTTTGTATCCAGAAGAATGAATACTGCTGAACAAATCTATAAAAATATTGAAGAAAATAATATTTCAGTTCTTTATACAATACCCAGGGTTTACAGGCTGCTTAAAGAAGCGGGTAGAGTGACAGCGAATTCCTTTGGTATACATTCTTTGCGGCACCTTTTAAGTGCTTTAGAGCCATTATATTCAGATATTATCTATTCAGTTCTAAATATCCTTGGTATCCCTATATATGATACTTGGTGGACTGCTGAGACTGGCATGATAACCATAGCCAATTTCAGATGCATGCCAATTAAACCGGGGTACCTTGGAAAACCTGTTCCAGGTATTAAAATATCTATATTAGATTCTGACGGTAATGAAGTTGCACCATTTACCATGGGAAAGGTCGCCATTAAAGCTGACTGGCCGTGCATGGCAAGGGGCATCTGGAATAATAAATTGGAGTATGAACGTTATGTCAGTAGAAAACCATGGTTCATGTTACAAGATACGGCATTTATCGACCATAATAATTACTTTGTTTATCAGGGCAGGGCGGATACTGCAATTATTACCTCTTCCGGTAGAGTGGGGATTGCTGAAATAGAGAGCATCTTAAAACAGCATCCGGCAGTGTCCGACACAGGCGTTATCAGAATCCCAAATCGTGACAATTCAAAAAGGATTAAAGCCTTTATTTCATTAAAATCAGCTTATAAACCCACGGACCTTTTAAAAAGTAAAATTATTTCTTATGTGAGCAATCATTTATCCCCAGACATCGTTCCACGGGAAATTGAATTTCAGGATAAACTGCCAAAAGACAGTGAGGGTAATAT
>JAHEEI010000303.1 GCA_024640785.1 Pseudomonadota bacterium
ATCCTTCTTCTCTCTCTTTGTCGGTTTCTATGTAGTTATTTGTATCAGTCATCGTTTACCTCCTTATGTTTGGGTATTACCTGTTCTAAATAGGATATTAATCATCGCCCAATGGTCAACCAGAGACAATTAAGGATTTAATGGCAGGCAAAACCTATCATCCCATTAGAGTTAAAACCCATTGGGAGTTAATGTTTACCATTTAAAGGTTCGAAATATCCTTGCAGACATTGTTTGCGTGATTATGTTATTATCGTCTTTTTATAGGAGAAATCGATATGCGAACATTCAAAATTATTAGATTAGCCGGATTTGCGCTTTTAGGCGTTTCATCATTACTGGTGGTTAAATCGGCCATGGCCATTGAAAAAGCAAAATATACAGTTTTGGAAAAAGAAGATGGTTTTGAAATCAGGCAGTATGATCCCCAGATCGTGGCTGAAACCTTTGTCGAAGGCGATCTCGAAAATGCAGGCAATGAGGGTTTTCGCCGCCTCTATGCCTACATCTCCGGGGAGAACACCAAAAAGCAGTCAATCTCCATGACGGCGCCTGTCAGCCAGGAAACCGGTTCGAAAAAAATTGCCATGACCGCGCCGGTCAAACAGGAGAAGAAAGATAATCGATGGCGAATCACTTTTCTCATGCCGGCAGAATATACACTGGAAACGCTTCCGGAACCCAATGACACAAGGGTAAGGTTGACAGAAGAATCCGGCCGCCTAATGGTCGCTGTTAAGTATTCAGGGACCTGGAGTGAAGAAGGGTACGAGGAAAACAAAGCCCTGTTGGAAGAATACATTCGAAAACGGGGTTTGACCAAAAAGGGTGCACCGGTCTGGGCACGCTATGACCCACCATTCATGCCCTGGTTTCTGCGTCGCAACGAAGTGCTGATTCCTATAGAAAAATATTAAAAATGGGCATTCTAATCCGTTCTCTATCACTTTCCAATGTATTAGCCTTATCACAAAAGCCCTTTATTTTTTAGTGCATGAATTGCTAAAAACGTATTCCACTCAGGCTCAGACTTGCTCCAGGTGCCGTCTATATTTTGATTTTTCAATAACAACACAAAGGCATTTTCGAGTTGTTCATCTGCCTGATGTAAATCCAAATGCGCCAGCGCATTCAGGGTTTGATAAAACGGTAAATCATTACTCCAAAAACCCGTATCTGTCTGCAACTCAGCAAGATTCTCAGTCGCCATTACGGTGGCTTTGTCTTTAGCAAATATGGGATGCACGACCATGGCGCGGAAAATATTATGGGAAGATGCATAATCAAACCAACGGCCTTGATTGTTTACCCCTGCTGAACTGAGCCATTGGTATAAAGTCAAAACATCCGGATCATTTTCACGGCCAAATATGGTGGATAGAAATAGCGCCCCGCCTGTCAAAAACATATCTGGTCGACTCGGGATAAACGGAAGCCCCTCTATATTGGGGATAGTGGATATGTCTTTGGCATGCACATGAATCCCTTCTGCCTGAAAAGCGATCCTATCTAAAACCCAAGTCAGGGCGGTATCTATCTGTGCAGTGGAAGATCGCATAGTCAGATGAAGCCCGAACAGACGATGAATGGTTTCGACCGTGGCGTTACGCCATGATCCATCAGGCAATTGGTCCGCCAAAAGGGCAACTACCGTCTCCTGAAAGTCAATTTTCCACTGAGGCGTCCCGGCCTCTCCAAGCCACTTTTGTCGGGCATAAAGACCCACAGGCGTTTTGCTAAACCGAAATACTTGGTAAGGATCATAGCGTAGTTTCATAAAAGCAACTATCCTTCTGATGGTGCGCATTCAAGATAAATTTAACTATGGATTGCACAACGAATGAATAAATTCAATGAAAATAAGTTGTCTTAATATGCCTTTGATGAAATACAGTTTTATAAAGAATCTAGTTCACTTTTCCTCATGATGTTAAAAACTTAAAGGTCCTTTCTGTATCTATAATGCCGGGATTTAATCATATGTATGCGATACCAAAGGACACAGGTCAGGACTAAGGTTTAGATGAGCTTTACTTTTGCAATTATTGGCGGTGGATTGACGGGAACCGCTATGCTTCACCTGTTTGTAGAGAGGGTGCAACAAGAAATTGATCCAAACTTGTTAAATCCTTCTGAGATTAAAATTCAGATTTTTGAAAAGCAAGACATCTTCGGACCCGGCTTTCCCCATTGTGATAGAAACGTCATGCCCTTTCATATTACGAACATGTGTGGGAAACCGTCCTTCATCAGTCCTTTGACATGGTACGAGAGATTTATCTAAAACTGTCGCTGGAAGATCGGAAGCGTTTCGATAAAACCTGCACTTCGATCTTTTTTACACATGCTGCAACCCAGCCAGCCATTAATGCTGAAAAAATGCTGGCGCTCATGAAGCCCGGGCTGGTTGAGGTATTTAATCTGGGAAGAGATTATCAATTTGTCAAAAATGACACAAAAGACGGTTACGAATTTATCTATACGGATTCTAACGGGAAAACAAAAAGAGATGCTTACCG
>JAHEEI010000304.1 GCA_024640785.1 Pseudomonadota bacterium
AGGTTCTCACGCATGAGTTCTCTGTTTTTGAGGAGATTTTTAACTCGGGCTTTCAGCTCCAACGCATTAAATGGTTTCACAAGATAATCATCTGCGCCATGCTCAAGCCCGCTTAACTTAATTTCCATATCCGTTTTAGCGGTAAGAAAAATAAAAGGGATAGAGCTATATACGGGGTTGGATTTTAGTTGCTTAAAGAATTCGAGGCCATCCATCTGTGGCATCATAATGTCGGAGATGATAATAGATGGATTACAACTATAAACTTTTTCAAGGGCATCTTTTCCATCTTTTGCTGTAATAATCTGATAGTCCTGCTCTAATATATTCTTGATGTGCTTTCGTATATCAATATTATCGTCAATAACAAAAACAACCTTTTTGTCCTTTTGAAGGATAAACGGTTCTTCGGTTTCCTCAGGATCTAACAGATCAAGATACATCTTTTCACTTTGCGGAACTTCTGCATATCCGTCTTCATCGCTAAGAATGCTGTTATCATCAATATGATCCTTACCTTTTGGCAAATAAAGTCTGAATGTCGATCCCTTGCCGTACACACTTTCAACATCGATATGTCCATACTGAAGTTCAAGAAGATTGCGCGCAAGCACCAGTCCAATCCCGAAACCTTTAACTCTTGGGCTAAAGTTATTGCTTCCATGATAAAAGCGTTCAAATATCCTATCAATCTCCTCCTCTTTAATGCCGATACCGTTGTCTTTAATAGCAATTTCAATATATTCGGAAACACTGGGAAGGTTATCCTTAAAAACATGTTTATGGGCTTCTCTGAAAGAAGACGATTGAATTGTTCGGCAATTGATCTCTAGGCTGCCGCCAGAGGGAGTGAACTTGATGGCATTTCCAATAATATTAACTAAAACTTTATCCATTTTTTCTGGGTCAATATAAGCTTTAAAGTTCTCTTCAGTAAAAACAATTGAGGTTTTAATTTTTTTCTGGGTTAGGATAGCGGAAAAAGAATCTATGATAGAAGACACAAAAAGCCTTAAATCCTTTTTCTGAAACCCCAGAATTGTTACGCCTGCTTCAATCCTTGAATAGTCCAGAAGCTGGTTTACCAGGTAAAGCATCTTCTGAGTATTCCTTAGCGACATTTGAACCTGTTCTTTAATGATTTGATTATTTTCAAAATAATTGTTTCGCAGCAATTCTTCCAGAGGGCCCATTGCCAGGGTTAAGGGCGTCCTGAATTCATGAGTAATATTCGTTAAAAACTCGCTTTTAAGACGTTCGGTGTCTTTTAGCTCTTCTGATTTTTTGCGTTCTAAAGCATTTATAAAAGTATCTCCAAAAGCTTGAATCAGAACGATATCCTCATGCATCCATTTTTTTTCTGTCCGTATGTTGCTAAAAGAAAGTAGCCCTTTAAGTTTTTTCCCGTAAATGATGGGTACGGCAACAATGGATTTGATTTTTTGAGAAATAAACATTGCTTTCTCAGCGGCTGCTTCGTGAGGCATTTCGTTAATATTTGGAACATGCACATATTCATATCGATACAGTTTATCTATTAGCCATGGATAGGAATCAACAGCAAGCTTCTGATCTAGAACAATTCTTGGCTCTATTCCATCTGCAGACCATTCATAAGCCATGTCTATATGCTTGGCATTTTCCTCTATAAAAAAAACACAGAGCCTGTCGACCTTAACAAATTTACCAATGGTTTCTAGAGCATTATTAATTCCCGTATCAATATCATCAAGGGAAAGTTTAATAAAGTTAGTTGATATAGATGCCACCAGTTTCTCAAGTTTAAATCGATATTGGAGAGCGGTTACCATATTTCGGCGCTGTTCACTGAGAATATTTAGCTGCTCATTATTTCTTAAAAGTTCTGAAGTACGATCCTTTACCCTTTGTTCAAGCTGGCTATTGATGTCATGAAGATCAGCTCTAACCTTTTCAAGCGCAGAAAGGGTTTTTCTGCTCTTAATGGCAAGATCGTGCATACGACCGACTGCAGCTCCAATTAAAACTACCGAAAACTGCTCAACCAAAGTTGCACCACGATAGTTTATTATAAAACTCGGCAGAGCATTTTCACCAACCAGCAGATAAAGCGGAATGTTGATAATAAAACATACAATTCCAGCAACGGCCCCGACCCATGTTCCATATAAAATACCCGCAAAAACTGTTGGCACCACGGCAAGGGCAGCAACACGCGGTCCTATTGTTTTTTGTAGTTCAACGAAAAAGAAACAATACAAAACCGTTACCGAAAGGATGATAAAAAACTTTATTTTTTGTTTATTTTTTTGTATTTCAAAAATTTTCACCATTAGCCCCTTGGTTGGTTTTTGAGATTTGGTGTTACAATTTATAGTTGGGAATAATTTTAACTTAGTTTACATTTTTATTATAACAGACAAACAATAAATTGTAAAAATTTAAAAACGTAAAATATGTTTACGGGTTCGTCCTTGAAAAATTATTTATGATAATTCAGTATCTTATAAAAATATTTATTCTAAATTAAAAA
>JAHEEI010000109.1:0-1655 GCA_024640785.1 Pseudomonadota bacterium
CTCTGGAAACCAGGAAAGAAACTCTCTGGATCGCGATCCTTTTAGGAAACAAGGCCGCAGCCAGGGCCTCCCAGTGAGGATAGGTCTAGGCAGGGCATAACGGATAAGACCGGAATAAGAAATAACCACGTATTTTTTAACCCTCAGGTCTTTCCCTGAATTTCATTGTATGGTTTGGCCAGTGCGTTCAGCCGATTGATTATTTAATTATTCAGGTTGTTTGATTATTTAAAATATAAAGGCAGGGTCATAAAATTGACTCTGCCTTTTTTTATGTGAAAAGCTAGTACTAGTACAGACATATATAGCTTGTACTAGAAACTAGAAATAAGCAGCCATTAATAATGCAAGCTTCGACAGATACCCCACCATAATAGGCCACGCTGAATACGTCAGGAATAGGGTCTGGTATTATTTTAGTTAATCCCAGACTCATCTATGTGTATACCCCTAGAAAAAATGATGCGATACACCTATAGACATTAAAAAATGATCTGATATAATTTATACGGAAATAGATTTAATTGTTGATATTTCAATGGGGGAAAATATGAAAAAACTCTTTTTAATACCTATTTTAACTCTGCTGTTTCTGTCTGTTACCTCAATGGCTGGTGCACAATGGGTAATCACCCGGCTGACCAGTAACTCATATTTGGCTAACTCCCCTCAAATCAATGATAACGGTCATGTTGTCTGGTCTGGGAGGGGCGGATCTGACGGTGGTGAAGATTATGAGATCTTTTATTATGACGGCAGTACAGTCAGCCAGCTGACTAGTAACTCAGATAATGAATATGATCCCCAAATCAATGACAGTGGTCAGGTTGTATGGCGAGGTTATGGTGGATCTGATGCAGGTTCAGATTCTGAAATCTTTTATTATGACGGCAGTACAGTCAGCCAGCTGACCAGTAACTCAGGAACAGAGTACAATCCCCAAATCAATGCCAATGGTCATGTTGTCTGGCGTGGTAAATCTGACGGTGGTGATGATTTTGAGATTTTTTATTATGACGGCAGTACGGTTTCTCAGCTGACCAATAACAGCGTTACTGAAGGTGATCCTCAAATAAATGACAGCGGTCATGTTGTCTGGAGTGCAGGTTATGAGATCTATTATTATGCCGATAGTACGATTTATCACTTAAACAAGCACACATGGTCACCGGGCTATTCACCCCAAATCAGTGCCAATGGTCATGTTGTCTGGTATGATTCAGGAAACTTTTATTACCCTAAGTTCAACGTTTTTTATTTTGACGGTAGTACGATTTCTCAGCTCCCTGGTGCATATCTTGAAACTGCCCCTAAAATCAATGCCAATGGTCATGTTGTCTGGCGTGATATACTGGATGAAGAGATTTTTTATTATGACGGCAGTACAGTCAGCCAGCTGACTAGTAACTCAGATAATGAATATGATCCCCAAATCAATGACAGCGATCAGGTTGTCTGGTCTGGTTATGATGGTTCAGATACTGAAATCTTTTATTATGACGGAAGTACTATAACCCAGCTGACCAATAACAGCTTTACTGATGGTTCTCCTCAAATCAACAACAGTGGTCAGGTTGTCTGGCGTGCTGGTAATTATCCCAATAGTAGGATTTATATTGCTGAATTTAGCGAAGATATCGATGGTGATGGTGTGA
>JAHEEI010000109.1:1665-8792 GCA_024640785.1 Pseudomonadota bacterium
TTATTATGACGGCAGTACGGTTTCTCAGCTGACCAATAACAGCGTTACTGAAGGTGATCCTCAAATAAATGACAGCGGTCAGGTTGTCTGGCGTGCTGGTAGTAGTATTTATATTGCAGAATTTAGCGAAGATATCGATGGTGATGGTGTGAGTGCTGATGTCGATAATTGTCCTTATGTTTCAAACCCCAATCAGGAAGATGCTGACAATGACACCATTGGTGACGCATGTGACCCTGATACCATTTACGGAAGTATCTCAGGTGAAGTTCAGGGTGGGGTCACCATAGATATTAACGTTTATTCCTGTGGCACAGCAACAACAGTCGCCACGATAACAACAAATGATGAGGGTTACTATGCTGTTGGTGCCCTGTCAAATGATACTTATGGTATTCTCCCACAGCATTCCAATTATATTTTTAGTCCCAAGACCCTAATTTTAAGTGTCCCTCAAACAAATATTCGGTCATATGATTTTACAGCAAAAACCCCAACCCCGTAGGGAATAATAACAGGTTTTATAGTAAATTTTTAAAGGCAGGGTTTCGGCTCTGCATTTTTAATATAACCATGAGTATTTTAACAAATCACCCTTCTGTTTATGAATGCAAAACCTTTTTCTATTTTATCCGTTTGCCCTGTTCGTTGTATTCCTTCAGCTTGATTAACTTACCTTTTTTGAATCTCCCAGTTTTTTTTAATTTTCCACTTTCATAATAAACTTTAACAGGCCCTTCCTTTTTACCTTTCTTATAGGCGCCTTCATTTTGTAATGCTCCGCTTTCATAATATTTTTTACCTGGTCCATCTCGTTTACCCTCCTTAAAGATGCCTTCAAGTTTTAACGCCCCGCTTTCATAATACTCTCTATAGGGTCCGTCTTCTCTATCCTTCTTAAAGGTGGCTTCAGCTTTCAATTCCCCGCTTTCATAATATTTTTTAGCAGGTCCTTCTCGTTTGCCCTTCTTAAAGGTCCCTTCAAGTTTTAATGGACCGCTTTCATAATACTCTCTATAAGGCCCTTCTCGTTCACCCTTCTTAAAGGTACTGTCAAGTTTTAACGCCCCGCTTTCATAATACTCCTTATGAGGTCCGTCTTCTCTATCATTTTTAAAGGTGGCTTCAGCTTTTAACGTCCCGCTTTCATAATATTTTTTAGCAGGCCCATCTCGCTTATCCTGCTTAAAGGCGCCTTCAAGTTTTAATACCCCGTTTTCATAATACTCTCTAAAAGGTCCTTCTCCTTTATCGTTCTTATAGGTGGCTTCAATTTTTAACTTCCCACTTTCATAATATCTTTTACCTGGCCCTTCCAGTTTATCATTCTTATAGGTAGTTTCCTTTTTCAACGCACCACTTTCATAGTACTCTCTATAAGGTCCTTCCATTTTGCCCTCCATATAGGTGACTTCAGCAAGGAGAGCACCACTTTCATAATATATTTTTTTTACTTCTGAAAAACCAACTTTAGGCGCAAAGATAAACAAGCATAAAATTATTAATGTTTTTTTGAATAAACCATTTTTAGTTTTTCCCATTCTTTAACCCCCCTCTATCCTAGATAAAAGAATCTTTGCTGTTTTGCTGGGCGTTCGTTCGCCTCTCTCCCATTGAAACACTGTAATCTTGCCGACACCGACCATCTCACCAAATTTTGTCTGGGTGATGCTGAGCTCTTTTCTAAACTTCTTTATCTGTTTTGGTGTCCAATCTTTCACTAATTTTCCCATATATAACATTGTTATATCTATATTATAGTGAAAAAATATAAATGTTCAACCTTTTTCTACTGTACAATTCACTTCACAGCACTTCGTAACACACTGATTCAGCAGCACCTTTTTTGGCGGTTACAAAACAGATGTGCAATAAAAATTTGTAGATTAACAACAGATTGAAAATCTGTGAGTTTTCTGTGAGGTCTGTCCGCCTTTCCTCTTTTTTTCTTGACGGCTTTATGTCTTTGGACTTAAATGATAATAAACGCTGACCAAATAAAGGCTTCCATAAAATGTGGGATAAAAAAAAATCAAAGGAAGAGTTGATTCAGGAGCTTAAAATCCTTCGGCAGCAGAACAAAAAGTTTCAGGCCTTGGAGACTGAATACTGCCAAGCCGAATCTGAACTGGACAAAAAGAATAAAGCCATTACAGAACGGGTCAAAGAGTTTACCTGCCTGATTGAAATATCCAACCTGGTTGAGAAACATGATGCCTCCACTGAAAGCATCTTAATTGGAATCGTTAACCTGATTATTCCCTCCTGGCAATATCCGGAAATTACGGCAGCACAAATTTCTTTTAAAGATAAAAAATATTCAACTGAAAACTTCAAATCAAGCCCCTGGAAAATCCGTTCTGATTTCAAAGTAGATGGAAAAGATTCTGGTGCTATTGAGGTGTGTTATCTTGAGAAACGACCGGACCTTGATGACGGCCCTTTTCTTTTTGAAGAAAAAAAACTGATTCATGCCATTGCCGCACTTGTCGGAAGAATCATTGAACGAAAACAGGCGGTACAGGAATTGCGCGAAAATAAAAATATTCTTTCACAGATCATTCACGCAAATTCTATTCCGACATTTGTTGTCGACATCTACCACAATGTTACCCTCTGGAACACTGCCTGTGAAAATCTAACAGGAATTCCTGCTAACCAGATGATTGGTACCAAGATGCAGTGGAAAGCTTTTTACAAAAAACCGCGACCGGTTATGGCGGATATCATGCTGGACAACTGCTTAGAAGAAGTCCTTTTAAAATTTTACGGCGATAAAGGCCGCAAGTCAGAAACAATTGACGGAGCCTATGAGGCAGAGGATTTTTTCCCCGAACTGGGAAAAGACGGTAAGTGGCTTTTTTTTACGGCCTCACCCATCCGAAACTCCAAAGGGATTATAACCGCTGCAATCGAGACCCTTCAGGACATCACCGAACGCAAGATTGCGGAAGAGACCTTGCGGTCAGAAGTTGCATACCTTGAACAGACCCTTAAAGAAAGATCTTATTTTCAAAGTATCATTGGCAAAAGCAATAAAATGCAGGAAATATACAACCTTCTTGAAAATCTTGCCGATACAGACACAACTGTTCTTATAACCGGTTCAAGCGGTACCGGCAAAGAACTGGTTGCCCGGGCAATTCATTACAGCGGTATCCGTTCAAAACATCCCATGATAACCATAAACTGCTCTGCCCTTTCTGAAAATCTTCTTGAAAGTGAATTGTTCGGACATGTGAAAGGGGCCTTTACCGGTGCCATAAAGGACAAAAGGGGCCGTTTTGAACTTGCTGACGGTGGGACCATATTTCTTGACGAAATCGGAGACATCTCTCCACACATCCAGCTTAAACTTCTTAGAGTACTACAGGAAAAAGAATTTGAACGGGTAGGTGATTCAGAACCCCGAAAAATTGATGTACGTGTTATTACCGCAACAAACCGCAACTTGAAAAAAAAAGTGCTCGAGCAGGGGTTCCGAGAAGACCTTTATTATCGGCTGAAAGTCGTTGAAGTACACATTCCGTCCCTTCAGGAACGGAAAGAAGATATTCCTCTTTTGACAAATCATTTTTTTAAGCTATTTAAAAAGAATTTAAAAAAGTCTATTAAAAATATTGATGCATCTGTTCTTAAGCTTTTCATGCAGTATCCCTGGCCGGGGAACATCCGTGAACTTGAACATGCCATAGAGCATGCTGTTATCCTCTGCCATGGAAAAACCATTACCCTGGATCATCTTCCAACAGAGCTCACAGAAAATTTAAGCATAAAAGAGCCTCCCGCCAACAAAGAGTCGTCTTCTGATGTGGTCGAAGCCGCAGTTGAAGCCTTGAACCAGACCGACTGGAACAAAGCAAAAACCTGCCGCTTATTGAAAATCAGCCGTCCTAAACTATATAGGTTAATAAAAAAATATAATCTTAAAAGACCATCCTAGAAGTGTAACGAATTACACTTGTGTAACGTTATACTAATGTAACACTCATATCTTTTGATACACCTCCATTCAGTTCTTCAATGTCTACAAACCCTGTAAGTAGCTGTATATCAATGATAATATAAACAAGCTGTAATCTCTCTACGGTTTGGCACAAATCTTGATATCTTAGTAAGTGAAGGAATAAAAAAATCCTTTACAGAAAGGAAAAGGCCATGCAAACAGAAATAATTTCAACCCAAAAAATTCCCGGGGCCGTAAAATCTTTTCTGGCCATAGCTGCATATCGTGCCCAAAAAGAAGAAAGTGAAGTCCATCAAAATGCGATTTTGGATGTTTTAAGACGGGCCGCAATTGATGATTCGTTTCGTAAAGAACTATTCTTTTCCGGCTCAAAAGCTCTGGAACAGTACGAACTAACCGGGCAGGAAAAAGCTGCGCTTATAAGCGGTGATATCCAATTTATAGAAAAAATGACAGGAACGCTTACGCCTAGTCAAAAAAGCCCTCTTCTGCATCGTCTTGAAGCTGAAGTATGGTGACTCAAAAATGAAGGGATATTACAGAATAGAGCTTTAGTTATTTATGGTTGCCAATAAAAAATTCATACCACATGGAGAGCCAAAAAAATGTATGGAGCAAAAAATATATCGAAGAGCACAGAACTAAATCTAAAAAATAAAAAAGTAGTTAGGAGAGAATTTCATCCAAACGGAAAACCCAAGTCGGAAAAAACATACATTAACGGGAAACTCCACGGTACGAGCCGGTTCTATAGCCGTGATGGAACGATCTGGGCAATACAAAGAAGTAAAAACGGCATTAAAGAAAGCATGGAATTCAGAAACGATGAAATAAAACAATAGCCCTTTTAATATAGAAAAAGGTGGAAAGTCATGGAAAATATTCTCACAGCAGTTGGAGGAATCTTATTGCTTGTATTTTTTCCAATAGTTTTGGTGACCGTTCTATTGATAACGAATATGGCCTTATTAGCAATTTGGTTTCGCAGAAAGAATAAAATAATCTGAACCTAAAGTATTTGGTTAAGGTTTTCTGAAGTTGATAAAGGGGCAGCAAAAAAAACAATACCCTCTTTTAATTCAAAGCAAGGAGGATAATCATGGAAAAAAATTTGAATACAAAATCATTGGATATCGCAAAACCACTTAACATAGAGAAAAAAAAGACCTGCTTTACTATTCCAGGCGAATATGACTATGAGTGGAACCTTATCACGGACTCTATTTCCTGGATGGGAAAATTATATAAAAAACTTGGTTACAAGAAAAGCAGTTTCCCAAAAACCCTTAAGGATTGGGAAGACAAAATGATCCACCCTTCTGACTGTCAAAAGGTAAAAAATGCGAGGTATCAGCACTTAAAAACCGGGGATGTCTTTTGTACCCAATACAGAGTTAAACAAAAAAATGGAAAATATATTTTTCTGTCTGCACAGGGCAAAGCAACTTTAAACAGTCAGGGAACACCCTATAGGTGGAAAGGCAGCGTGAATCTTAACCGAAACAAAAACGAATAAAAAACAATTCATAACGAATAAAAGGATAACATTATGAAAAAAATATTGGTCTTACACGGCTGTCAAGCACTCTGGTTCTTATATAAAAAAGAACTTATTTGTAGAGACCGCATGGTACTAACCAAAACTCATGAAAACAAATATCTTCAGATTATTGAAAACCAAAGGCCAGACCTTATCATCATGGACAACATGATCCCAGCTAATAAACAGAAGTCTATTCTAAAAAAGATAAGAAAAAATAATAAGGAGCTGCCAATAATTTTACACTCTTTTGTATCCGGAGAAACATTAGAGGTAAAAGATCTATTCCTTACAAAAAGTTACAACCTAAACGAATTAAAACATAAAGCAAACATGCTTCTTGATAGACGGGAAGTTGCTCATTACTACAATACCGCCTCTTGTGTTTGCTGACTTTAACACCCCAACACATGCCGGGATATGACCCTACTATCATGAAATAAAAAAGGAGAGTTTAAATATTCAGGAAAAACATCGTATGTCCCGGCATATTAAAAAAAGTGTATCATGAAACAAAACATCAGCTATAAAAACATTGTATGTTTAAAAGAAAAATATCCTGAAAAATTCGTGCCGGAAAATATTGTTTTTAAAAAGATCAACCGGGGTAACAGGATATTTGTCGGCACAGGCTGTGGCGAACCGCAGCACCTGATAAATGCACTTGCGGATTATGTTGACAAAAACCCCAAAGCTTTTTTTGATACAGAAATATATCATGTATGGACTCTGGGTGTTGTCCCCTATACCAACAAGAAATTTAAAAACAACTTTCGGCTTAATTCATTCTTTGTCAGTGATAATACCCGAGATGACATTAACAGTGGTTTTGCTGACTATACTCCGCTTTTCCTGTCACAGGTCCCTTCTCTTTTTTACCGCGGAATTGAACAGATGGATGTTGCTCTTATCCAGACATCACTTCCAGATGATCACGGCTATGTGAGCCTGGGAGTAAGCGTTGATATCGTTAAAGCGGCCGCAGAAACAGCAACTATCACCATCGCACAGATGAACCCATGTATGCCGAGGGTTCATGGCGATACCTTTTTACACATATCAGAGCTTGATTATATTATTGTCCATAACGAACCGCTTCTTGAATTCTCGACCAATGTTCCAGACACTATTGCCGGAAAGATCGGTACATATGTCGCAAAAATTATTCAAGACGGTGACACAATTCAGGTCGGCTACGGCAGCATGCCAAATGCAATCCTTGCCAGCCTGAGAGATAAAAAACATCTTGGTGTTCACACGGAACTTTTCTCTGACGGCATAGCTGCTCTAATGCAGCAGGGAGTTATTGACAATACCAGAAAGACTCTTGACCGGGGCAAAACCGTTGCTTCATTCTGCATGGGGAGCAGTCAGACATATAATTATATACATGATAACCCCGGTATTGAATTTCGGGCAATTGATTATACCAACAACCCTCTAACCATCGCTAAGCAGACAAACATGGTTGCAATAAATGCTGCCCTGCAGATCGACCTCACCGGGCAGTCAACGTCCGAGTCTCTTGATGGAAAGCTTTACAGCGGAATCGGGGGACATGCAGACTTTATGCGCGGCACCATGCTTGCCCCCGGCGGTAAAACCATACTGACTTTAAGG
>JAHEEI010000110.1 GCA_024640785.1 Pseudomonadota bacterium
AAACACATTTTTCAGACATTGACCCCGGCAACACTTTACCCTATACTTTACATTAGCCGCTAAACAGTGAAGGAGTTTTTTTGAAAAACAGTATACCCACTTTTGATTTGGACAAAAACACACTGCCCCGGATGCGTCAAAAACTGCTAAAGTGGTACGATCAGAACCAACGTGACCTTCCCTGGCGAACGACCACTGATCCTTACCATATCTGGGTTTCAGAGGTCATGCTTCAGCAGACACAGGTGGATACGGTCATCCCCTATTACAAGCGATTTTTAAAAAGGTTTCCAAGCCTGAAAACGCTGGCTGATGCAGATTTAAACGACGCCCTAAAAGTCTGGGAAGGCCTGGGCTATTATGCCCGGGCCAGAAACCTGAAGAAAGCAGCCGCTGCTGTTCTTAACGATTATCAGGGCCAAGTCCCTGAAAATGAGGATTCTTTTCGAGACCTGCCCGGGGTTGGCGACTATATCTGCGCAGCCGTTCTGAGTATTGCTTTTTATAAACCTCTGGCTGTGGTTGATGGGAATGTAAAACGGGTACTAGCCCGGCTGATATTAATCGATAAACCTGTGAACAATTCTAAAAACCACAGCACTTTTTCAGAAGCTGCCGATCTTCTGCTGGCCCGCCGAAAACCCCACCTGTTTAATCAGGCCATGATGGAACTGGGCGCTCTCATCTGCCGGCCTAGGAATCCTGACTGCAAGAATTGCCCGTTTAAACAATTCTGCAAAGCTTATCTGGAAAACCGGGTTGAGGAATTCCCCAAACGCATAAAGACAAAGAAAGTACCTACCTATCATATCTCAGCGGGCGTGGTCTTTAAAAAGGACAAGATCCTGATCACCCGCAGAAAACCTGAAGGGTTTTTGGGCGGGCTGTGGGAATTCCCCGGCGGAAAAGTCCAAAAAAGAGAAAAACCAGAAGAAACCTGTAAAAGAGAGATACGGGAGGAAGTAAATCTGGGGATTGAAATAATCGAACATTTAACCACTGTAAAACATGCCTACACCCATTTCAAGATCATCATGGATGTTTTTGTGTGTGATTATGTAAAGGGACGGATCAAGCTCAACGGTCCGGATGATTTTCGCTGGATCAATCTTAAACAGACAAAAAACTATCCTTTTCCCAAAGCAAACCTGAAAGTGCTCCCCTTTTTAAAAAATGTGATAAGATAATATAATTTATTGCAGTCTCATTCCGTTTTTTATTCATCTATCAATCATACAGAATCAATATTTTAAATAAATTCGCCCTTGAACCCAACCGTAATTAATGCTAAGTTTTACAGTTACAAGGAGGAATTGTGAAAAAAATCTTATCCATCATTGCCGCCGTATTAATAATCGTCATAATAACACTTTTTATCCTGATGAAAATGTATGTGACCCCTGACAGTGTCAAGAGATTTTTGATACCCGCAGCTGAAACCGCATTAAACAGAAAAGTTGCCTTAGATAAAATAAATATAAGCCTTTTTAAAGGAATAGAGATTACCAATTTCTCGGTTAAAGAAGCTGACGGCACAACTGACTTTCTTACATCAAAAGCGTTTGTGCTGAAATATAAATTTCTTCCGCTGCTGGCCAAAAAAGTCGTCATCGACGAACTCAGGATTCTGTCACCGGACATAAGGATTGTCCGTGACAGAGACGAAAAGTTTAATTTCGAGACCGTCGGCAAAAAACAGACAGAGGCGGTTAAAGAAGAGAAAAAAGAAGCCAAAAACACCGAAGGCCTTCCTGTATCCCTGCTTGTCAGCAGACTGATCATTGATCATGCAGGATTTTATTTCAAGGATGACAAAAATGATCTGCCGGAGATAAAAGGCACCGTTGATATTGATACAGACATCAAAGGCTCTGCCGGCAACAGCCTTCTGTCAGAAGGAAGTATTGACCTCAAGCTTGAAAAGGTCTTACTCAAATCCCCTCCGAAACAGATTGAAAATATCTCTGTCCTGCTCAAATATGCCGTCGGTCTTAACCTTCCCTCAGACAGTCTCAACATAATAAAAGCTGACCTGACACTGCAGGATATATCCGCTTCAATAACCGGAGACATAAAGGATCTACAGGCTTCACCGCAATTAAATATTGACGTATCTCTAAATAAAACCGGAACCGACGCTCTCATGAAACTGGCAGGTCTATTTGCTGAATTGAAAGACATCAGCCTTTCAGGGGATGTCTCATCAGAGACGAAGATTACAGGAAGAGTTGATGCATTAAATGCCGAAGGACATCTGAACCTCACAAAAATAAATGCTATTTATCATGACATTCCGGCTGATATTGATGGTGACATAAAATTCAGATACAGTCCGGACACTGTCAGCGTGGACAAAGCTGATCTCATCATACAAAAGATACCCATCTCAATTGAAGGGTCAGTCATAGACATCATGGACACCCCTGTCCTTGACATCTCCATATCCGTTCCCGATACAAACGCAGCAACTATTCAAAAAATGGCCGGCAGTTTCACTGATTTAAAAGGCATCTCTTTATCAGGAATGTTCGGCGCAGATATAAACCTGAAAGGCCGCCCCGATAAAATAGACACCTTAAAGGCGAAGGGCAGTGTCCGGCTGATAAAAATGGGGGTTACCTATAATAAAATCAATGCTTTGTTTGACGGCGCTCTTAAGATCAATGAAAAAGCTATAGATATCGACTTGAACACTGTCTGCGGAAGCAACATGATGCAGATAAAGGGAACCGTAGACAGTTACATGAAAAATCAGAACCTCCAACTCAATCTGTATTCAAAAAAACTCGTCATTGATGAGCTTTTGACGGCCTTGCATACTGCCGATATGCCGTCTGATGAAACAGGACGGGAAACACCACAGCAGGTCCCGTCAGCAGCTAAAGAACCGGACCCCGTTAATCTAACACTCACGGCAGGCGGTGAAATTAAAATTGATTCAGCTGTGTATCAGGGATTAACCATAGACAACTTTTATATGACATACAAATTTAAAGACAACCGTTTGGATCTTGAAGGAACCGGCAATGCCGGAAAAGGTGATTTTGACCTTAATACCCTTATAGATCTCTCAAAAACCGGATACAGCTACACTGCTTCAGGAAAGATAAACTCTCTTTATATCGAAGAGATTGTCAATGCCTTCCAGCCAAAAGTAAAAGACGCTCTCTTCGGTATTCTTACCACAAATTTCAAATTAAGCGGAACCGGCACACTGCCCCACAACCTGAAGAAAAATCTTGTTGGCGACAGTACTTTCAATATAAAAAACGGCAAGATATCCACTGTAGAATTAACAAAAGAACTTTCACGGTTACTCAAGCTAGGTGAGCTTGAGACAATTGAATTTACAAAGGCTGAAGGTACTTTCAATATCAAAAACGGAGCAGCGGTAATTGACAGTATCTTCCAGTCCGATAAGCTGGCAATAGACCCGAAAGGCAATATCGGTCTTATTGACGAAACGCTTAACCTGGCTTTTAATCTAAAACTCTCTCCCAGCCTTACCGGAAAAGCAATGGGTTCAGGCATATCACAATACATCAGAGATCAGGAGGGCTGGGGAACAGTTCCTCTTCTGGTCACAGGAACCCTCTCCAAACCAAAATATAAAGTTGATGTTAAAAAGGTCGGGGAAAAAATAATAGATACAGAAATCAATAAACTGATGGAAAAGTTGTGGGGAAATTAAGAAACAAAAAAATACGTGTTAAAGAATGCACCCGGAATAAGGCATTGCTGTTTTCAGCTAACCCTTAGCTGTCTCTATCTTTTTAAAACAGTATCCACCGCAGCAAAGATATCTGTTATCTGAGGCATCACAAACTTTTCCATTACCGGACTAAAGGGCATGGGAACATCCTTGGCCGCAACCCGTACTACCGGACCATCCAGATGATCAAACAATTCCTCACTGACTCGGGCGGACAGCTCAGATCCGAAACCGCCGGTACGGCAGGCCTCATGGACTACCACTGCATGGCGGGTCTTCTTGATAGACGCTGCAATCAGATCAAAATCAAGGGGACTTAAAGTTCGAAGATCAATGACCTCTGCCTGAACACCTTTTTTCGCCAGTTCTCTGGCTGCTTCCATGCATTCATAGGTCATGCGGGAATAGGTAATTAAGGTTACATCGGTTCCGGGCCGTTTGACGATCCCTTTTCCCAGAGGGATAATTCCCTGGTCTTCGGTTACCGGACCGGTCCAGTTAAAAAGGCGCTTGTGCTGAAAAAAGATCACTGGGTCAGGGTCCCGAATTGCCGCGATTAAAAGACCCTTTACATCTGCGGGCTCAAAGGGAACCACCACTTTAAGGCCGGGAACATGAACCATCCAGCTTTCAAGACACTGTGAGTGCTGAGCCGCTGCATTAATACCGCCGCCATCTGGAGCCCACAGTACCAGGGGAAGACTGGCCTGCCCACCAAACATATAGCGTATTTTTGCCATCTGGTTGACAATCTCATCCATGGCCGTGGTCACAAAATCAGCGAAATGCATATCAATGATGGGACGCATTCCGGTAAGTGCGGCACCCACACCTGCGCCCACAATACTGGTCTCAGATATGGGGGTATCAATTATTCGTTCCGGAAACATCTTGGGCAGACCACGGAACTGTCCAAAAATACCGCCATGCGAAACAAGGTCTTCTCCCAAAATAAAAATTGTCTCATCCCGCTCCATTTCTTCTTTTAGCGCTTCGGCCATGGCCAGGGAACAGGAAAGCTCTCTAACTGCCATTTAATTTCTCTCCTTATGGATTCACGAACAAATCATTTAACGCATCTTCAGGCTCAGGAAAAGGTGAATCAAGTCCGAACTGAGCAGACTCCTCGATAAAGATCTTGATTTCCGCCCAGATTGCTTCTATGGACTCTTTGGTTAAGACCCCTTCAGCAATAAGTAATGTCTCAAAGCGATCAATCGGGTCCCGGGTAATTCGATAATTATGAATCTCTTCCTGGGTTCGGTACTTCTGGCGGTCACCTTCATAATGACCTTTGTAGCGGTAGGTCTCCGTCTCAACAATAGTCGGCCCCTTGCCGCTTCTAGCACGTTCAATGGCCTCGGTTACAACATCCACCACATCAAGAATATTACTGCCGTCAACTGTATATCCGGGAATACCATAGGCATTTGCCCTGTTGGCAATCGACCCGCCGGCAATCATTTTTTCTGCAGGTGACGTAGACGCCCATCGGTTATTTTCACACACGTACACAATCGGAAGTTTAAAAACAGCCGCCATATTCACCGCTTCGTGAAAAGTCCCCCGGTTAGATGCTCCATCACCGAAAAATACCATTCCTACCTGATCGGTTTTTCTCAGTTTAATAGAAAGACCGGCACCCACCATAATCGGAAAACCTCCACCAACCACACCATTGGCTCCCAGAATTCCCTTGGAAAAATCGGCAATATGCATTGAACCTCCCTTGCCTTTACAGTAACCTGTGGTCCTGCCAAAACATTCCGCAAACATATATTTGGGCTCTGCTCCCTTTGAAAGGATGTGGGCATGACCGCGATGGGTGGAAATGATATAATCGTCAGGTCTTAAGGAAGCACAGCTGCCCACAGTGGAGGCCTCCTGACCAATAGACAGATGAACAAAACCCGGGATAAGCTTCTCATAAAAATAAAATTCAATTTTCTCCTCAAAAAGCCTGATTAAAATCATCTTTTTAAAAAGAGCTATTTTTTCGTCATTACTTAAATTCAAGGTTTCCCCTTTTTAAATACTTTTAACTTCAATTCATCTGTTTTAAAACGCGATTTAAGACTTAACTTTAGCGCTAGAAAGTTGATAAGTATATGAAAATTCATATTTTATGTCAATTAATATTTAACCCTGAAAAATTGTGTTATGCTGTTCAACAAATAATCAGGCATATTTTTTCATGATTCCCGTCTTTTTTTTGACCTGATATGCTGATTTAATAAGATTTTCTTTTTGTTTATCTTCTGTTAAATAAAAACATTATTAAAATTTTAAACCCACCCAAAAGGAAAAACTAATATGGCAGCTAAAAAAAATGTCAAAAAACTCATCTGCTGGAATGTTAACGGAATCCGGGCCGTAGAAAAAAAGGGTTTTGTAAAACTTGTAACAGAGCTCGATGCAGACATCTTTTCTATTCAGGAAACCAAAGCTCAGCCAGATCAGTTAAGCGAGCAGCTTCATAACATCAAGGGCTACGAATCCTACTGGCATTCTGCCGAACGCAAGGGGTACTCAAGTGTCGGGGTATATACCCGAATAAAACCGATGACAGTATCATATGGAATGGGGATAAAAGAATTTGACAATGAAGGCCGGGTACTGACCCTGGAGTACAGCGACTTTTACCTTATAAACATCTATTATCCAAACGCAGGAGACGGCCTCAAACGTCTTGATTATAAAACCTCCTTTAACTTAGCTATTCAGAAATATGCCGGAAAACTATCATCAAAAAAATCGGTTGTATTGTGTGGCGACTTCAATGTGGCACATAAGGAAATAGACTTGAAAAACCCGAAGAATAATGAAAACAATGCGGGTTTTACCCAGCAAGAGCGTAAAGGAATGGATGAGCTTATCTCTTCCGGTTTTACTGATACCTTCCGCATGTTCAATCAAGAAGGAGGCCATTATACCTGGTGGAGCTACCGCTTTAATTCCAGGGCAAAAGATATCGGATGGCGCATTGATTATTTCTGCGTGGATGATAAAAGCAGAGATAGGGTAAAGAAATCAATTATATTAAAAAACATTTTAGGATCAGACCATTGTCCAATACAGCTTGATTTTGAGTAGGTAGTATATATATTGTTCAAACAAACAAAACTCTTATCAAAAAAGCATTTTAATAATTTCAGCTTAAAAAAGTGCTTCAAGAATCGATTTCAAAACATGTAACATTAATATCTATTCCTTTCCATTGAACCTTCTCACTATTAAATATGTCCTTGAATTAAAACGCCTGTTGTCAGTCAGTGACAGTCTGTTGCAACAAACCAAGAACAATTGAAATATTCATTATTATTACCCGTTTTTAAGCTTTCCCACCGGCGCCAGGTAAATTGTAAATTCATCATCACCGTCAACTTTTAACAGGCTGTCCATAAGATTCTGATCATAGGCGGCAATTGCACATGTTCCGGCCCCGATTGCTTCAGCAGCCAGGTACAGGTTCTGACAGACATGTCCGGCATCCAGAGCAATAACCTTATGTGCGGCAAGATCATAACGCCACTCCGTGCGGTACGGAATGGCTGTCCAGACAAAAACAATCGGCGCCCTTCCAATAAAAGACTGATTAAGGGTTGCAGCAGACACCTCTTGGGCAAGGTTCTCATCTGTAAATTCAAGCAGCAACTGATGTTCAAGCGAAAGATAACGGTATACACCCGGATCAAGACCTTCAACGTTGTTTATCAGGAGGTAAGTTTCAAGGGCATGTCTGCACCCTGCAGATGGAACTACGCGAAAAGCTGTTGCAGGGTTAAGCACCTGTTTAATCCCTTGGGTAGCCCACAGAAGAAAAGAAAGCTCCTCCAGGGTCAGCTTTTCATCAGAAAAACTTCTATGACTTTCCCTGTTTTTTATGGCAAAGACCAGATCAAGTTTAATCTTCTTTCCCCAATCTTCATCCTTTATCAGATCAATATGTTTCTTATGCGGATCATGCGGTTTTTCAATCGGCGGTGGTTTTACCCCCAGGCTTTGATCGGTCCGGGGAAAATCCACCTCCATGCGGATCGAATCTTTCAGAAAGGCACGGTATTTTTTAATCTTTGGATCAGCCATAATATCAATACCCCCGTAAAATTTTCTTAAGACTCTCTTTTTGATTATAAATCTTTAATATATTATAAACCCTGAACAGTCAACAGGCATAAAAAATTATGTGTGTTCCCACTTTTAAATCCAGTTTCAGAATTTGACAAGCTTCTCTCTTGACTAATCTTAAGAATTATTTGAATATATAAAATTAAATAAAGCTCCATAAAACAGGTGAGATAAAATGCATCTAAACAATTTCAATCTTTCAGAATACGGAATAAAATCATGTACACCCTCCCCGGTCAGCCGGATGATGGCTGAGGTAGCTACGACTTTCAGGGTTGATAAAGATATTAACTTGGGTGTGGGATATATTAATGAGGCCACCATCCCGCGAAAACTTATTCTTGAGGCCTTGCAGGCCATCATTGGTAATCCTGATAAATACAAACTAGCCTTAAATTACGGCAGCCCCCACGGTTCATCCAATCTGATCACAGCGATTAAAAATTATTATATAAACAGCCGAATCGGCGGACTTTTAAAAGAAAATCTGAATAACAATGAGATCATTATCGGCCCAAACGGGGCCACCAGTCTGCTTGAAGGTATTGCAAGGGTCCTTAAACCCGGAATTGTAATCACTCCTGACCCCATGTACTATATCTACTGCGATTATCTGGAACGGCAGGGATTTGAGATCATAACAGTGCCTGAAGACCATCACGGCATCAGAACAGCCCTGCTCGAAGAAAAGCTTAAAACCCTTGAAAACCGGCTGGAAGCCTTGAGTTTCTTTTATATCGTAACCATCAACAACCCCACCTGCAGCCTGCTTTCAAATGACCGGCGCAAAAAAATCATCCGTATCGTTAATAATTTGTCGAAAAAACTGGGGAGAAAAGTCCCGTTGATCTTTGACAAGGCATACGAAGACCTCATCCATGACCCGTCAGCGGAACAGCCTTTGTCCGGACTTCTTTATGATGAAAATAAGCTGGTGTATGAGGTCGGA
>JAHEEI010000305.1 GCA_024640785.1 Pseudomonadota bacterium
CCATATCAACAAGGTCCGGCAGTATTTTAGTTGTGTTTTTCCATTCCGGGATGTTTGGTTCAAGAAGGGTGTTTCCGAGACCGGTTATGGTCAGGTGAACATAAAGCTGGGAATATGAAGAGAGTACTTCCTTTAGTTTTCCATCAGTTATCATGTTGTGAGGGTTCTTTGTCCAGATAACAAGAGTATGCACTTTTTCCGGAGGATACATTTTAAGCTTTTCTGTCAAATACTCAGCATGACATGCAACAAGATCTGTGCGACGGCTTGCGGAAATCACAAGAGCAGGGCTTTGGGTTTCAAAGAGTTCAGTTTGTTTAAATCTTTTATTCATTTAACTGGAATAGGGTCCTTCGACTACGTTCAGGAAAGGCAGAGCGCATAGCGTTAAAAAAAAATATAGCTTTTTCGTGTGCTTCCTGTATCTCTGTGGTGAATAAGGCTTTCAAGCTTTACAGCTTTTCATAACTTGCCTTATAAATTGGCCTTCCCTGGATCAGATATTTTCTTTCATAATTGGTAAGCGCAGCTTCGGGATCTTCGTCTGGAGGGAAAATTTCCAGGCATAGGGTCTCCTTTATTCCCTCACATGTCCGTGATACTTCCACTATCTGATAAAAGTAATTTTTAAAGTCAGTTGCATAGTAGATACAGCCGCCGGGTTTAAGAGAAAGCGTAACTGCCTTCAGAAAAGAAGGGTTTATGAGTCTTCTTTTCTGATGTCTTTTTTTTGGCCATGGGTCAGGGAAATAGATGTGGAATTCTGAAACCGAATTTTCAGGAATATATTTTGAAACAAAATATCCTGCTTCAGCATTTAAAAGCCGCAAGTTTGTAAGACCGGATTTTTCAGCGCGTTTATTTAGTACCCTTGAGTATTTTAATGATTTTTCAATGCCCAGAAAGTTTTTGTCCGGATTTTCTGCAGCACTCTTTAGGATAAAGCGTCCCTTTCCGGATCCGATTTCTACTATCACAGGACCTTTTGAAGAATAGAGTTCTTTCCAGTTAAGTTTTTCTTCAAACTGGTTTAATTCTATTTGAGGTTTATAAAAGGTTTTTGCCGGTGTGATTAACTCAGGAGCAGGAGATGTCATTCTTATTGTGATCCTTTACATAGTACATGCGTTCATCAGCAATGTGCAGAACTTCGTCCTTGGTTTTAGCATCATCAGGAAAGGTTGAGATCCCAAAGCTCGCGGTTATTTGTATGTCAAGCCCCTTGTCAGAAAGAAATTTTTCACTGATGAGTTTTTGCTTAAGTTTTTTACAAAATACAACCGCCTCTTCCTTGCTTGTCTCCGGAAGGATGATCACAAATTCATCGCCCCCGTATCTTGCTGCGTGATGACCGTCTTCCAAGGTGTCTGACAACAGTTTTCCAATTTTGCCTAAAAGGCTGCTGCCGACCATGTGGCCGTGGGTATCATTGACCTGTTTAAAAAAATCCAGATCAAAGAAAATGATTGAGAATTTGGTGTTTTTTTTATGTGCTCGGGCAAGCTCATCCTCCAAAATCTTGTGCAGATGCCGGGAGTTATAAAGCTCGGAGATATCATCGGTGATGGTCAGCTTCTGGATCTGCTCATAGTTGCGAGCGTTTTCAAGCGCAATGGCAGCATAGTCAGCAACAGTGGAAAGAACCTCAATATCATACTGATGAAAAGGTAAAAACCCCTTTTTGTTTATTAGCTCAATAACACCGATAACCTTGTTTCGTATTCTCATTGGAATACATATTATTGATTCGGTAGAAAACTCGCTCAGTTGATCAACTTTTTTAGTGAACAGAGGTTCATTCTTGGTGCAGGGCACGATTAAGGGTCTGCCGTTTTTTGCTACCCATCCGGCAACACCTTCTCCTACTTTCAGACGAATATCCTTTATTTTTTCTGAAGCTTCTCCCACCACGATCTCAAAATAAAGCTCATTCTTTTCCTCGTCCAGCAACAGCAGAGACCAATTCTCGGGATTAAAAATTTCCGCAACTTTTCCAAGGATTTTTTCCAGGACTTCGTTTATGGTAAGTGATGAAGTGAGGGTTTTTCCTATTTCATTAAATATCAGGAGTTGTCTTTTTATTCTTTCAAAGTCTGATAAATTTTTGTTCGGGTCCATCAAAACACCGGCATGTTAATGGTTGCTGTATTATATAAAATTATGCATATGAAGATGAAAAAATCAAGAGGGTTTTGTTTGAGAACCCTTAAATGTAAAACAAAACTTGGCCTGAAAAATAATATATTTTATGCTAGCGTCATAATTTTACTTTAACTTTGTTTTGAGAGTTTTGAGAAGTACGTCAAAATCAATGGGTTTCTGGAAAACACCTGTTAGTCCCAGTTCGGCATAATCAATGTTGTCAGTCAAGGCATCACCCACTGAGGAGAGCATGTAAACAGGGGCCTGGTTATTTATAATTTTAAGTTCTTTAACAAAGTTCCGGCCTGCATCTACTTCTTCCATCATTAAGTCAACAATAATCAAATCAGGATGAACC
>JAHEEI010000012.1 GCA_024640785.1 Pseudomonadota bacterium
CGATATCTGCTGCTTTTTGTGCCAGAGATTTTGCAATACTGAAATTTTCATTACTCATCATACGTTTTGCTTTTCTAAGTTCCAGTTGTGCCGCAAGGTATGTTTCAGGAGCATAAACAGGCGCATCAATTTTTCTGGCTTCATAAATAACTGCTTGTGCCTCCCTTATCTGACGATAGCTCGAATCTCTGGAAGAAGCACAACCACATATTAATATAAATATTATTAAAATAATATATTTTAGCATTTTTTTAGCTCTCATTTTTATTTTGTTTGTTATTTAAATTTAATATTAAAATAAAGCTCTTGTCAATAGGCTAATTTTTCTCTTCTGATTACAGGTTTTCATACAAGGCTCAATTTTTCAGGCAATTAACAGAGTATTCTGTACCGTCTGTTTCAATCTCAACAGCTCCCCTCAGGTTTGTCCTTATCACTTTTGAACCAATTTCAGTATAAATATTTAAATTATCTTCAGCAAGTTCTGTTTTCTCACCAAACAACTTGCCGCTGACAATCGCAAAATCAGGTGAAACCTTTTTCAAAAAATTTTCTTCACTTGAGACTGAACTGCCATGGTGAGGCACCTTTAATATATTGGAAAAAAGGTTCGGAACTTTTTCTTCAAGAATTTTTTCTCGATCACTTAATATATCCCCTGTAAAAAGAAACGAAACCGTCCCAAATATAAACCTGAGAACAAGGGAATTATTATTCACATCTTCATAAGAACCAGAAGAAAACAGATCTTTTTTTTCAAAAGGACTTATTATCTTAATTTGTACACCGTCGATTATCATAACCGGGAAGACATCCGAACATATTTTCATTTCGACATTGTTCTGCTCAGCTGATGACACAAGTCTTCTAAAAAGTTCCAGCTGTGACTTTTCACCATTGTACCATAACTCGTCAACCTTGAAATTTTCTATAATATAAGGCAGTCCTCCCATATGGTCCATATGCGGATGACTCAAAACCGCATAATCAACCTTTTTAATCTTTTTCTTATGCAGCACTGGAGCAATAATCTCTTTTCCCACATCAAAATTGCTGTCCCTGAAACCACCTCCGTCAACAAGCATAACTTTCCCCTTTGGGAATTCCACAAGAGCGGCATCTCCATTACCGACATCAAGAAAAGTAACCTTTAACGGACCCTTTCGATTATCATTATAAAAACCGGTTGTCAGTTCGACTAAAACAAAAACTGATGCTATTACAAGAAAAACAATAATCCTTTTTCTTTTAACAAAAACAGGGAACAGTATAAGCAAAGCATAATAACAAACTATTTCCCAACGGGCAGGAATAGAAACAAGAATTTCCCATGAGAATAAATCCGACCAGACCTTTGTAATCTTAAGAAGAATATCAATAAGCGCACCAGCCCACTTAAATAGAAAAGCTGAAAAAGACCAGTTGACCGGCATCAAAATAGTTGCCATAAGGCCCATGGGAATAATAGTAAAACCTACAAAAGGAACAATTAAGAGATTTGAAATAAAGCCCGATAATGAAAACCTGTGAAAAAAAATAATAATAAGCGGAACGGTTCCAAGTATTGCTGCAGCAGATGCAACAGATGCTCCTCCAACCCAGCTTAGAAAATTAGTTTTAATCCACCTTCTTTTTTCGGGAAACAGGTCACCTTCATTTTTCTTAAACATCTCCTTCATTGTGGGTACAAAAATGATAATAAAAAATACCGCAGAAAAAGAAAGCTGGAACGACACCTCGTAAATTGAGGTTGGCATTAAAATCAGGATAAAAAATCCGGCGGCAAAAAGGGTACACAAGAGATCCTGCTTTCTGCCAATAAGAAGGGAGGCCATATAGAATAGAACCATTAATGCCGCTCTCAGAATCGGCAGTTGAAAACCGGCGATTAAACAGTAAAACAACACCGGAAAAATAGACAAAAAAACTGAGTACCTAAACACATCCACATACAAAAGAACTTTATGATAAACTCTAAAAAACAAATTAAAAAAAAGATAGGAAATAAATGCCACAATCCCCACGTGAAGACCTGAAATAGCAAGGAGGTGTGCAGTACCCAGTTTTATGAATTGCTCCTTGATTTCATGTGGAACCATACCCTTGTCACCAAGAATCAGAGCCTTGAGCAAATTCCCTGCAGGGGAAGGAACCATATCATCAACAAGAGCTCGTATTTTGATCCTGTAACCGTCCGCTTTAAGAAGAAATAAATTCCCAAAACCTTCACCTGTTTTAGTCACACCCGAATCATCTTGCAAAAAGGCTGTAACAAAAATATTTTTTAAAGAAAGATATCTTATATAATCAAAGCTTCCGGGATTATTAAAATTTGTGGGCTTTCGAAGATAGCAGAAGAACCTCACCCTGTTTCCATAGCAATAAACCCTCTCCGGTTCTTTAATCGATAACATCAAACGACCTGAAAGAGGGTAGGAGCCCTCCCTGTCATGAAGGAATATTTTCTTTAAATATAGCTTAACGCCCTTGCGTGTCATAACAGGATAGCTGTCTATTACACCTTCAAGGTTAATTCTTTTATTGCCTGTATAATTAACAAGATGAGAATCATTAAACTCGGGATTCATGTATGGATAGATAAAAAGACAACCCAACAGGAAAAATACTGGGAATGATATGCAGGTTGCAGCAACTCTTTTCCTCTTATAAAAAGCAGCGATATAACAGATTATTGCACCTGAAAAAAATAAGATAATATTTTTTAGGGAAAATGTAAAATATGAAGGGACAATCAAACCCAAACAGTAGCATATGACAACAGGAATCAAGGGCCTTTTTATCATAAGCGAAAATCTATTTCTGACTTAAAGATAGAACTTCAAGTTAAAGATCGACATGTTTTTTATTCATAAGTAAAACCCTGAACAGAAGAATCAACCGGTTTTTTCACTCCTTCTCCTGCTGTCCTGCATTCAAGGTTTTCAAGAATAAGGATATCCCCTATTCTTCGGGCAATCAACTTCCAGAAAAAAGAATCCCCAACCTGCACACCAAGCGGTAACCCATTAAAGTTAAGAATATTTTTCGCTATTTCCATTGAGCTGCTGTCATGAAATACCAAAGAGGTTTTTCCCTCCCGCTGAATAGCCGCCAGATATATGTTTTCATCTATCTGCAGTCTGGCATTTTCTGGAATTCTCTCATCTGAAACAATCTTTAAAATAAGCAATCTTGCAGACGATATACTGTTATGTTTTTTAAACGGTGAAACCGCTGTTTTTTGATATGCAGCCTGTAATTCAAAATTCCATGATATCTGAGAAAGCTCATCATTCTTTCCTGAAACTGAAGCAATGGCCTGATCTTCCGCACTAAAAACTTTGGGTACCGATGTTCTCTGTTCTCTTAAATAATCGAAAACAGGATAGGAGGCCTCGACCGGAATCCAGCCTGCACCAGAAACCCAGGCCTCAACCCAGACATTTCCCCCTATACTCATAATCATTCGAGACGGAACCTTTGCCGCCCTTAAAAGAGAGCAAACCAACCTTGATTTAGAATGCTGATCTCCGCTGCCTTCCTTTAAAACATCATAAACACTCTTGACAGTATGCCCGGACTGATGGCTATTCTCCTCACTATTCTTAACTGTCTGGCTATCGGATACCAAGTGCTGCATGAATTTTGAATAGATAATATCGTTCACAGTTTTATACATATCATTTTCAGCCTCTTTGCTGACAATTGTTTTTAAAAGATTCTTAATTTTCGGATCATTACTTGGAATAAACTTTCCGGGAAGTAAAAATGATTTAAGCTCATCAGGATAAACTTCAGGAAAAGGGTACTTCAACCTCTTATCCGGAGTCACATTATTCTGCGTGTTGAAGACACCACCTGAAATTAAGAATTTTGCCTCTTCGAAAGAACCGTTAAAAATTATTTTAAAATCATTATTTCTGCTTCCGGAAATTTCATATTTAAAATCATTAAAATCAAAACCATTTTCAGCCCAGAATGCAGCATAAAACCAACGTTCACCTCCTGAAAAAAATACAGGAAGAGATATGGAAAGATCCAAATCGCTTACTTGCCCTGATGCTCTCTTCCAGACAAGCGCTGATTCAAAGGGAAAATACAAACCGCTCCCGGAAACAAAAGAAAGCCCTCTCTTAAAATCAGGTTGTTTCATTTTATCAGGACCAAAAGACCTTGTCACACTGCAAAGCCCTGAAGAAGTTGCTATCCAAACAGTTCCGGCATCGTCAACAATCATATCGTTTATTCTATTATCAATCAAAGAACTGTTTCCAACATGAAATCTTGTCCATATCCCAAAACTGTCCAGTTTAAAAACTCCTCCGTTCTCAGTAGCAATCCATTTATTACCTTCCAGATCAATCACCATTGTAGTGGGAATAAAACTCCCCAGAGAACTGTTTCGTGAAGTATATGAAATCCAACTCCGTCCATCATAAGAACTGACCCCCTCAGTTGTAACAAACCATATCCTGCCTGAGTTTTCTGTTTTGATTTCTTTGACACAGTTTCCAATGAGACCTGAATTTATTTTTGAAAAATGCAGCCAGTTTCCATCACGATCAAGTCTGCTAACGCCGTTATCAATTGACCCGAACCATATATTGCCGTCCTGGCCCTCTGTAATAGTAAGAATTTTATTGCTACACAAACCACCAGAGGCTCTTAGATATTTTGCCCAGTTAAACTCTGAATCAACACAGGTTATTCCATTTCCCCACGCTGAAATCCATTTGGTATTTTCTTTATCAATAATAATAGCGTTTACATTTTTTCCCGGAAGCGGACTGTTGCCGGGAGTAATTCGGGTAAAAGATCCTTTTCTGTCAAGAATTGTTATACCTTTTCCGGTTGCTATCCACACAGCACCAAGGTCTGTATTAGAGACATTTTCACTTTCAATCTTCTCAAAAGCTATATCATTGACCGAACTGCTGTTTAAACCATTCCCAACACCGTAGGAAACAATCTCATGAGTACCTGAAAATATAGTTACACCGCCAGAGGATCCATTGTCCGCATTATGTGATCCCAGCCACAAATAGCCTCCGGGATCAACCGAAAGACTTTTAATGTTGGTTTTTGACAGACCGTTTTCAGCATGATAAACAGACCAAAGGTAGGGGGCCGCATATAAAGGCAGGGATGTCGTTAAAACGAGGAATGATACAAACAGGATACTTATAAGTCTATTAAGCATAAAAACTCACACATTATAAAATTTTTCTCGCTCTTCAAAAATTTCGACATATCGAAAAGTGTCAGTGTCCCAGTATGAACTGAAGCAATTATTTTTTTAACAGGATTTACTCTCCACACTATTTCAAGAACTTTTTAAGAAAGATAGATAGTACCTATTCATCCTGCTTTACTGAAAATTAAAATCTTCTAAAAATATAAAACTTAGCTGTTTTTCTGAAATTGGCTTATCAGTTCAGGAACAATTTTATGCATATCACCTATCAGACAAAAATGCGCCATCTGAAAAATAGGCGCTTGAGGATCTTTATTAATCGCTATGACTATATCAGAACTCTGCATCCCAGCCAGATGCTGCACCGCGCCAGAAATACCGCAGGCAAAATATATTCTCGGCTTGACAGTCTTTCCTGTCTGCCCCACCTGGTGGTCATGGCCTATCCAGCCCAAATCCACCACAGCTCGTGAAGCGCCAACCTGACCTGAAAATAGTGAGGCGAGGTCTTCGAGCATCTTAAAGTTTTTTGGATCACCAGTCCCCCTTCCGCCTGAAACAATAACTTCTGCTTTCTCGAGAAGCACACCTTTCTTCTCTTTTTTAACTCGGCTTAAAATCTCAACCAAACCGTCTCCATCAGCCTCAACAGCAGAAATATTTACTATTTCACCCTTCCTTTTGGAAAAAGAATTTGATGCCATAACACCCGGACGGACAGTTGACATTTGAGGCCGATGACTCGGAGTTGTTATGGTTGCCATAATATTTCCACCAAAAGCAGGTCGTGTCTGAAGAAGCAAACCATCATCAGAGATCTCAAGACCTGTACAGTCGGCAGTGAGTCCCGTTCTGAATCTGTTTGCGATTCTAGGGGCAAGATCCCTGCCAAAAGTTGTTGCGCCGACAAGAACAACCTCGGGCTTATGCTCCTCAATTATTCCGGAAATGATCCGTTCGTAAGGAAGGGTCCTGTAGTAATTTAAAAATTTCGCTTCGGCGACAAAAACCCTGTCAGCACCATGCTGAATCAATCTGTCAGAAAGATTTCTAACATCATCACCAATAAGAATTGCTGAAACAGCCGCTCCCCTTATATTTGCAAGTTCACGTGCTTTACCTAAGAGCTCAAGCGTAACCGGCTGCAACACACCTTCATGCTGCTCTGCAATGACAAAGACATCTTTATATAGCTCAATATTATGTACAGGGCCCTTCTTTGTACCGGCTGACTCTATGGCACCAACCTTGCACACATCAATACATGCTCCGCAGTTTGTACAAAGGTCTGTTAATATTGGAATCTTATTCTCTATCCGTATACCGCCAAACAGACATGCCTTTTCACACAGCTTACACGCAATACATTTTTCTAAGATAAGTTTCATCATAATTTTCTTTTCGAGATTCTGTTTTCAATTATCAAACAACCTGAAGCGCTTTGAGCTTGTCAATAAGCGTTTTTGCCATCTGTTTTTCATCACCCTTTATAATTTCTCCACTGGCGCTGAGGTCCGGTTCAAATATCTTTTTCACACCGGTTGGTGAAGCCTGCAGTCCAAGCATTGAACCGGGAATTTTTAACTCCTTTTCACCCCAACGCTTAATCAAGGTGCCGTCACAGGCCTTTACCACATTGCACAAAGATGGATACCGGGGCTGGTTAATGTCTGAAAGGACCGTTACCAGAGCCGGCAGTTTCACCCGAACCTCCTCAACACAGTCTTCAAGCCCTCTTTTAATAATAGCGCTTTCATTATCAATTGAAATATCCTCAAGATAGGTAACCTGCGGCAGCTCAAGAAAGCCGGCAAGCTGAGGCCCGACCTGTGCGGTATCACCGTCAATAGCCTGCCTACCACAGATAATAAGATCTAATTTTCCAATTTTCATCACTGCCCTTGACAGAATAAATGATGTTATCAGCGTATCAGAACCAGCAAAAGCTCTGTCGGAAAGAAGGATGCCCTCATCCACGCCCATTGCAATCACTTCCTCAAGCACATCCTCTGCCTGGGGAGGTCCCATAGTAAGAGCAGTAACAACTCCTCCATATTTCTCCTTAAGCGTTAAGGCTGTTTCGACAGCATTTCGGTCTTCTGGATTTAAAATACTTGGGACACCCTCTCTTACCAGAGAGTTTGTTTTCGGATCGATCCTGACTTCCGACGTATCCGGCACCTGTTTCACAGTAACTATTATTTTCATGGTCTCCCTCGAAATGTCATTCCTCGCCCATTCCCGGCACACCGGAACCTTCGTCCGGCAGGAAAAATTACTAAATGGTTACACTTTTCCTACGGAAAATACCCCTATAAAGAAGAGGTTATCAACTTATCGTCAGTGATAATTTACTTTAATATATCCCTGGCAATTATCAACCGCTGAATCTCTGAGGTTCCTTCATAGATCTCAATCACTTTTGCATCTCTGAAACACCGCTCCACCCTGTAGTCTTTCATACAGCCATATCCGCCGTGTATCTGAACAGCTTTGGTCGCAGCCCGCATTGCAACTTCTGACGCATAAAGCTTGGCCATTGCACCCTCCGTTGCAAAAGGCTTACCTTCATCCTTTAAAAAGGATGCTTTAAAAATAAGATTTCTTGCTGCTTCTATCTCAGTTACCATATCAGCGATCATCCATTGTATAGCTTGAAAGTTTGCTATGGGTTTCCCAAACTGATGTCTATCTTTACTGTATTTTATGCACGACTCCATTGCAGACCCTGCAACCCCAAGCGCCTGCGCAGCAACCCCCACCCTTCCAAAGCTCAAAGCCTTTAAAGCTGCGCTTAATCCCGTACCAGGCTCACCAAGAATATTGGCTGCAGGA
The DNA here is from genome assembly GCA_024640785.1 of Pseudomonadota bacterium. Lineage (GTDB taxonomy): Bacteria > Desulfobacterota > WTBG01 > CAIYCZ01 > CAIRTM01 > JAHEEI01. The sequence continues at coordinate 8,030 of JAHEEI010000012.1, forward strand.
ACAACACAGTTCTCAAAAATAAGCTCGCAGGTATCAGAAGCTCTTATACCCAGTTTATTTTCTTTTAACCCGGCAGTAACACCCTTAAACTTCTTTTCAACAATAAACGATGTTATACCGCGTCCCCTTTTTTTTCGGTCTGTTGATGCCATCACAATGACCGTATCAGAGTTTATAGCGCTGGTTATAAAGGTCTTGGTGCCGTTTAGGATGTAATTACCACCGTCAGGCTCTGCTGTTGTTTCAATGGCGCCGGGATCAGAACCGGCATTGGGCTCTGTCAGGGCAAAAGCGCCCAGTTTTTTCCCGGTTGCAAGCTCACCTAGATATTTCTTTTTCTGCTCATCGGTTCCAAGAAGATATATGGGATAAGCACCCACAGAATTATGTACTGCTACTATAATTGCTGTTGATGCGCAGGCCTTTGCCAGCTCCTCAATAATAAGCACATAGCTTATACCGTCAAGATCGCACCCTCCGTACTCCTTCGGGATACTGATTCCCATAAAACCGAGGGCACCAAGCTTCTTGATCGCATCAGTTGGAAATTCCGCTTTTTCATCCCAATCCTGCGCAAAAGGAGCCAGTTCGGTCTCGGCAAATTCTCTGGCAATCTTTCTTGAAAGCTTCTGCTGTTTTGTAAGGTTAAAGTCCATAATAATATTTTATTTAAGGTTGATAAAATTGAAGAAGTTAAAGGTCCCAAGCATAGGGCTGAAGCGCATTTAAATTTAATGATATTATATAAGTTTATTGATGTCTATAACAAATTGGAACAAACCTTCCAGCAAACCTTATGAACAACACAGAGAAAAAAGAATATTTAGGAGCAATCGGTTAAAAGAAGAATATATTTGACACTCTCAAAAAAGCTCTAGAAGGACCCCGTGGTTTTCTCAACATATTCTGTTACGAGCAGGCCTTATTCTTTACAGCCTTTACTACATAAAACTTTCACTTTTAGTCATCCTTATGAATATAAGTCAAATAGTTCATATTTATTGCGAACAGGCACGTCATCAAGTTAATATTTAAACATATAAACACATATTTAAACAAAAAAAGGCCCGGGATTAAAAACAATCCCGGGCCTTTTAGGTTTTAACTAGTTAGGATAATGAAGCGATCAGAGAATCAAAACCGCCCTTCATGGCAGACTTGGCGTCCTTTGAATTAATAACCTTCTTATCCTGAAGTACGTCAACAAGCTTTGAAAAGCCTTTAAGCATTATTGCTCTGTGCTCATCAGCATCAATAACCTTGCCATTCTTCAGAAAATTAAGAACGTCAAGCATCTTATCTGTCATTTCATTAAACTTCTTGGCCTGAGCCTTTGTCATAACAGCCATATTAAACGACCTCCTTTCAGCCTATTATACGTAATATTTCTTCTTCTTTTTCTCGGTTTCAGACAGATACTTGCTTCTCAGAGGAGCAAGATCATTGGCAACATAGTCAAGGCCAAGCTGTTTCAGCTTGCGCTCTGTCGGGAAACCTGTTTTGGGATCCCAGTCACGATACTGATAGTACTTCGGCAACATATCGTTCAGAGGGAAGGTCACACCGACATTCGTCTGATAATCAACTCCCTGAGGCATCGGCTCTTTAAGGAAACGCTCAGGAACGCTATCTTCACGCGCACCGGACATACAGCGGTTCCAGTAAGCACGCTCGAGATTAACAATACGCTCACCGACTTCCTGATACTCTTCTTCCGTAATATCCATTCCGGTTACTGCATTCAGGTATTCAACCTGGTCAGGGGTAATAACTGCGTATGACCAGTGAGTGGTAAAGCAGCAAACCTGAAGACAGTCTGTAGTAGCCTTCTGGTTTTCTTCATAATAAACCATGTAAGGTTTAGAATTAATAGAAACCGGTTTGCATGCACTTTCATCACCCAGAATCTTGGTATTCAGACCCGGATACAGCGCTCCTGAAAGCTCAAGGCAGCAAAGAGATCTGAGATGGTCACATCCGCCGCGGGTACCCATTGAAAAGGAAAGACCATAACCAAAGCCAAGACCGCGAGGATCATCGCCCGGAAGGGTCATACCGCGTGTGGTAATGGTATAGTAACGGGCTTCCTCCGGAAGACCGAGTTTTGTAGCTGCTCTTTCAGAACCTTCAGCAAGAATATTTCCAAAACCTTTACGCAGTCCGATCTGTTCGATAAGTGTTGCAATAACTTCTGCATTACCCCATTCGAGTTCCAGTCCGCCTGTGTCTTTGGTTGTAATCAGGCCTCTCTGGTACCATTCCATAGCAGTTCCAATAACACCACCAGTCTCAATCGCGTCCAGACCATAATCATTAGTCAGACAGCAGTTATGCCAGATCGCATTAGCATCATCAATCAGACCAACACGGGGCCCGGTCGGAACAGCATGTTCATACTCAGGCCCTCCGAACTCTTCACCAGCATATTTTCCGTCCTTGATCTGGGTAAAACGGCCACAACAGATAGGACATGCATAGCAGCCTTCACGGTGCTTAAGAACTGTTGCACTGTGGGTTTCACCGGACATGTTGTTTGCATCAGGATGCGCACCGCCCTGAAAGTTTTTCCACGGAAGCCAACCGTCACGGTTTGCAACATTGATCAGACACAGACTACCGATTTCATAAAGACCCATCTTCATCGGATCGTTCTTGAATGCCTGACGCAGCCTGTTTGATACTTCCATCAGCTTTTTAGGATCTGCAACTTTTACAGTTCCTGAACCGCGAGTGGCGATGGCTTTCAGGTTCTTTGAACCAATAACACCACCTGTACCGGTACGGCCGGCCGCTCTCCAGACATCATTAAATGTACATGCAAAACGACACATATTCTCACCGCCCGGTCCGATCATCATGATGTGGATATCTTCATCACCAATCTCTTCTTTGATCATCTGGTCAGCCTCTCTAGGGAATTTTCCCCAGAGGTGACTGGCATCACGAATCTCTACTTTGTCATCATCAATCCAGATATATACAGGTTTTTTTGCTCTTCCCTGTATAACAACCTGATCATATCCTGCATATTTAAGCTCTGCTCCCCAGTGACCACCCATATTTGAGTCTCCAAAACCGCCAGTCAACGGGCTTTTTGCGGTAACTGTTACACGACCGGTTGAAGGAGCTGCGGTTCCACTTACTGGACCCACACCAAAACATACCCTTGCTTTTGGATCATATGGATCCAGATTTGGTGGTACTTCATTATAAATAATATCGGAGTTATATCCTCGGCCACCAATCCATTTACGTCTGTACTCATAAGAATGCGGTTCTTTTGTTATTTTACCAGTTGTAAGGTCGACTCTAAGTCGTTGTCCTGCCCATCCGTTCATAGCTTAACCCTCCTCTCCAACTTTAGCGGCTTGTAATCTTTCGGTCAGTTTGTTTCTGCGTTTTACTTTTAAAGCTACGTTAGATGCTTCATAAGTAATCGCTCCGCCCGGACACCAGTCAGCACAAACAGGGCCTTCTTCACGGCCTTCGCAAAGGTCGCATTTGAAAGCCTTGCCTGTTTTATAATGCATATTGATTGCCGCAAAAGGGCAAGCCATTGCACATTCTTTACATCCGATGCATTTATTAGCATCGATTTTTGTGATTCCTGCTTCATGATCCATTGCACATGCACCTGTCGGGCATACTGCTGCACAAGGCGCATCGGTACATGCATCACAACCCACGGGGAAAGACTCTCCGAATCTTTCGTTTCTAACGACTGCTACACGCGATACCACTTTGCCACACTCACCATCATGGTAAAGGGAGCAGCCTACGACACAGCTTCTGCAGCCGGCGCATTTTTCATGATTAAACAACAAAACTTTACCATTACTCATAACTATGTTTCCTCCTTTCGAAACGATAACAACAATGATAAATTCAACTCATTTTAATTCTCTCGTTCCCTTCCGGGAAACAGAAAGATCGGTTCGGTGTAACCTCCTTTCAATTTTAAATATAAATATTAATTAAAATTTATCCTGTATCTGAAATCTTTATTCAATAAAAAAGCCTGAAAAAAACGCACAAGTTTTCTTCAGGCTTCCTTTGCAAACACGGCGGGCCGGTCTTTTACCAGCCTTATCGGCCTCAAGTTTTTGAGACTCGGAATACCTCTTAGCAAAATTTTCATATGATATTCTAAAGTGATATTTTTATCATAAATACTTAAAATGTCAACATGTTAATAAATAATAGTCGTTAAATATCCCGTAATATTTTATAGAATATCAGGACATTAAAACCTTATAAAAACTCTTGTTCTGCAATAACTTCCCGTTTACGCAAAAGGGCGATATCTAAAATAAAAGTAAATGAAATTCTATAATACTGGTTCTAATAAACTGTTACTTTTTCTATTTAGAAAAATATGCTGTCCAGATATTTGCCAACCTATGTTAAATACAGTTTAAGAAAAGAAAGAAGGAATCTAAAGGCTCTATCCATGCCGGTAGGTGTTCTTGGAGCTGCTAACATGATGTTTTCAGCGTTAATGTGCTCTTTTGCTATTGTCATCAGACACAAAATAAAAAAGGTTTGACAAAAAACTAAAACTTACCTATATTTTAGAATTCTAAAAGAACCAACATTTGTTCCCCAGTAGCTCAGTCGGTAGAGCAGCTGGCTGTTAACCAGCTTGTCCGTGGTTCGAGTCCGCGCTGGGGAGCCAAAATAAAAAAGGACAGTCAGTATTAATACGGACTGTCCTTTTTTATTATCTTTTATTAACTTTAATTACTAAATATTATAATTAAGACTCGCTTTGTGCCGAGTAAAAAACCCTTTAATGAGATAGAAATTATATTTCGAACAAAAAGGATCAAGGCTCTGAGCTTTTTTTATATAAGCAATACCATTTTCTCTGTCCCCGCGCAGCAGATAGTGCCGTCCGACTTTATTATAATTCATCGCCATGCGCCGATTGTAAAACTTTGTTGGAATCTTCTTTTTCAAATAGTCTTTTTCAAGGGTACGTAACCGGTAAAGCCTTCCAACCAGGCTGTCAATACTGGAACCATTTAGATTATCCACATAGACGGTTAAGGCTTCATTAATAAACCCGACCGGATAAACAGCTGCCACCCTCAGCCAAAGGTCATATTCTTCACTTTCTTTAAGCTTTTCATCAAACAACCCAACCCTGTTAAAACAGTCCCGGCGTATAACAGCCGATGAGGTCCGAATGAAATTAGCTTGGAAAAGATCTTTGAGGACCCATCCAGACTTGCCCCGTCTGTTACTCTCCCTAAAGCTTCCATCCGTCCGGATAGAAGCGCAGCAGGATGCCAGAAGTCCATACTCTGGATGTTCTTCAGCCAAGGACATCTGCTTCTCAAGCTTGTCCGGACACCAGTAATCATCCGAATCAAGAAAAGCAATATAGTCACCCCTGGCATTTTTGATCCCAGTATTACGCGCACCGGAAATGCCTTGGTTTTCCTGATAAAAATACCGCACTTTATCACCATACTTGTTTTGTATGATCTCTCTTGTATTATCAGTCGATCCGTCATCTATGAGAATAACTTCAAGATTTTCGACCTTCTGTTGAAAGACTGAGTCAATCGCCTTTTCAATACAGCTGGCTCGATTATATGAAGGTATAACAACACTTACCTTGGGCACCATATGCTACATCCTCTTATAGAAATTTATGATCATAAATCGAAAGTATTCAAAGGCAACTCATAAAGATGTCTTTAAAAAACATAAGTTGTTTGTTTTCATTTGTTGACACTTAATAGTATTATTTATTAATATTAGAAAGTGTCAATAAATTCAGGCTATTTTCAGAAAAGTATAGGAATTGAGGCCTTAAATGTCAATGTATAATTCAAAACAAAAGATATGCGAGAAAGGTTTAATTTATTTTTGTAATGGCCCTAGGAAGTTTAAATAAATTACCCTAAATATCCGTTTTAATGCCTACCTATAATGGCGCAAAATTATTAGCAGAAACGATAGATTCTATACTAAATAAAACACAACATGAGCTTCGTTGTAATCTATTAGCACATCCTTAAATGACGGCCCGATCCGGATCGTTGGTGATTTTTAGCACATCCCACAGACCGATGTACTTAAGTGGTTTTTTGATAATTATTCTATAAACAATACAAACTTTACAAATAGGTGATTTTAGATGAGGGAAATAAAGCTGTATTGTTGGAATCCTGAATTGAATAATTTTGGAGATGTATTAAATCCATTAATAATTGAAAAGATCTTTAATGCTCGAGTGAGCCAGACAGATATGATAAGTGCCAACTTAGTAGGCATAGGCAGTACACTAAATATTCTCTTAAATAAAAATCGTTTGGCAAAATATCGTTACCCAATCCTTCATATTTGGTCGTCTGGATTCATTAAAGAGCCTAAAAAAAGGAAGGGACTATGTAGAAGAGTTAATGTTTGTGCCGTTCGTGGCAAATATAGCAAAGCTCAGCTTGAAAAACTCACGGGGCGTAATCTTGAAGACGTGGCTATAGGAGACGCTGGCCTCTTATCATCACAGTTATTATTCGAACAATCTGAGAAAAAGTTTAACTTGGGCATTATCCCTCATTATGTTGACAAAGGTGACGAAAGGGTTAAGAGCTTATTAAGGTTAGTGCCTAATTCGACGCTGATTGATGTGATAGGAAATCCTATAAAGACGCTAGAAAAAATAGCGGAATGCGAGATTATTATTTCTTCTGCGATGCATGGTCTGATTGCGGCAGACAGTCTTGGTATCCCCAATCAATGGATACGCTTCTCTGACCATATAAAAGGCGGGGACTATAAGTTTAAAGACTATTATTCTGCCTATGACTTATCTCCAAAAGTGTGGGACTTGCGAAGTAAAGAGATTACTCAGCAGAACATTTTAAATATCCCTAAAGATTATAAGATAGAAAGAGAAAAGGTGGAAGATATAAAACAGAGCTTAATTAAAGCTTTCCCCTTTAAAGGAGAGAACCAGTCATAAAAACTTATAACTTCCCATTACCACTTAATTTGATACAGAATATTCGTTTCTGCATGGCTCTTGCGGAGGCAGGGTTTAATGTCTCAGTTCCGAAAGACTCCGCAAAGACTTTTCAATTCATTTCTAAAGTTTTTGATATAAAGTTTACTGTTGGACCTTCAGAAATAGATATACCTGATATTGAGTTCGACCATAAAGCCCCTTCTTTGAAGATAGGCAAGGTGGAAAAGAGCCTTTTATTTCCTAAGAGCATGATAAATTTGTGTAAGAATTTTTGGGACAAAGACAAAAGTGGTATCTCTTTCCAGGGGCTAATGACTAAAAAGAGACAGAAAAGCCTAAACAACTGGTTACTAGACAAATATAATATAGAACTATGCTCTTGGAGAGTGGCTCTAAAGAGATATATATCGAGGAGACTACATAAGAATAATCAGATATCTTTTATTGAAGGCGATATTAAAATAATCGAGTCAACAAGAGGGCGAGAATTTCCCATAAAAGCTTGGGACAGAGAGTACTATGATCAAATGTTGAGATCCAAATTTGTCTTATGTCCAGATGGAGATTTCATTTGGACGTATCGTTTCTTCGAGGCCATCATGTGTGGTGCAATCCCGATCATCGATAACGAGTGTAAATTATATGATGATTTCACTTATTTCTCAATGTCCGATAACATAGAGGCCCTACAATACAATAAACAAACTGTCTTAGATAACTTAAAAAAATTGGAAGAGAGATTCACTCTAACCGAGAAAGATATTAGAGAGATAAAAAAGACGCTATTGATTGATAATTTTTAAGATTTAGACACAGGCTAACAATTACCCTTTCTGCGGGGCTCCTGTCTGACTATACCACAACTGTCAGACTTTCATCCTTTATACTCAATAACTTTTCTTTTGCCAACGGTAAATTTTCTCTAAACCTTTCCTAATGTATTTACAGACTTCGCTGTGCCACCTTGAAAAGGAAGACTCATACTGTTTCCTGAACCACCGTCAGGATTAATAGTCTCTTGTTTGGGATACATACCTCAAAAACAAGATGGTTTCATATCCTCATATTTATAAAAGTCAACATTACTCCTATTAATATTGATATTTTGGGAAGCAAAAAAATTCATATTCGCGATAATAATGTTAAATTCTCAAAACACATATTCTCCAATTAATAAGTTTAACAAAATCATTGGAGAATATCGGTTTAAAAGATGTCAAGACTTTATGGGAAAAAATAAAAAATCAGTTGGCAAATATTACAGCGGTAGTGAATTGTATAAATACAGTTATGAAAATTGTTTAAGAGAGGCATTGATTTTTAGAATACTATCATTTCTTTTGCCAAAGCAAAAAGATGTTATTAATTAAATAGTTATTCCTGAAAAATCGATTTAAAATCATTTTCCGCTCATTAACAAACATGTATCTCAAAAAATTAAAAAATATAGCCGTGTTGAATAGCCAAATTCCTTAATGAGTTGACAATTTCCTTCTACATAACATATAATTTAAATTTTTTTATAATTGTTTAATTAGAAAATATACGAAGTCAGGGAACAAAGTTATGGCGCGTGCTTTAGACGGAATAAGAATAATAGATTTTTCAAAGGCCCTGGCAGGCCCCTACTGCACCATGCTTCTGGCTGATATGGGCGCTGAAGTAATAAAAATTGAAATGCCGGGATCAGGAGATGACTCCAGAGGCTGGGGGCCTCCTTTTATTGATGGCGAATCAGCCTATTTCTTAAGCATTAACCGCAACAAAAAAAGTATCACTTTAAATCTTAAAGATAACAAAGCTAAAGAAATCGCTCTTAAACTAATCGGAAAAGCAGACATCGTTCTTGAATCAAACCGGCCCGGAGTAATGACAAAGCTTGGTCTTGACTATGAAGCCGTAAAAAAAATAAATCCTGGAATCATTTACTGCTCTATTTCAGGATTCGGTCAAACAGGCCCGTACAGTAAAAGACCTGGGTTTGACCAGGTTATACAGGGATATGGCGGCATAATGGGACTTACGGGTGAAAAAGGAGGGGATCCGCTTAAAGTAGGCATCGCTGTTACTGATATTGCCACCGGCATGTTTGCTGCTACTGGAATCCTGACCGCGCTTTACCACCGCGAGAGAACCGGTCAGGGACAGCACGTTGACGCATCCATGCTGGACGGACAGGTATCATGGCTCACCTATCAGGCAGGAAGATATCTGGCCTCAGGCAATGTCCCGCAACGTATCGGTTCAGCCCATCCCCTCATTGTTCCTTATCAGGATTTTGAAGCCAGTGACGGGTTCATAAACATTGCCGCAGGGAACGACAACCTGTGGAAAAAATTCTGTGAAGTAGCAGGCCTTAGCGACATTGCCAATGATCCAAATTTTGCAACAAACCCGAAACGCGTTGAAAACCGGGATGAAGTCGTGGCAATTATCAGAAAAAAAATAAAAACAAAGACCATGCAGGAGTGGCTTGATATCCTAAATGATGCGGGCGTTCCATGCGGACCGATCTATACCGTGGATCAAATCTTCAAAGACCCTCAGGTCCTTGCGCGTGAAATGCTTGTAGAAGTTGATCATCCAAAATGCGGAAAAATACAGGTCACCGGTTCACCGATTAAATTTTCTGAAACCCCGGCAGAAATAACAACGCATCCTCCCCTGCTGGGCGAGCACAATAGCTCAATCCTTCAGGAATTGGGATTTTCCGAGGAAGACATAACAAGGCTGAAGGAAGATAAAGTAATTTAGAAATTAAGACCGACATCAAGATGAAAATAAAAAGCGTACCGATAAAAAAATTTGGAAAAGGATGGATATTTAATGTTAAATATTCACCTGACGGGAAACAGGTAGCTGTTGCAACAACAACCGGCATCTACTTTTATGACACCGCCACATATGAGCAAGTAATGTATTTGTCCGGACATGATGATTATGTGTCAACCATAAGCTTCAGCACAGACGGTGAAAGAATCGCATCAGGCTCCGACGACAATACCATAAAGATCTGGGATCTCACAACCGGAAAACAGGCAACAACACTCAAAGGACATTCAAACTGTATCACTTCTGTCCGTTACAGTGCTGACGGAAAATTTTTGGCTTCAGGTTCTGATGACAGCACCATAAAGATCTGGAAAGCAACAAGCGGAAAAGAGCTGATGACATTAAAGGACCATACAAACAGCGTTAATTCTGTACGCTTCAGTCCTGACGGGAATTATCTTGTGTCAGGCTCTTATGATGACACTGTAAAACTCTGGGATGTCGCAACTGGTCGGATACTAAAAACTTTTAATGGCCATTCTAAAACCGTAGAATGCGTTCACTTTAGCCCTGACAGCCGTCTTATTGCCTCGAGTTCTGATGATATGACCATCAAGATATGGGACATTGATAAAGATGCTGCCATACAGACCTTCACCGGACACCGTGACTTTGTTATCTCTGTAAGCTTTACCTCCGACGGGAAATATATCCTATCGGGATCTGATGACGGCACTATGAAAATGTGGAGTATGGCAACAGGCAGGGAAATCAGAACATTTACCGGGCATACCAGTTTCATCTGGTCACTGAGCATCAGCCCTGATGATAAGAGGGTTGTCACCGGATCAAGAGACAACACTATAAAGTTCTGGGATATCAACAAAAGAAAAGCAATTCATACCATTGATGGGTTTATCAGGCCAATTTGGTCGGTAAAAACCGATCCTGAGGTAAAGCATCTTGTGACCGGATCAAAAAACAATAACATAAATGTATGGGACATAGAAACCGGAAACTTACTTAAACGCCTCAACGGACACACCGATGATGTCAATATCGTGTGTTTCAGTCCGGATGGAAAACTCATGGCATCAGGCTCCGACGACAACACCATTAAGCTCTGGAGCACCGATCAGTGGAAAGAAATAAGAACGCTTATGGGTCATGACGACTATGTGGACAGCATATGCTTCAGCCCTGACGGAAAACATCTTGCTTCCGGCTCGGATGACAATACAATTCGCATCTGGAATGTTGAAGAAGGCAAGGAGATCAAAATTCTTAAAGGACACAATGGTTATGTATGGGCTGTTGCTTTCTGTCCGTCAGGCAGAAGCCTTGCGAGCGGTTCTTGGGACAACACCATAAATATCTGGGATATTGAAGAAGGTAAAATCGTAAAAACCTTACGAGCACATAAGGGCTATGTCTGGGCCCTGGCATATACTCCTGATGGGAAACAGCTGATCTCCGCATCAGATGACAATACTATCCGAATCTGGGATGCTGAAAACGGGAAAACCGTTCAGACCCTAAGCGAGAACAAGCTGCCTATCTGGTCCGTGTCCCTGAATTCAAGCGGAAGATATCTGGCTGCAGGCTGCGGCAACAATTCGATCTGCATCTGGGACATAAAAAACGGCACATTGATCAAAAAACTGGCCGCCCATAGCAATATCGTCGAATCCGTACACTTCAGCGATGACAACCGGTATCTCGCCTCGGGCTCTGATGACGGCACCTGTGCCCTATGGTCACTTAAGTGATATTCGTCATAAAAAGATCATAGTATTTTCAATCATTACATAATATAATCAGAAGCAGTCCTTATTAGAGGACTGCTTTTTTATTTTTTAAAGAGAGGATCATAAATGAGTCCTTTAAGCGTAATCATTTTTGACAGTCCAAAAACAGATAAAGCAGCAAATCTTTTAAAAACGCTCGGGGAAAGCCGTTTTATTGGAAAAATAGTTTTCACAAGAAACCACGCTTCTGAAAACAGCTCAGCAGAAGAAATGCTGTTTTCCCCCTACTGCAGCAAGGCATTAAACAAAGCCTTAAAGGAACCCCTTCATACACCTTACCTGATGATGGTCCACAGCCCCGGCCTTACTGACATCGATCAGGCGGAAATTGAACAGTTCATCAGTCTTGCTGAAAAAGAAAAAGGGGGTGTCCTTTTCTATTCTGACTACTATATCAACAGCCGTGCACCTTCAAACATTACACCTGCAATCAATTATCTGCAAGGCAGCATCAGAGACGACTTTGATTTTGGTCCTGTTCAGATTCTGTCTGTCAAGCATATAAAGTCAGCCCTTGAAAAGTTTGGCCCCCTTTCTGATTCAAACTGGGCAGGGTTTTACGAATTAAGATTGAGACTTTCATTGCTTGGGAAAATCGTACACCTCCCCAAACCACTTTCACTCTTAAAACAAAAGGGGATAGAAAAATCTCATTTTGATTATCTTGATCCGGACCGTACCGATTTCCAGAAGGAAATGGAAAAAACAGCGTCAAAGTATCTTAAACTTGCAAAGGCTTTCTGCTCACATGAATTTATGGCTGTTCCAAATGACCCTGATCCAGCCCCTGTTACAGCCAGCATAATAATCCCCGTTAAGAACAGGGAAAAAACAATCTCTGACGCGTTAAAAAGTGCTTTAAGTCAAAAAACAGACTTTGATTATAATGTTCTTATTGTACAAAACCATTCCACTGACAAAACCGCTGAAAAGATAGATGCCATTGCAGAGAACGACAGCCGTGTTATCCATATCATCCCTGAAAGAAAAGACCTGGGTATCGGCGGATGCTGGAATGAAGCAGTAATGTCTTCTTCTTGTGGCAGGTTTGTTTGTCAGCTGGATTCTGATGATATCTATCTTAATGAAAAAACCCTGTCCACTATTGTCAAAATGCTTCAAACCAATAACTACGGAATGGTTGTCGGTTCATACCGGGTCGTAAATTCCAATTTAGAGGAAATATTGCCGGGCCTTGTAGACCATAGAGAGTGGACCGAAGATAACGGTAGGAACAATCTTTTAAGAGTCAATGGAATCGGTGCCCCAAGAGCCTTTCCCAGAATAATGCTTCGAAAATTTCCTTTTCCAAATGTCAGCTACGGAGAAGACTACAGCGTCTCTCTCAGGATCTCAAGGGACTTTCGAGTGGGCCGAATCTTTGAACCCTTATATCTATGCAGGCGCTGGAATGACAATAGCGATGCAATGCTCAGCAGGAAACAGGCCAACACGTTCGCATATTACAAGGACACACTGAGAACAGAGGAGATTCTTGCACGCCGGAATTTTAATAAAAATATTCATACAGTTCCCAAATGAAGACTCAAACTAATACACCGGATAGTAAAATAATAGATATTGACAGCAGCATATTAAGCCCTTACCTTGAGGGCTACCGCCCTGAAACTTTTAATGACCGGCTTCAGACCTTTATAAAACAGCAGTTAGCAACCTGGCCTGAACTTAAACAGGCAATAAATAACCTTGATGAACAGGTTATAAATAAAATATTTCTAAAAGAGTCTGAGGTCATGCTTCAGCACAACCCCTGCAGACTAAAAAGCTCGGCATCAAAAGTTGATAAAAAATCAATCGAACAAAGACCCTGCTTCCTATGTCCTGAAAACCTTTACGAAAAACAGCTGGGCCTTTCCTGGAACAAGAACTGGCTTGTCCTGAACAACCCCTACCCTATTTTCAAAGACCATCTGGTAATCTCAAGCAAGGAACATATCCTTCAGAATGTGAACAATGCTCTTCCAGCAATGATAAAATTTGTTCACGACACTGATTTTTCATTTTCAGCATTTTATAACGGCCCGGCATGCGGAGCGTCTGCCCCGGATCATCTTCATTTCCAGGCCTGCAAAAAAAATGCTCTGCCGATAATATCTCAAACAGACCGCATCATTAACTCCGGCGATTATTCTAATATCCAGGCTATAAATGAAGATACTTCAAGCCGGTCTTTTGCCACCACCCTTGACAACCGCGGGATCTTTATCTGTCTGTCAGAAAACAGTAAAGTTCTTTTTTCAATTGTTGACCAAGCAATTTCTTTTTTAGAAAATATGACTAAAAATTCTGAAGAACCATTAATAAACATGATTATATCAGGATCAGAGAGCACCTATATGGCTATTTTGTTTCCCAGAAAGACACATCGCCCAGAATGTTTTTACAAAGATGACAATGAAAAACTGCTTATAAGTCCAGGAGCAGTTGATGTAGGCGGAGTAGTTATTCTTCCCCGTGAAAAAGACTACCGTAGGATAAACAAAGAATATTTACTTAAAATATTTTCAGAAGTTTGTTTTGATCATTCACTCTTTCAAAACCTTATATTTCAGAAGTGATAAAATGTTTTATAAAGAGAGATAAATTTATGCCTGATTTTGAAAACGAGCCTGAAATTTCTGTCGGACTTATGGAAAATATTGATAAGGCCTGTTTTGAAACAGTCGGAACCTTTCTGATAAACGGCAAGGAACTTAGTTCCGGAAAATACAATATCCTTTGCAAAGAAGACATAATTACCCTTGTTGACCAAAGCGGAAATGAGCCTGGCGCTTCAAAAGAACTTGAAATAAAACCCCGTTTCCTGAATGAATCTTCTTTTATTATTAATGACATCAAAATCGGAATGGACTTTCACTGGGAACGTTTTCTGGATCAGGAATTCCGCGGCACCCTAAAGATCAAAGCCCTTAATTCCAACAGTTTTACCTTAATAAACATTATCCCACTTGAAACTTACCTGGAAGCAGTCATCTGTTCTGAAATGAACTCAGAAAGTCCGATAGAATTCTTAAAAACACACTGCGTAATTTCTCGAAGCTGGCTCCTTGCGCAACTTAACAAAAAAAAATATCCGGTTAAACAAATTGCTTCAGAAAAAATTCCTGGCTGGACCGACTCCCAAAAACACAAGGACTTTGATGTCTGTGCGGATGATCACTGTCAGAGATATCACGGCATAAAGTCAATAAATCCTTCTGTGGAAAAAGCTCTTAAGGAAACTCGAGGAGAAGTCCTCATGTCAGAAGGAGAAATATGTGACGCCCGGTTTTCCAAGTGCTGCGGTGGAATAACTGAAAGGTTCTCCACCTGCTGGGAGGATACAGACTTCACCTTTCTCACCCCTGTTATGGATAGCCCTGAAAATAATCCCCAAACATATCCTGCAAATGAAAAAGAATTTTATGATTTTATCACTTCCAAACCTGGTGCCTTTTGTAACATTCAAGACAAAAAACTTCTATCCCGAATTCTTCCTGATTTTGATCAGGAAACAGGTAGTTTTTTCCGCTGGACAGTAAACTACTCTCAGCAGGAATTAAAAAAGATACTTCTTGAAAAAACCGGAATAGATTTTGGAAACATAATGGACTTAATACCTGTTTTACGCGGAGCATCCGGCAGAATCATAAATTTAAGGATTGTCGGTCAAATGAAAGAAACAGAAATCAAAAAAGAGCTTGAAATTAGAAAAGCTCTTTCTAAAACTCACCTTTACAGTTCGGCGTTTGTCGTTATACCCGACAGAAATGAAGGATCATTTCCTGGGGGTTTCACTTTAAAAGGCGCAGGCTGGGGACACGGCGTGGGCTTATGCCAGATCGGAGCGGCCGCAATGGCCGAAAAAGGCTGTGACTATGCATCAATTCTCTATCATTATTTCAAGAATAGCCTTATTAAAAAAATTTATTGAGATAACATGCGTCCCCCTTACTTGTTTTTTTGCGTACATCACAACTGGCCCAGAATTTCAACAAAAAAGGATTCATACTTTCCATAAAATCTCCCAAATATGCCCACCGGGCTGGCCAGGTTTTACCTGACAAGACCTTGTTTTTTAATGAAAAGCATAAAAGAGCTGCCTCCCTTGATCAAACTTTCTTTAAATACACAAGTTTATTATCATTTTTGCCATAATAATCGGGTAATTCAGCAACTTTTTTAAAATCCATTTTAACATAAAATCTCCTTGTTGCTTCATAAAGGGGTCGGGATGAGGTTTCAATCCAAATATTTTTACCCCCTAATCGCTCAATATCTTCTTCAACCTTTTTCATCAACAACTTTCCAACCCCGACTCCTTTCTGATCCTGATGAACAACGATCCAATACAAATCATAACTATTTAAAGTACAAGGAATTTTACCATAACAGGCAAAAGCGGTTGGCTGCTGCTCCCTTTCAACAATAATAAAACTGTATCCGCTTTTTTCCTCACCTCTTTCCAGATTCTCCCGTACCAGCTCCAGAGCAACTCCCACTTCGAACTCGTAAAAAAATCCTGTTGATTTCAAAATCTCCCCCAGGACCTTAATATCGCTATTTTTTAATTCCCTCCTAAAATTCATAACATCAATTTAAATCCTTTAATATTCGCCCAATCATCATTTCAACGGTATAGCCTGCATAACTGTTTGCAGCGACAAAACCACTGTCCGGAGCAATACATGGATTTCCGTTAATTTCCAATACATATATCTTATTAGCTCCATCCACTCTAAAATCAACGCGGGCATACCCCCGCAGGTTGAACACTTTCCATAACTTCAGAAGGACTTTCATTAATTCTTTTTCAAGCTTCCGGTTCTCTTCCAAACCACCAAAAACCCGCTTGGAATGCTTATATTCTTCGCTGTTTTTATCCCACTTGGCTTTATAACCCACAATTTTGTACTTGTCCTTAAAATATTCTGAAAAAACAATTTCGGCTGGCGGCAAAACTTCCAGGCCATTTTTACCTGACAGCAGGCTAACATTAAATTCCCTGCCGTCAATATACTCCTCTATAAAATAATGCGAAGCGGATAATTGCCTGATCTTTTTAATTTTATGTTTTTCAGAAGGCTTAAAAATAAAATCTTCAGAGATACCCACAGAGGCTTCCTCCCAGATAGGTTTGGCAATATATGTTTTAGAGTTATTTAACATATCAAGTTCATTAACAGAAAAAAAATCAGCTGTTGGAAGATCATAGGAACGCATTATTTTTTTGGCTAAAACTTTATTCGTCGTTACAAAAAGAGCATCAAGCGGAACACCCGTATACGGGATTTTAAAAGAATTTAAAATGGCCGGTGCAAAATAAATCAGTTCACCTTTTCCCCACGAGGCTTCCACCAAATTAAAAACAAGATCTGGCTTCGCCTTCTTCACTTTCAACAAAGCCTTCATCAAATCATCGCCAACAGCAATACAAACCACGTCCCATTTAAGATTCTTACAGGCTTTTTTAACCAGATCCTTTTGATGAATCACATCCATCTCGTCAGGATTCCTGTTTAAAACCTGATTATAAAGTATTATAGCTTTTTTATTCATAAATTAAAATTTTAACCTTAAGGAAGTTGTCCTGAAAAATTTCTTTTTATTGCCGATTTCAATATCTCTTCGATTAATTCCTGAAATGAAATACCATTCAAACGACAAAGAATGGGTAAATCAGAACTAAGATAATTCAACCCTGCTAGTGGATTAGCTTCAATAAAACTCACTTTTCCTTTTCGGTCGACCTTAACATCAACCCTGCCGCCATCCAGGCAGTTTAGAGCTTGCCATGCTTTAAGCGAAACACTTCTACATTGCTCCAGCATCTCTCCTTCAACGGCTACATAATCCACTAGGGCTTCATAATTTTCTTTATTAAAATAAGAATAAATCGCATTCGTGTTCTTTTTATAAACAATTTCCATGGCTCCAGGCACATAAGCCTCTTTACCACAACCCAAAACGCCTACCGTAAATTCCCTTCCAGGCAAAAACTCTTCCACCAAAACAGGCTGATTAAAATCTATAAGTAACCTTCTGCAAACAGCCTCCAACTCTTCAGCCGAATTAATAACCGAGGTGGAATGAATCCCTTTCCCGGTTCCTTCAGATATTGGTTTTGCAAAAAGAGGATATTCCAGACCAACATCTTTTATTTCGGAGATTTGAGACACCACCCGAAACAGCGGTGTATTAACACCACTGTCACGAACAATTTGTTTTGCAAAGGCTTTATTCAATGAAACACCCAGGGTAACCGGTCCGGAAAAAACATATGATATTTTATAGGCATCCAGTAAAGCCGGAACAAGTGATTCACGGCCTTCACCATAAAGTCCCTCCGCAATATTGAATACCAGGTCCCATTTTTCACCTTTTACAAGGGCCTCCATTAAATTTCGGACATGTCCGATGCGTTCTGTTTGATGACCCGCACTTTGAATGGCCTGCTCTATTCCTTCGATGGTACTTTCTTTATCAAATTCGGCCGTTTCCTCCATCGAATGGCCCTGTTTCAAATAATCAGATCTGAGATCGTATGAGAGTCCTATTAACATGATGTCTTCATAATCCTTGTGGATAGATATCCTTCAAAAAAGTTTCGGGCATTGACTCCCAGCGACCGATTTTTATATCCGCCTTCCTGCACAAATAGAAGGGGATAGGGAAGTTTGCCGAGCTCTGTCCCGTTATTTTTAAAATCTGCCGCTGAAAGCGTCCAAGTGCCGGTCGGATCCCCTTTTGCTGGATCAAAACCAAGACTGACAATCATATATTCCGGCTTAAATATTTTAATTTCTTTAATTGCTTTTTTCAAACAGCTGAGATACTCCTCTCCGGACAAAGACTCCTTCAGAGGAAAATTCAAATTAAACCCCTCCCCTGCACCCTCGCCTTTTTCTTCGGAAAACCCTGTAAAATAAGGATATGCAAAAGCAGGATTTCCATGAATTGAGACCGTAAAAACATCCTTTCGGTCATAGAAAATCTGCTGATGACCATTACCATGATGATAATCGATATCCAGAACAACGACCTTTCCGTACTTTGAAAGAAAATTTGCAGCGATAGAGGCATTATTAAAATAACAGAACCCGCCGAAAACATTTCTCTCCGCATGATGACCGGGAGGCCGGGTCAGGGCATAAGCAGTATGATACCCTTCCAGAAGCAGTTCCGCACCGGTCAACACACAGTTTACACCCGAACGGGCCGCCAGATATGCATTCCTATTAATCGGGGTAAAAGTATCTATACAATAATATCCGGCCAGAACAGAATAATCATGCGGCGGCCGGGTGGCATTCCGGACTGGGAAAACATAAGGATAAATGGATTTTCCTTCGGGCAGTTTATCACACACTGTTTTTATATAATTAAAATATTTTACATCATGCACCTCTGTAATATGCTTGTCCGGAAAACCTTTTTTCGGACTGAGTTTAAATGTATTCAGCCTTTCTATTTCTTTTAAAATACTTTTTATCCTTACCGGTGATTCAATATATCCGATGTCCTTAACGTGATGAATATCATGTTTATCATTGACGACCAGAGCAATTTCATCTTTCAAGGCACTCGTTTTTTCATGAGGTCTTTCTTTTAAAATATATTTAAATTCTCTGAGTTTTACAGGATCCTCTTTTACTGAAGACACAACCATCTTGATATAATCTTCAGGACAGTATTCCGGATATTTCCTTTCCAGAATAGCTCTTATGATCTTTTTTGCCTGCAGAGCGGAAAGCTGAATATCATTTCCCAGATCATCATAAACAAGATAAGGCGGACAGTCATCCGTTTCAGGATTGACCAGAGTTTCATATTTCGTACCGGAAACAGGACGAGCTCCATACCGCTCATAGAAGGCCAGCCTTCCTCTGTTCTGTTTAATCGAACTTTTATCCTTACAAAGCCTTTCATCATCAGGCAGACATTCCATAAAAATGCCGAGAGATTTCAGCAGCTGCGCTTCCTCCCTCAACCTTTCATAAATGGCACCCCCGACGCCTGAAGATGTTTTGCCGGGGGTTACTGCGATATAATCGAGAAAACAGAAGTTTTTATCAGGAAGGTATAACATGATGGCAAATCCTTTAATATTGGATCTACCGTCTTCAGCAACAAATAAATTAGAAGCAAATTGATATTTTAAGGGATCTCTCATCTGTTCGAGAATCTCACTTACCTTTTCTTCCTTTACAGAAGGAAAGTGCGTCCTCAAAATAGTAAAGACCTGCTCTACAGAAGAAATATTAGATGGAAGATAAGCATCCGTTATTTTCCGTATTTTGAATATCGCCATTATACAGGATCGTAATACTTAAAAGTATTGCCTTCAAAATTCTTCAGGATGACATTGTCCCCGTCACGTCCCTGAAAATATTCGGGTAATATCGGTATTTTTCCACCGCCGCCGGGAGCATCAATTACATAATGCGGAATAGCATAACCGCTGGTGAACCCGCGCAGCCCCTGTATGATCTCCAGACCTTTTGTAACCGGCGTCCGGAATTGCGATGAGCCGGGTATGGGATCACACTGATAGAGATAATAAGGCCTAACCCTTATTTTTAATAGTTTGTGGACCAGCTCCTTCATGATGTCGACCTTATCATTAACCCCTTTAAGCAGTACGGTTTGACTTCCCATGACGATTCCTGCATCGGCTATTCGCCTGCAGGCCTCGCCGACTTCAGCGGTTATCTCATCAGGATGAGTAAAGTGAATGCTCATATACAGCGGATGATACTTCTTCAGCATTTTTACCAACTGAGTCGTGATACGCTGCGGCGTAACAACCGGCACTTTTGTTCCTATCCTTATAATATCAAGATGTGGAATTGACCTCAAAGAAGAGATCAAAAACTCAAGGTGCTTATCCGGCAACGTAAGCGGATCACCCCCTGAAAGAATAACATCTCTTATCTTTGGATTATTCCGGATATAACCAATGGACTTTTCCCAGGCTTTCACTCCAAAATGCTTCTTGTCTTTCAACACCATGTGTGAACGTGTGCAATACCTGCAGTAAACCGAACAAAAACCTGTAGACAGCATTAAAACCCTGTCCGGATATCTGTGGACCAGATTTTCAACCGGGCACATACTCTCTTCATGCAAAGGATCACTTTCTTCCCCCTGAGACATGATCAGTTCAAGCCGTGTCGGAACAACCGCTTTTATTAATGCATAATCTTTGGGTTTTCCATACAAAAGACTGGCATAATAAGGTGTGATACGAAGCGGTAATTTTCTGGATTTTGATAAAAAATCAAAATCATCAATACTGCTGATCTCGAACAGTTCAGAGAGTTTTCGGAAATTTGTATAGCTGTTTTGAATTTGCCATCGCCAGCTGTTCCATTGTCTGTCCGTCACCAATGGAAAGAATTTTTCACGAAAAACAACGGTACTAAAACCGGTGACATTAAAGTCAGAAGATAAATTTTCGGTTTTAATGAATAATTGTTCTTCTGAGGTCGTTGTTTCTAGAACGACTTCGATTGAGGACAGGTCTTGACCCGAAGGAGGCTCCGCATCTTGAGGTGAGATTTCATTTTTTAAACTCATTTTAATATAAATCAAATAAAAATGTTTAATATTTTATTGCAACCCCTGTAGTCTGATTGCTTTAGTTGTTTTAAAAAAGGTTTATAAATTAATTAAAAAGAATAAGCAACAAAAATTATTCTGTTTTTAAAAAAATTCAGGAAGCTTAACCCTTGTCAAGCCACCTTCAAAACAATTATTTTGAACAGTTCTACCCGCCTTCATTTTATGAACAAGACTAAATTTTTATATTAACAAGGCCCCAACTGCATTTTTCTTAAGGTAACCCGTACAAACAGTATTACGGAAAGAAGACTGGAAAGTCCGGTTTTAAAAATACCGAGAATTTAACAGAAGCGATCCCCCATGTCATGTTTTGCCGGGGCAGCGTTGACACGGGTTAATTACTATGCTGAAAGACAGCTAAGCTTGGCTAAAGCATTTCTTATATTATCGGTGGAATATCCAAGAATAAACGCTTTTAAACTGTTAAGAGAAACATCCGGCGGCCTGGGCGCTGTGAGTTTAATTTCTTGCTGAAGTTTCGGAACGATTAATCTTTTATCAAAATTCCCAACTTCTGCCAGCATCACACCAAAATCATATCTTGAGATGCGTTCTTTGCCGCCAAGATGAATAATGCCGGTCGTTTTTTCTAAAGCCAGGAGTATGCCCTGAGAAGCAGAACTGGCAGAAACTGGTGACCTGAATTCATCCGTGAAAAGGTTTTGTTTAACTGACGTGTTAAAAGACTGCATCATGGGCTGAATAAAGCTCTGACTGCTGCCGGTCACATCCCCAAACATTAAAGGCATCCTGCAGATAACAGCATTTGGGAATAAATCGGAAATCCCTGCTTCTGCATTTACTTTCTGTTCTCCGTAAAGACAGATAGGCGAAACAGGATCACCCTCAGAATAGTTTCCTTTACAACCATGGGGACAGATTGCTTACAGCACAACTCTGCGATTTGCAAAGAAGCTGAGACATTTATTCTATTTGATTCAGAAACATATTGCTGACACAGGTTGGGCGCAGACATAGCCGCCGCATGGATCACTGCATCCGGTTTTACCTGAACAAAAAGTTCCTTCAAAGCCTTGACGTCACAGAGGTCAACGGATAAAATATTAATCCTCTTAATTGATATTTTGTCTCTATTTGAAATACCAAAAACATTATATCTGTCTGTTGCGGTTATGCAGAGGTGTGTGCCTAAAAATCCACTGGCACCGGTTATCAGCAGTCTGGGTTTTTTCATATTTGTTTTAATGTGTATAATTATAAAAATGAGCTGAAAGTTTTTTGCAATTATATATTAGATTGTTACAGTTCATTAGTAAATCATACTTTTTAAGGCTAAGACCTTTTAGCCTCCTATAATTTAAAAAAAAATTTAAAATTTTATAATATAACAGCTTATTATGTTCAATTATAACACATTAATTTAAAAAGCCATTTCAATATTTCTATTTATGGTAAATTCACTTGGTCTGCAATCTCTGTGATATATTGAGAAGCTGATAAAACAATTTTTTATCATTGACAGAATCAATAGAAAATAGTAATTTTGAAATTTAAATCTACATTTTTGATAGATAGCTATACAAACTATCCACTTAATTTCAACTTGCTGCCTAATTACAATTTGCATTTAAAGTGTTATAAA
>JAHEEI010000111.1 GCA_024640785.1 Pseudomonadota bacterium
GTGTCTTTCCTGTTCCAGCCCGCTTTAAAATCACTGTCCTTTAAAGCGCCGGGTAAACTAGTATTGTCTTTGTGATATCCATAGCTCAGGTTGAGAGCGCCTATCTCGCCCAGACGATAAGCCAGGTCCAGGCCAAAATCTTTTGCCTCGGTTTCACTGTTGTCCCGGTATCCGTCCGAGTCGAAGTAATTTCCGGTCAAGGCATAGGAAAGGTTGTTTTTTGAACCGCTGAGATATGCGCTTGTTTTGTAGGATTCGTAGCTGCCGGCTGCAACTTTGCCGCCCATCTTGAAATCATCTCCTTTTTTCGTGATGATATTGATGACGCCGCCGGCAGCATTATCACCGTAAAGAACGCTGGCCCTACCGCCTTTGATAATTTCTATTCGGGAAACCCTGTCTAAGGGAATCTGTGACCAGTCTGTCCCGCTCAGATCTACCTGGTTCACTCTCCGACCGTCCACCAGTACCAGTGTGTTTAAACCGGCTGTTTCACCAAACCCTCTCAGGTCCACGGTGTAATTCCGGCGGTTTCCGGTGATATCATTAACGTGTATGCCGGCAACAGTACGAAGCATGTCCGGAATGTCTCTGGCAGCCGTATTTTCAAAATCCTTTTCTGTAATAACGGTGATACTGGCCGGTACGGACGAGGCGGTTTCCTCGTACCGGTTCGCGGTGACAATAATCTCTCCCGCTTCAACCACATCCTTTTCTTCAGGGCCAGCAACAGCACTGGATGCAAAACCGAAACTCATTATTGCTGACATAATAGCAGTAAAAACACACAATTTTTTTTTCATCTTACAATTTCCTTTCATTGTTTTTTCCAAAAAAAATCCCCAAACCTGATTGTCAGGTTTGGGGATGACGTTTTTCATCCATTTATTAAGCTACTCTCCCCAACACCCGTGGGAATGAAGTGCGCTTGTTTTCCGGGCAGGTCTTCTGACTCCCCCTTTCTTTTAGCGGCCTTCCCGTCTTTTATGAGACAGTGGCATATGTGCTGAAAGACTTTACCGTTTAATAAACGGTTTGGGGTTACAGCGGCGGGTCCGTTCCCGATTTTCACGGGATTCCCTATTAAGCTTAAACGTAAGCGCCTGGAATTCTATTTGTCAATTTAGCATGTTTTTTTCTTGCCAACAGATTATAGGGGAAAAAATATGAAGTGTCAATGAAGATTTGTGTGAAGCGTGAGATTTAGCAAGAATTTCTGTCTCGGATAAATATTATTTATGTTTAACTTAGTTTGTGGACTTGATAAGATATTCCGAGCCAAATGACTTTATTTGCGAGTTGATTATGCTTCACTAAAGAACAGTGCTTCTGGTATTATTGCCTGCAGATATGAATAACAATAATAGTTGAGGTAAAGTCCGTATTAATTCTTAATAGAAAAGAAGCAAGGATTGGGAGACGTTTGAAGAAAGTAATTGTCTGCGGTAATTAGATAAAATCAGATGTTTTTTTATGGCTACTGTTTTGATCCATCAACAATTTTAGCTGCAAGATCAACACAGTCCACACAGGGAAGTTTTTTAAGTTTAAGAATTCCTTTGCACTTTAAAGAACCTGCCTTTTTTAAAAATTCTTTGTTTAGCAGTTCAATTTTATTGGGATTATTTAGCAGGTTTTTTGCCGCATAAAAGGCACCGCACTGGCCGTTTTCTGCGCGTCCGCCGCCATAGGCTGAATAGGAATCTATCATTTCCTGAGAAATAGAATATTCTGACTGGAAATTTTTCAGTATGGCCTGTGCACAGTTGTAGTCATCTTCTTTGTGAAAGTAGTCGGATGCTTTTTTTTGTGTCATGTTGTGCGCTATTATTAATAGGGGTATTGTTTATGGAATTGTTTTTTTAGTCAGCTTGCTTAGTGCGTCCCACATTTTATCAGGGGTTTTGCAGTTAAGCAGTCGGGTTCTTGCCTTGGTTTCCCGGAAAGTCTCCATCATGCCCGCGATAAGCTGCAGATAGAATGCGCTTGTTGCAAGAGGTATGATGATAAAGAAAACTATCTTTGTAAGCCTATTGTTAGGGGCTCCGAATTTCAGGCCTTTACGCTTAAGTCCGGCGGCTAGAATAAGGCCACCGCCTTCCACTCCGCGTACGTGGGGAAAGGCAAGTGCGTGCTCAACTGCAGTCGGCACAATTGATTCTCTGTTCAGGGCTGCTCTTAATAGATTCTTTGGTTTTTCAACAAAACCCTCGGCCTCCATTTTATTGATCATTTCCTCAAGAGCATCATCTCTGGTTTCTGCTTCAAGTTCTGGAATCATCAGCCTGCTCGATGAAAAACGTGCAATTCCTGCATTTGGGGCAGAGCTTACTCGGGATATTTTTTTCAGCTGACGGGGGAGGGTTTCTCTGTAATACAGAATTCTGGTACAGCGTGTGCACTGTATCATTTTGTTTCCCACCTGAATATCATATTCCAGTATAGTCGGTACCGACATTCCGCATCCGGTGCATATTCCGTCTGCCATGGGTACTACTGCGGTTGAATAGTGGGCCAATAGATTATTGAAAAGTTTGATGATATTAGGCGGAAGGTCTTTTGAAAGAGTTTTGATTGATTTCTCGAGGTCTTTGAGATGTGTTTTCGCGGTTAAAGCCTTATGCTCTTCCAAAGAAAAATTTAAGTTCTGCAACTGAATTAATTGGTTTATTACCTGTTTCATTCTTCTCCTTTTAATCGTAATTATTACAGAACTGTTTGTGAATAACTTTTTTTTGTGTAGAATATAGATAATAATTAATTAGTGAGCTTTTATCAAGCGGAAATATGAATAAGGACGCTATGTTATGGAATTTTCAACAAAAAAAATTCCTGTCACATCAATAGACCTAGGAGACAGGAGTTTTAAAGTAAGAGTAGATACAGGGACTGAAGCGCTTAAAGAATCAGTTAAAAAAACCGGGGTTATTAACTTTCCTTATCTTATGTTTTCAGAAGTCGCAGCTAAATATAAAATTGTCTGCGGATTCAAGCGTGTAAAGGCAGTTTTAGAGCTGGGTTTAAAAGAAATAACCGCAAATATAATTGATAACTGTTCTGACGAAAAAGAACTGTTTCTTCTGGCTTTGTATGATAATCTTTCGGGTCTTCCCCTTAACCTTGTTGAAAAAGCAAATTCAGTAAAAATCCTTTTGAAATATTTTCAGGAAGAAGAAGTAATAAAAAAATATTTGCCTTTACTGGGCTTGCCGCCTGTTTTCAGCTGTCTGGAAGAACTGCTGTTAATTGAAGCACTTGACCCGGAAATAAAAAAGGGAATTTTTAACGGAACTGTTGTAAAAAAAAACGGATTGAGTCTTTCCGGGCTGGGCAGCGAAGGGCTGCTTTTATACCGTCTTTTTAAGAAGGTTAACTTAAGTACAAGCAAACAGGCGGAGATTATTGAGAGCTGCTGTGATATTTCAAGAAGGGATCAGCTGTCAATTTCTGAAATTATAAGTGAAAAAGAGATAACCGAAGCGCTTTCACGGGATGATCTTACTCTTTCTCAAAAAGGTGACCGCATAAGGTTTTTTTTAAGGAAAAAACGTTTCCCAATGCTTATTGGTCTTGAGGATAAATTTTTAAAGTTAAAAAAGAAACTTGGCCTTCCCAAAAATATAAAGATTGAGCCGCCGCCCTCATTTGAGGGAGATGTTTATTCTCTTCAGATAAATTTCAGGAACCTTGCAGAACTGAAATCTTCTGCGACGCGGTTTAAAATATTGTCAGAAAACACTTTAATGAAAGGCCTTTTGGAGAAGGATGAATGAATAAATTTTATCCCGAAAAAATATTTGTGGAGGAAGAAGTTGAAGAATTTTCGATGACAAAACAGATTGTTGAAAGATGTAAAGATGTTCCTGTTGAGACGGTAAAAAGCGCGAAAGACCTGATCGCTTCTTTAAGAGAAAAAAGATTTCCTCTTTCTGACGGCAAGAAAAATCTGTTGCTGTGCAGAAACAGGGGTCGGTTTTTGGAACCCTGCCCGGGTACAAAGAAAGATTATCTTTGCTGTGGTTATGTTATTTTAAATACAGGGACGGGTTGTCCTCTGGACTGTTCATACTGTGTCCTTCAGGCCTATCTCAACAATCCTTTTATTACCCTTTTTGTAAATCGGCAGGAGATGATGGATGAACTTTTGTCAGGACCTATACTCGGCAGGGGTAAGGTTACCAGGATAGGTACCGGTGAGTATATGGACAGCCTTGCTCTGGAGCACCTCACTCGTTTTATACCTTTCATTCTTCCATTTTTGAGAGAAAGGCCGGAGCTGATTCTGGAACTCAAGACCAAGACAACACATGTTGAAAGCCTTATCGATCTTGATCATGGCGATTCTTTTGTTATTTCATGGTCGCTGAATGCTGAAAAAATAAGGAAAGAAGAAGAAAAAGGCGCAGCGCCAGTGAAAGACAGGATTAAGACAGCATCTTTGCTGATAGAAAAAGGATACAGGGTGAGTTTTCACTTTGATCCGGTTATATATTATCCGGGATGGGAGCAGGGATATCAAGAGACTATAGCGCTTCTGAAAGAGAACATACCTCCGGAGAAAATAAGGTGGATAAGTATCGGATCTCTTCGATATATGCCGGGACTTAAAAATATCGCCCAAAAACGTTTTTCTGATACAGGTATATATTCACAGGAATTTATTCCGGGGCTTGACGGAAAGATGCGTTATCTACAGGGACAAAGAACAGAGATGTATCAGAAGATGTGTTCATGGCTTAAAGCTTATTCGGCGGATATCCTGATCTACTACTGTATGGAGAGCAAAACCGTATGGGAGCGGACCCTGGGATTTTCCCCTGCTTCAAATAAGGGCCTTAAAAGTATTCTCGATAGAAGTTTCTAGACTGGCAGATAGTGCTATGATACTATTTCGCCTAAACATTAAAAAAATATAAAAACATGAGAGGAAAAACATGAATAAAGGAAGGATTTATTTCGCATTGTTTTTTGTTGTTTATTTAGTTGTCGTCTATGGGGCTGCCTGTTCTCAGGATGAAAGCATAGCCGCCAAAAACGGAGCTGAAAAAACAGAAATAAAAAGTAGTGAAGTGAAGGCTGCGCCTTCAGCTGAAGTTCAGGAAGAAGCCGTTGAAAAAATCGAGGTAAAAAGTATTGACGTGCAGGCAGAGCTAGACAATAATCATCCGCCAATTGAACCGGGGTTTTCCTGCGTGGACTGCCATGAAATCAATCTTGACGGCAATACCACGGCAACACAAAATTGGTTATATGCGGAAACTCCGGGAAAAGAAGCGAATGAAGGGGTGATGCCTGAGGATGTTTTATTAAAAGAGGTCAGGAAAGCCATCGGTGGAATAAAGACGGCGTCTAAAACCTTCGTTCTTGGAACATCTATGAACAACAGACCTTTGACAACAACTGCAGAATTTACGCTCGATCCGGAAAAGATGGTTCTGTATGGTTTCCACGAACAGGGCACGGAAAAACTTGCGCATATAAAGAAAAATCCTTATGTAAGCATGAATTATCACAAAGAGTTTGAGAGCTTTGATGTGTTTCTCTGCTGTCAGATTTTGGGCCGGGCTGAACTGATTGACGGTGAAAATCCCGAATATGAGCAGCTGATTATTAAACTGCTTCCGTATGAAGATGGCGCCAGAGTTCCTAAAGACGCGACGCCAAAACAGCGTGAAGATCACCTGAGAAAATTCAGGCAGGGGCTTAAAAAAGGATTTTATATCAGTAAGATCACCATTGATCGGCTGACCCTGATAAATCTTGATATGGTTAAGCAGGGCTATCGCCGTGTCCAGCGCTGGGAACGGAAAAAGTAAACGAAAGCTACTGTTATCTGCAGGAGAAAAATGAAAACAGTTGTTATCACCGGGAGTTCCAAGGGGATCGGTCTGGGCCTGGCAGAAGCTTTCCTGGAGAGAGGCTGTAATGTTGTTTTGAGCAGCCGAACAAAGGCTAAGATATATGCAGAGTATGAAAGGTTAAGGGGTAAATACGGCAGCAAGCGTCTGGCAGCATGTTCCTGCGATGTTACCGAGGTTGAGCCGCTCCGGAAGTTATGGAAAACAGCGAAAGATAAATTCGGCACAGTTGAGGTCTGGATAAATAATGCCGGCATCGCAAACACAACCCGCCCCCTGTGGGAGATGGATTCTTCGGAAATTCCAAGGGTGGTCAATACAAATATGATCGGTGTTATCTATGGGACCCAGGTGGCGCTGCGTGGAATGCTGGATCAGGGCGGTGGCCAGATCTATAACACCGAAGGGTTCGGCAGTGATGACATGGTCTTAAGCGGCCTGAGCGTATATGGCGCGACCAAGCGGGGCCTGCGTTATTTTTCAGCGTCAGTGGCAGAAGAGGTAAAGGAACTGCCGGTTCAGGTCGGGACCATCAGTCCGGGGATTGTGTTAACCGATTTTCTCTTTGATGACGTCCGGAAAATGACTCCGGAAAAGCGGGAGCAGGCAAAATCGATCTATAACATGCTCGGCGATGAAGTCGAAACCGTTACGCCGTGGCTGGCTGATGAGATATTGAAGAATGAAGAGAACGGCAGACGCATTATCTGGCTGGATGAAGACCGGACAAACGCATACATGGCGGATGAAGACCGCATGGCCCGCGATATATTCAGCAAGCATGGACTGTAGTATGAACGATACTTAAAGTGAGGCAGGAAAATAAGATCGAAAGCTTTTTTAATATTTGATCCAATTGAATCTTCGCAAGTCTTTTTTATTTTGTGTCAACAGCTGCACCAGTAAAAAATCCGCTTAAAAACAGATTATAATTTTTAAAAAAAACTTGCAGTTTTCTCCCAAAAAAAGTATGGTTATTTGAAAATCGTATTATATTATAGATGTACTCTCGAATGTTCAGGACTTCTCTGGTCAGGAAATAATCTTTTAGTAATCAATAGCATAAAAAGTGGTTCCCGAAGAATGTTATTTAAACAATTAACATGTAAAAAAATTAATAATAAAATACTTATTAACAGAAATATGCACTTAAGGTTAATATTTATTTTTAATATACAAATGCATTCTAATCAATAAAAGGGGGGGAAGAAATGAAGCAAAAGATTAAAATATCAATATGCCTAACTTTATTAATTATTTTTGTTTCAATTATCACGGCAAAGGATACCCATGCTACGATCAGGCTGCTTGATGACAAGCTTATTCTGAACGGGTACGCAAAACAGGTTGGATTTTATCGAACAGCCATGAAGGACAGGGATAAAAAATATCATGACACCAGCCTTGATTTTTTTAAGACGAGTGCCGGGTTTGAAGCCCTTTACAAGATAAAAGATCAAGGAGACTATTCACTTGATTTCTTTACGGGGATGAAATGGTGGTATGAGTGGACTTTTGATATAGATGAAAAGCTTCGGCGTAATATTCCTTCTGGTTCTAGAAAATACTATACGACCCCCGAAAATTTTGATGATGATGTTCTGAACGAAGCATACTTTGATTTTAAAAAAGGGCCATGGGAGGTCCGGGTGGGTAAACAGATTGTCGTGTGGGGAAACCTTGATGTTGACCGTGCGGCGGATGTGGTCAATGCCATTGATTTTCGTCATTCCATCTTCGGGATAGACAAATGGGAAGAATTTAAGCGCGGCTCATGGATGATCCGAACATTCTATCAATCCGAGCTTCCGGGAAATCTTCGTTTTGAAGTCATTGTAAATCCCGGTGATTTTAAGCGGAACTTAATCCCTTTTTCAGAGGGTTATCACTACGGCCCGGATGCATATGAATTATTAGAATCACGGGATAATCCTGGTCTTCCTAACCTGCCGGATTTTGGATGGGGTTATGGTGGCTGGATAGGTGATAAATTTCGAAAGGACGCCCCAGGCTACAGCACAAAAAACTGGGAGCTGGGATTCAAAATAAGCGGGTATACCTGGAACTGGGACTGGAGCCTGATATATTATGATCACATAAATAGAGATCCGGTTGCTAACCCTTATACTCTTACACCATGGGCATCCCAGTATTTCGGGTATGGTGTTTTAGGCGATGCTTCACCATTTGGTTATCCTACCAATGATGGTGAAGAGGTTTTTCAATATAAACGAAGCCAGATTGTGGGCGGTACCCTTGAAAGGGAACTGCTGTCAGGCGGACCTGTTTTTCGCGGGGGCATCCTTACATTTGAGTGGTTTTATGAGATCGGCACGCCTTTAAACAAGACATGGCCGGGTGGAGAAGGTGCAAAAGCGAATATGGGCCTCAACAACGACACAGGCGAGTATGGGACGGTCGTCAGACGGGACATTATCGGCGGCGCTGTAAAGTTTTATCAGAAGATTTATATCCCGGGCTTTACCAACAGCAGGATCGCAACCGGCAAGCGGCTGGAATATACACTGACCTATTTTATGGAAAAAGTGATGAATCATGATCGTGAACTTGTGCTGGATTCCCGCTTTCACGAGTGGAACCAGTCTATCGCAGACAGTATTTCTTTCTTTATGATTCAGCAGATGTTCAATTTTTCATGGACC
>JAHEEI010000112.1 GCA_024640785.1 Pseudomonadota bacterium
TGTAAAGATGAGGAAAATTATCTTTTATGTGTACATATAAATCCATAACCATCCTAAGTCTTTTGACCCTTCTTTTTTTTCCCGGCTGTCTTATGAGTACGCCAACGGAGAAGAAGCTTGATGAGGATCAGGTGCTGTTTAAAGATGCCCAGAAAGCGCTTGATGCAAGGCTTTATGTTGAAGCGATTGATCTTTTTAAAGAATTTATAAAAAAGTATCCTGATTCAAAAGGTTATTCGTGGGCTTTTCAGCGCCTAGGCGAATCTTTTGAAGGGCTGATTGAGATTGAATATAGAAAAAGAGTTGAAAGTGGTCAGGCTGAAAAGGCTGCGAGACAGGCATTTCTTGAAAAATATGGATTTTTTGAGTGCTGGGAGGAATTGCCTGACGGTCTTTATTATGATCTCAGCCATTACCGTCTCTTGCTGGAAAAATTTCCGGACAGCCCCATAGCTGATGAAGCAGCTTATAGGATTATCAAGCAGGATAAGGACTACCGGGGAGATCCAGCCGGATATCTTAAAGAAATAAAGGAACTTGAAAGTATCCTTGAGAAATATACTTCAACGACCCTTAGGCCTGAGATTCTTTACAAGATGGCCTACAGATGTCATATCCTTTACGAAATATACTCTTTTACTCCGGATTTAAAAATAAAAGATAAGAAAAAAGCAGAACGATATCGAGGCAAGGCTGTTTATCTTTACAAGCTCACTCTGAAGGCTCCTGATCATTCAAAATTTTCCGCTAAAGCCTGGCGGAGTCTGGAACTGCTTGAACGGGGAACCCGGATATACCGGTTTGAGTGATAAATTCATTCCTGTTTTGACAAGTTTTTATAATTATGTAATTCTAATAAATTTATTAATATTACTGGAGCTAAAAGTTTTGAAAAGAGAAAAAGCGCTTTTTATCTCAAGGAAGGAGAACCTGAAATACCTGACAGATGAGTTTCAGCGGGTATATTACGGAGATGAGTTTTGTGACAGACTGATACCGTTTGAAAAAGAGCTTAAAGAGGTAATGTCTGAAGTAAAAGAAAAAGGGCTTTCATTTACCTTTGTTACTCCTTATGTTACTGAGGCAGGCCTAAAAAAACTTATCAAGCTGTTCTCAGTTCTTCCGGAAAAGACAGAAGTGGTAGTTAATGACTGGGGGGCATTTCGGGTTATAAAGGAACGTTTTTCAGATCTTGTTCCTGTGTTAGGCAGGCTTATGATAAAGCTGAAAAGAGGTCCGAGGATAGCCGGTTTTCTTGACAGTTTGCCCAAGGAATCTGTTGACCACCTTAAAAGGACAAATCTGGGTGTGCCTGTATATTCAAAATTTTTAACGGAAAATAATATTTTTCGTGCTGAGATAGACAATCCTCTGCAGGGCTTTGATTTAAGTGATGTGCCGAAAGAAATTAAGCTATCTCTTTATATACCGTTTGCTTATGTCACGACAACCCGGTTCTGTTTAACGGCAAACTGTGATGATGCAGATAAAAAGGGCGTAATCGGGGTCTTTCCCTGTGGTAAAGAGTGCCGAAAATATACCTTTTACCTTGATAACCCCGTTATGAACAAGATGCTTATCAGGCGGGGCAATACGATCTTCTACCAGAACACCCAGATTCCTGAAAAAATCAATAATTTTAATATAGACAGAGTTGTTGTCCAGCCGGAAGTCCCCCATTAAGTAAATATTTATAAAGTCTATTATATTAAGGAAACTTGACAAAGAAGTGATAAAAGACTATAAATACTTAGTCCGCAATATAATAGCAGACTAATGTTATTTGGCTGAACCCGAATTTTTTGTTTAGCAGAACTTGCTAAAGAAATAACTTATCTAGCCGGTAATAAAATGAGAAAAAATTCAAAAAATATAATAAGAATTCTTTGTGTTCTGACATTTCTTGTTTGTGGCTGCGGATCAAAAGATGATAAATCAAAGGAAGAGAACGTCAGGCCTTCGACTGTCAAGGTTGCGGAAGTGCTGAAAGGGGATATTGCAACAGAGATTAATGTTACCGGAACCATCCTGCCGGATCGAGAGACATTTATCGGTCCAAAGGTCAGCGGAAGAATTAATGAGTTTTTTGTTGATGAGGGGGATTTTATAAAAGAAGGAGAACCACTGGTTCAGCTTGAGCAGGTAAGGTTTAATTTAATGTATAAAGAAGCGGAAGCTTCATATCAAGAGAGTCTGACCAATCTTAATAATCTTAAGAAAAAACTTACGCGCCAGAAGGACCTTTTTGAAAAGGGGATACTTGATAAGGAACGTTTTGACGATATTGTAACCGAAGTGGCTCTTGCCAAATCCCGAGAAGAGAAAGAGAGATCCCGGTTTAACAATGCAAAAGAGGATATTAAGGATTCAGTGCTCAAAGCCCCTTTTTCAGGATTTGTGGTTGAGCGGAAAATGAATGCCGGTGAGATGTATTCGGGCGGATCCGGGGAGTATGTGTTTCATCTTGTTGATACCAGCAGTGTTAAAGTAGAGCTGAATATAATTGAAACAAAGAAACGATATATTAAATCGGGTAAGATGGTTTCTGTGTTGGTTGATGCTATCCCGAATAAGGTTTTTGAGGGTAAGGTAGAGGTTGTTAACCCGCTTGTTGATACTGCAAGCAGAAAGTTTCTGGTTAAAATAAAGATGGATAATCCAGGTTTCATGCTGGAATCCGGCATGTTTGCCAGAGTAAGTATTCCCGAGGAAAAACACACCGATGTTCTTCTTGTCCCCACAGCAGCAATTTTAGAGAGAGAAGGCGAAAAGATGATCTTTCTAGTCAGGGCAGGAAAAGCGGAATCAAGGCCTGTAAACACAGGGCTTAGCACGCATGAATTTACAGAAGTCACTGATGGTGACATCAATCCTGGAGATCCTGTTATTATTGACGGGTTCTATGCTGTCAAGGATGGGTCACCCATTGCTGCCGAGAAATAATTTTGGGCTAATTGACCTTGTAACACTTAGATGTGGCGCACTTATTTTCAGACAATGCCGTGTAAAGCATAACTTGCCCTCCTATGAAGGGTTTCGGGTTTTGCAGCCAAAGGTTTTTCAAGACCGGATGAATATTAAATCTATTAGATGTGTATCAATTCCAAATTTAATACTAAGTATTATAAATGAATTTACCTGAAATTTCAGTTAAAAGACCTGTTGCGATAAGCATGGTGGCTCTTATTATGATGGTATTGGGGCTGGTGGCATTTGAGCGTCTGGGCCTTGATTTTTTTCCTGATCTTCAATTTCCCGAAGTCAATGCAATTACCACATATCCCGGGGCATCATCCGAAGAGGTGGAGACCCTTATCACCAAACCCCTTGAAGAATCCGTTGCAACGGTGGCAGGGGTGCATAAGGTTAAATCTTCCTCCAGAGAGGGAGCTTCGGTGATTCAGGCAGAGCTGGAGTGGGGATCCAACATGGATCTTGTGGCACAGGATATCCGGAACATGATCGATATCGGTTATGATCTCTTGCCGGATGATGTTGAACGTCCTTTGGTTTTAAAGGGGGATGTGGATATGATCCCCATTCTTTATTATGGTGTTTATTCAAAAACAGGAAGGGACTTGAGGAATCTGCGTAAGCTTATGGAGGACCAGGTTGAAAAACGGCTTGACGCTCTTCCGGGGGTTGCCTCAGCAGCTGTTACCGGTGGGCTGGACCGGGAAATACTGGTTGATGTTGATCGGAACCGGCTGGAGGCTCACGGACTTTCTCTTGATGATATCAGCAGGGTTATCCGGTCACAGAACAGGGATATCCCGGGCGGTCATCTGGTTCAGGGAACACGGGAGTTTGTTTTGCGAACGTTAGGCCAGTATAAAACTTCAGCAGCGATTGCAGATACTGTCGTTACGGTTTCCGAAGGCAAAGCGGTTTATGTCAAAGATATCGCCGAGGTGAAAGATCTCTATAAGGAAAAAAGGGACCGGAGCAAGGCTAATGGTGTGGAATCAGTTATTTTCTGGGTGACCAAGGAGTCCGGGGCAAATACAGTTGAGGTTGTGGATGAGGTTAGAAAAGAGCTTTCAAAAATTCAAAAGACTCTGCCGTCGGATGTTGTAATTGTCAATGCCTGGGACATGTCAAAGCTGGTTAGGGATTCGATAGCGCAGCTTAAAAAGACGGTAATGTGGGGAAGTATTCTGACAATAATTGTACTTTTTGTTTTCCTGAGAAATATCCAAACCACCCTGACGCTCTTTATTTCGATCCCCTTTGCAGTGATTACGACCTTTGTGGCGATATATTTCGGCGGATACACCCTGAACCTTATAACGCTCAGCGGTCTTGCTCTGGGTGTTGGAATGATCGTGGACAATTCAGTGGTTGTCCTCGAAAATATTTTCAGGCACCTTGAAATGGGAGAAGACAGGAAAACCGCTGCCCAAAAAGGTGCAGCCGAAGTTTCCATGGCAATTACCGCATCAACGCTTACAAGTGTTATTGTGTTTGTCCCGCTTATTTTTGCCCAGGGGCTTGCCGGGGAATTTACAAAGCCTCTTGGTTTAACCGTAGCTTTCGCTCTTATGGCCTCACTTTTTGTTGCTTTAACTATTGTGCCCATGCTGGCGTCAAAGGTATTGGTGCTGGGTAAATCAAACGGACAGAACTTCTTTAAAAACCTTGTTGTCCGTTACCGCCGGATAATCGGTTTTAGTCTGAACAACCGTATGCTTATGGTTGCTCTGGCTTTTGTTGTTTTAATTTTAAGTGTTGTTGCTTTGAGTATGGTAAAAGGCGAGTACCTTTCCAAAATTGATGAGCCATATGCAACAGGTGTTATTAAACTTGCTCCCGGAACTTCTCTTGATGAGACCCTGAAGTATGTGGATAGATTTGAAAAACTTTTAATGAAGCAGCCTGAGTTTAGATCGATAATCTCATTAACCGGGCTATCTGATCTTTCCAAAGTTGATCTTTCAAATTCTGCAGGGCCTGCAGGTGTTAATGAATCAGAGGTTTTTATTGAACTTTGTTCTCCTGCTGAACGTTCGCGGACCAGTGCGGAGTTTTTCAACGACATGCTTAAGGAATTACCCAAACTTGTGGACGGCACCTGTTATTTTATGCAGACCATGGACTATTTTACCATGGGTGGGGAACGGCCAATTGAGATAAAGATATTCGGCGGCGACCTGAATGTCCTAAAGGGTATTTCGGACCGTACAGAAGAGTTTCTGAAAAATATGGACGGTGTGATGGAGATAGACAAAAGCCTTCGCATGGGAAAACCCGAGCTCAAAATAGATGTTGACCGCGAAAAGGCCTCTCTGATGGGCATCACTGCGGGTCGTGTGGCTGAGACGGTTGATGCGGCATTTTTGGGACGCAAGGTATCTAAATATCGTGAAGCCGGAGATGAGTTTGATATCCGGGTACGGTTTGCTAAAGAGGATCGTGATACCTTCAGGGACCTTGAAAACATTACGATTCAAAGTCCTCTTGGATTCCAGGTAAACCTGTCAAATATTGCTACCATCAGTGAGGGGTACGGTCCGATCGAAATAAAACGGGAAAACCGTGAACGTTTTACCACCATCAGAGGCAACTACTCTCCGGAACAGGCAGACCTTGGGGCAATCCGAGAGAAAATAGAAGAATATTATAAAAGCAACCCTCTGCCTGAAGGTTATTTTTATAAATTCGGCGGTTCAATTGAGGATATGGGAGAAATGAAGAAGGCCATGCTCTTTATCATGGTGCTTATTATTCTGCTGGTGTATATGGTAATGGCGGCTCAGTTTGAATCTTTTTCCCACCCTATTTCGATCATGGTATCAATTCCGCTGGCTTTTATCGGTGCGGCACTGGGTCTGATTATCACCGGAAACTCTCTTTCTGTCATGTCTTCTATCGGCATTATGATGCTGATCGGGATTGTCGTGAACAATGGAATTGTTTTAATTGATTATGTAAATCAGCTGAGGGAGAAAGGTATGGAAAAACATGCGGCTATTAAACAGGCCGGTGTTGACAGGCTTCGTCCGATTCTTATGACAACGCTTACCACCAGTCTTGCCCTTATTCCCATGGCTATCAGTACAGGGGAGGGCGCGGCTCTGTTTGCTCCGATCGCGATTACCATATTTGGCGGACTTTTAACCTCTACCTTTCTTACCCTTGTTATTGTGCCGTCCGTCTACAGCCTTATTGATGGAGCCTCAGAGAGATTAAGCGGTTTTGTCCATGGTTTAAACCGTAAATAAAATCTGTGAACATCTGAACTGTGCTGTTTTTAATTTGAAAAGCTTAGTTACGGTTTGTGTTCCACATCGAATTTTCTGTGCTAAGGTCTTTTTTAAAGCTATATAGTCTTAATTGTTATAGTAAGTGTTCGCAATTTACTGGATTAAAATGGAAATTGTTCTCGCAACCGGAAATAAAAATAAACTTAAAGAGTTTCGAGAGATGCTTGAATCTGATGATGTTTCAATCATTGCTCAAAGTGAGTTTGAAAATTGTCCGGAGATTATTGAAGACGGTCAAACTTTTGAAGAAAATGCCATTATTAAGGCCTGTGCAATTGCGCAGCATACAGGCCGGATCACAATTGCAGATGATTCGGGCCTTGAAGTTGATTATCTTGGTGGTGCGCCAGGCATCTATTCCGCTCGATTTTCAGGGGAAGATTCAGATGACGACAAAAATAATCAAAAACTGCTTAAGGAGCTGAGTGGTGTACCGAAAGAGAGCCGTGGAGCCCAGTTTAGCTGTGTAATTGCCATCGTGAGCCCTTCAGGTTTGAAAAGAACGGTTAAGGGAGAATACCGGGGCTGCATTATAGAGGGATATCGGGGACAGGCAGGTTTTGGATATGACCCCATTTTCTTGGACAGGGTTTCGGGTCTCACTTACTCAGAGATGACTTCCCAGCAAAAAAACAGTATCAGTCACAGGGCTCGGGCTATTATTGAACTGAAGAAGGTACTGCCTGAATTTTTAAAGGAAGTTAACAGTTGCTAGCGTACGCTTCCTGCGTATTTAATTAGTTGTTAATTAAATAGTTTTTGATTTTTAATAACATTTGTGATATTATTATCTACTAAGTTATCGTCGGGGCGTAGCGCAGTCTGGCAGCGCACCTGGTTTGGGACCAGGGGGTCGGAGGTTCAAATCCTCTCGCCCCGACCAAACATTTCTTTAAATAAATCAAACTCTAAATCCAAAATATATAGAATAACATTTAAAGGGATAATTCAATGCAGGGAAATTTAAAAGAAAACATGGATCATGTGGTAGAATACACTGTAAAGGCACCGGAAATTAAACTGATGAAGCATGAAGAAACCATAACCGTAACAGTAGCAGACAGAACCTCGA
This sequence comes from Pseudomonadota bacterium, assembly GCA_024640785.1. Classification (GTDB taxonomy): domain Bacteria; phylum Desulfobacterota; class WTBG01; order CAIYCZ01; family CAIRTM01; genus JAHEEI01. Next base: position 7,336 of record JAHEEI010000112.1, read on the forward strand.
ATCCGGCACCGCTTGGACTTCTTGGGTTTGGTATGACCACTGTTCTCTTAAACATACATAATGCCGGCTTTTTTCCTCTTGATGCAATGATTCTGGCTATGGGTATTTTTTACGGCGGGTTGGCACAGGTTATCGCTGGAATAATGGAATGGAAAAAGAACAACACCTTTGGAACCACCGCCTTTACTTCTTACGGACTTTTCTGGCTGACCCTGGTCGCATTGATCACTCTTCCTAAAGCAGGAATCGGTTCCGCTCCGTCTGCTGATGCCATGGGCTGCTACCTTTTTGTCTGGGGCCTTTTAACTGCTTTTCTTTTTATTGGAACACTTAAGATGAACAGAGTACTCCAGTTTATATTCGGATCACTTACACTTCTATTCTTTCTTCTGGCAACGGCTGACTTCACTGGAAATGCCGCCATCAAAACCATTGCGGGATATGAAGGAATCATCTGCGGAGCGGCTGCGTTCTACGCCGCTCTGGCTCAGGTATTAAACGAAGTTTATGGTAAAGTTATTTTTCCCTTGGGTCCTGTAGAATAACCCTCTCCCCTCTTGCATAGTGTCCTTGTTAAATGCGGCCTCCCAAAACGAGGCCGTACTGTTTTTAAAAACATATAAACTCTTCTCAACGTCCTAAAATGTGAGAATATCTCTTTTTCATATAATTAAAAGTACCATGCTTTTTTGACTCAGAAAAAGTTAAGGTTATTATCGCTTATGTTGACTTTTGAATACATCTGAACTGTTCAGGTTATCAGAAGTAATGTTGACTTATTCTATTCAATAAAATATCTGTTTCTTCTTATTTAACATAAAACAATCCAGGGTTTTTGATCTGCATTTGATAAAATTTGACAACCAATGTTCTGAGTCAAATTTAGAACACGACATAGACTTTTTTACCTGCTATCAATTTCTTTTATCTCAGGCAATGAAAGTTTTTGTTTTACATATTTAACCGAGCTTTGTGCCAATTTTACAAGCTGCTTTTTTGTTATATTCTTTGTAGCAATGTGATAGTGGCCTGTGATATTCGCACCGGTTTTTCTCCCCAACTCCTGCATCAAAGCCTTCTTATCTCTGAGATAGTCTCG
>JAHEEI010000113.1 GCA_024640785.1 Pseudomonadota bacterium
AGTTATATCATTTATATCCGAAGCCATCTTTATCCCTTCATTATTAATTGTTTATTCTAATTATATATAACTTGTTTTTGTTTGCGTCAACACCAATTTTAATGGAGATATCTGAACGTTTTAAGGTTTAACCCCATTGAAATATCTGTTTGTAAACAGACCAGTTTTTTAAAAAGTGTTATTTTATTCTTGTTCGAACGGATTTTCTCGCCGAGCTTACCTTCAATTGTATCAGAGTTCAGAATAATATTTTCAAGGGTCTGATGCTCGTTAAGAAGTTTTGCAGCAGTTTTTAAGCCCACTTTGGGAACGCCCGGGATATGATTTGTGGTATCTCCGGCTAGGGCAAAAAGGTCTATGAGCTGTTCAGGTTCGACTGAAAATTTATCTTCAACATATTTTCTATCTAAATTTTTTTTGTTAAAGTGGTCACGCACAGAGATGTTTTCTGATAAAAGCTGCAAAAACGATTTGTCTGTAGAAAGAATTATCGCGAGACCATTTTTTTGAGAGGTTTTGTGCGCAAGCGTTGCTATTATGTCGTCTGCTTCTATGTTTGGAAACGTCAGTGAGGTTATGCCCAGTTCAAGAAAGGAGGATTTGAAATCGTTAAGGCTATTTTCCAGTTCACCCGGCATGGCCGGTCTGCCTTCTTTGTAAGTGGGCAAGAGGGCATGCCGCCAGCTTTTTCCATGGCTGTCAAAAATACAGACCGCGTGAGTCGGTCCGGTCTCGCGGAGAGCTCGCTGAAGAGAGTGTCTTGTGGATTCCAGGGCGCCTTTCATATGTTCGGGGCTTTCTTCGCCGGGATGAGCAGCATAGGTCCTTCGGATAAGGTTTAAAGCGTCAACGAGTAAAAATGTTATTTTCATTATTTAAGCTTCTTCAAGTATTCCAGGACACTTTCTATTGCCTCATCCGGGGTCGATGCCCCGGTAGATACCCCGACTTTTTGAGCTCCCTTAAACCATGAAGGGTCAATCTCTTTTTCTGACATGACCTGGTATGTTTTTTCATTTAAGCTTTTTGATATTTGGTACAGCCTATTGGTGTTGGCGCTTGTTCTTGAACCGATTATGATGATAACATCATTTTCAAGGGGAAGCATTTTTATCTCTGCCTGTTTTGATTTGGTGGTTTTACAAAGAGTGTTAAAAAATTTAAGCTCATCTATAAGGGGTTTTAAAGCTTCATGGATTTCTTCAGCGTTTTCGATCATCTGGGTTGACTGGATTACGATGACAGCTTTTTTAATCTTTTCAACTTCCTGATAAGGGATTGAATCCCTGTTGCTTATGATAAACGGTTTTTCTGATAGCTGTCCCGCTATTCCCTTAACTTCTGCATGGTTTTTATCGCCGATTATGATTATTTTATGTCCGCTGTTTTCCATCTCTTTTACAATGTTGTGTATCTCGGTCACCATGGGGCAGGTTGCGTCCACAATTGAATACCCCAGTTTTTTTGCCTGCTCAAACGTTTTTCTCTCTGCGCCATGGGCGCGGATGATAAGGGTTTTTTCTTTTCCAGTGCTTAGCTCAGAGACTTTTTGAATGCCTTTTTTTGAAAGCTGTTTTATTACATTTTCATTGTGTACAATATCGCCGAGCATTTCTATGGGGGTATCTTTTTTGGCTGTTTCAAGGGCAATTTTTATGGCTCTTTTAACGCCAAAACAGAAACCAGCTGTTTTTGCGAGGTTTATTTCCATGAAATCCTGATCCAGATTATTTTATATGTTCTTCTGGGTTGCCTTTTGAATGTCAAAATAATAATTATACTTTAATTAAACATATTATAAACAATAATAGTATTAATTATAATAAAATATATTTGCGCATATATCCATAGTTGTTATAATATAGTAAAAAATTATGTTTTTGCAAATTAGTTGTTCAATACCGGATATTAAATATTAGAAAGATATCTCATGAAGGGTTATGTACAGGTTTATAGCGGTGACGGCAAAGGGAAAACAACTGCAGCGCTTGGTCTTTCTTTAAGAGCCGCAGGGGCAAAGCTTAAGGTTTTTATTGCACAGTTCGTTAAAGGTATGGAATATAGCGAACTAGAAGCTGTTAAACGTTATGATGATTTTATAACCCTGAAGCAATATGGTAGGGATGCATTTATTCATGGCGAGCCGACAAAAGAAGATTTTGATGCTGCAAAGAAGGGCTTTGATGAACTTAAAAACGCGATAATGTCCGGAGACTATTCCCTGGTTGTAATTGATGAAGCCAATATCGCGATATACTATAAGCTTTTTAGTGTTGAAGATTTGATCGGTCTTATAGACAAAAAACCCGGACATGTAGAAATTGTTATTACCGGCAGAAAAGCGGACCCCAAGATAATAGAACGGGCGGACCTTGTGACTGAGATGAAAGAGATTAAGCACTATTATAATAATGGTGTTAAAGCCAGAAAAGGGATTGAGAATTAGCTCAGGGTTTTGCCAGATAAAAGGATAATTATTTTGGAAAGTCCCTATACAACAACTATTACAGATGAAGCAGTTAAACGCGGTATAAGTGTGGAGGTTATTGATCCTGACACACCGATATATAAACTTGTGTATAAGGGGAAACAGATTCGCTGCTGTAGGTCGTTGACTGACAGAGTGGGAGCCATTACGTTTCAGCTTGCCCAGGATAAGCACCTTGCAAATTCTTTTTTAAAAAAACACGGATTTTCTGTTCCTGCGCAGGAACTTTTTCAAAGTTATCAAAAGGCTGAAATATTTCTTAAGCGGTTTAAAAATATTGTGGTTAAACCTTGCACGCAGTGGGGCGCGCGCGGAGTATCAGTAAAAATTAATAATCAGGTTGATTTACGGGCGGCAGTAAGGTCTGCCGCAAAGTTTGAAGGTAATATTATTTTAGAAGAGTATGTCAGTGGTGAGGATAACCGGCTTATATTTGTTGACTACAGATTTGTCTCGGCTGTAAGACGTTTTCCCGCATCTGTTACTGGAAATGGTAAAGACAGCCTTCGAAAGCTTATCCGTAAAAAAAATAGCATGACCAAAAAGCTGGATCCGGTAAATGTGGTTCCTTTTGACAGGGAGACTTTAAGAACTATTTCTGCCAAAGGTTTTAGTTATGAGAGTGTGCCCAAAAAAGGTTGTAAAATTGAGGTCAGAATGAATTCAAATTATCATACCGGTGGTATTGTTGAGGTTGTCACTGACCGGGTCAGGAAGGATCTTGTTGATACTGCTAAAAAAATTGTTCGTCAAATTGAGCTTCCTGTGTGCGGGGTGGATTTTCTGGTAAATAAAAGAACCGGAAAATACTGGGTTGTTGAACTTGCGCCTGATCTTGCGATTTCACCGAGGGGCGGAAGAATAGTTGCAAAACACTTTATTGACTATCTTTTTCCTGAAACCATAAAAAAGTTTGAAAAATAATAGTTTTGGGGTTTAAGGGCTGTTCTCAAGTATTTTAAGGTATTGTCAAAAATCTTATTGCTTGACTAATTGTACCAGAAATAATACATTGTTACTTTTATAAATTTTTACGTATGAAAATCTAGAAATTCAATACCAAGTCCTGCCATATATATATATACCAAGAAATCAAATTGAATAATTTTTGTCGTAAATTAAAAAAACTTTTTTCATTATTTAGCACCAAACTATGTTATATTTATTGAATAATATCTGAAACCTTCAGGATAAGAAAATAGAAAAGACAGATGAGTAAAAATAAATTACATTCTTTGCACATCGGAAATTTAGAAATAAATCCTCCCATAATCCAGGGTGGAATGGGAGTTAGAGTATCAAGAGCTAAACTTGCTGCAGCTGTTGCCAACCAGGGTTCAGTGGGGGTGATTGCAAGTGTAGGGCTTGGGAAGTATGAAGATGCTCCGGGTTTTCAATTTGCCAAATTAAATGAACTCGAGTTGAGGGTTCAGATCAGGGAAGCACGAAAAGCAACAAGTGGGGTTATAGGTGTAAACGCTATGGTTGCTCTTTCCAACTATGAAAACTTGGTAAGGGCATCTGTCGATGAAGGTGTTGATCTTATTATCTCAGGTGCAGGACTTCCTCTTGAATTACCAAAATACACTATGGGTTCAGATGTAAAGTTAGTTCCCATTGTTTCATCGGGAAGAGCATTGCAGGTAATCTGCAAGAAATGGAAAAGGAATTATGACAGGCTTCCTGATGCGGTCATAGTTGAAGGCTCAAAAGCAGGCGGGCACCTTGGTTTTAATCCCGATGATATGATTAGTGGCAAAATACCTTCTCTGGAACAGCTTGTTACCGAAGTTATTGAAAAGAGTAAGGAGATAGGGCTTGATATTCCCGTTATCGCTGCAGGTGGCATATATACAGGGGAAGATATTGCAAGATTTTTAAAGCTAGGGGCTTCAGGTGTTCAGATGGCAACACGATTTGTTTGTACCCATGAATGTGATGTGCATGATAATTTTAAACAGGCATACCTCAATGCAAAAGAAGGCGACATAACTATTATTAAAAGTCCGGTGGGCCTGCCCGGAAGAGTTATAAACAATGCTTTTGTTCAAAGAATAAAAAATGGAGAAACAATCCCTTTTAAATGTGAGTTCCGGTGCCTCAGGTCGTGTAATCCAAAGACAGCTCCATACTGTATAGCAAAGGTGCTTGCGAAGGCCTCAGAAGGTAAAATTGATGAAGCTTTTATTTTTGCCGGTTCAAACGCTTACAGGTGTGAAAAGATCGTTTCTGTTAAAGAACTTATAGATGGACTGGTTGCAGAGACTATTGACAGTTTATATGGTGATAAATGAATGAGAAAGACGCAATAGTTGTAACAGGCATAGGCGTTTTTTCTTCTATAGGGTGCAGCCGCAAAAGTTTTTGGCAATCTCTGGTTTCAGGTGTTAGAAATATAAGTTCATTTAATCCAGATGGACACAAAAGCAGAATTGCTTCAGATGTTCAGTCCTTTAATCCAACCGATTATATTCGCTTGTTTTTTCAAAAGTTAACTAAATCCCTCAATTTGTTCAGATAAGCTTTCAAAAGCTAAACCATAAACATTAAAAACAGGCAAAACCATGCTGGAAAAAAATACTAAAAGCAATGAAAAAGAAGAGGAGGGGAGTTTTTCTGAGCTTCTTGCTGAAAGTTATAAAGCTCCTGTTAAGCTCAAACAGGGAGATAAGACTGCTGCGATAATTTTTAAAATAACAGATGAATGGGTATTCCTTGATTTGGGCGGTAAAAGCGAAGGGTGCCTGGCCAGGAGTGAGCTGACTGATGAAAACAATGACATCGCAGTTTCAGAGGGTGATTCTTTGGAGGTATTTTTCCTTTCAGAAACAAATAGTGAAATGATTTTTACAACAAAAGTGGGTAAGGGGTCTGCTGATAAATCTCATCTTGAAGATGCTTACAGAAACCGAATTCCTGTTGAAGGTTCGGTTGAAAAAGAGATCAAGGGAGGGTTTTCAGTTAAGCTTGCAGGTGCAGTGTGCGGGTTTTGTCCCTATTCACAAATGGGGTTAAGACGGGTTGATGATACAGGCAAATATGCAGGTATGTTACTGCCTTTTCTCATAACTGAATATGGTGAAAGAGGCCGAAATATTGTTCTGTCAAACCGGGAAGTGCTTGCTGCTGAACAGAAAGTTAAAAAAGAAGCATTAAAAGAGACATTGAAAGAGGGCATGACCGTTACCGGGACAGTTACATCAGTACGTGATTTTGGTGCATTTGTTGATATCGACGGAGCGGAAGGTCTTGTGCCGATATCTGAAATCGGCTGGGGCAGGGTGGAGAATATAAACGAATATATATCTGTTGGACAGCAGGTCGAAGTCGAAGTAATCAAAGTGGACTGGGAAAACGACAGGCTTTCTTTTTCTCTTAAGGCGAAGCAGCCTGATCCCTGGGAAGGGGCTGTCATGAAGTATAGTGAAGGGTCGCTTTATCAGGGAAAAGTTACAAGACTTGTAAAGTTCGGTGCTTTTATAACTCTTGAACCGGGGATAGACGGTTTGATTCATATTTCAAGGCTTGGGACAGGCAAGAAAATAAACTCTGCCGGGGATATTTTAAAGGCTGGTCAGGAGATTACGGTGAAAATTGAAAAGATTGAGCTGGATAAAAAACAGATCTCTCTGATCCTTGACACAGTTGAAGTCCAGGAAGAAGCCGTTAGTGATCATGAATACCGAAAGCACGTTTTAGAAACAAAAGATAACAAGACAGGGTCTTTTGGTACTTTTGGAGATATTTTCAAGTCAAAGCTTGATAAGATGAAAAAATAAGGAACAGTTTGTTGTGGCGAAAATCTCAATAGACGGCGAATATATCGAATTAATTAAGCTTTTAAAAGTAGCTGGATTATGTGCTACGGGCGGTGCGGCAAAAATTGCCGTTAATGAAGGGGCTGTAACGGTGGACGGTGTAGTTGAAAGCCGTAAAAGGTGTAAAGTAAGAAAAGGTCAGGTTGTCGAAATCAACGGAAAGGCTATTGAGGTTGAGTAGTGGTCTATGCCTAGTCAGGACAAAGATAAAATAAACAGAAGGCCTGATGCTTTTGAATATGAGCTGCCCGGCGGTTATAAGGTCCTAGCCGGTAAAACGGACGTGGAAAATGATTTTTTAAGCACTAAGTTTGCCGCTCCCAATGATTACTGGTTTCATGTCCGGGGAATGCCCGGCAGTCATGTAATCTTAAGGGTCAGTGAAAAAGAAGCGCCTGATAAAGATATTATTAAACAGGCAGCAGCCGTGGCTGCCTATCATAGCAAGGCAAGATCAGGCGGTGTGGTGCCTGTATCCTGTACCCTGGCGAAACATGTTACAAAAGTCAGGGGGGATCGTCCGGGAACGGTGCATATTCGAAAAGAAACAGTTTTAAAAGTTCGGCCGGCAGTGCCGGATAAGGTTGAGTAATAAAATCCTTCCTAGGATGTTTGGAGCTTAAGAATATGGCCTCAAAAAAGAAAAATTATTATGCAGTAGCCAACGGCCGGAAACCGGGTATATATAGAAACTGGGACGGAGATGACGGTGCCAAAGCACAGGTCTTCTCCTTCCCCGGCGCAGTTTATAAAGGGCATTCCACTCTGTATGAGGCAGAAGAATGGCTTCAGGAGAACAGGGGTACGGATAATTCTTCTGGTTCACAAAAGTTGTCAAAAACTCCGGCAGCTGTTGATGACCGTGAAAAGGTGATTATCTATACGGATGGCGGCTGCAGTGGGAACCCGGGGCCGGGCGGATATGGAGCTGTTATATTGCATCATGGCCACAGAAAAGAGCTTTCAGGGGGGTATAGGCTAACGACAAACAACAGGATGGAGATGATTGCCTGTATAAAGGCCATCGAAAGTCTTGAGCCCGGATGCGGTGTAAGACTTTATTCTGATTCATCTTATGTGGTTAACGGCATAACCAAAGGATGGGCAGTAAAATGGCGTAAAAACGGCTGGATCAGAAGCGGTTCTGAAAAGGCGCAAAATATTGATCTCTGGTCAAAGCTTCTTGAACTTTGCGAAAATAGAGATATTGAATTTGTCTGGGTAAAAGGTCATGCCGAAACACCGGAGAATGAGTGTTGTGACAGACTTGCTGCTGCAGCGGCAGCAAAGAGGGGTCTGTCTGTTGATGAAGCTTATGAAAAGGGAGAGACCCGAAGCCTGTAATTTATAGCAAAACATGATAAGGAGAACAAATGGAGACCTGTAAATGCTGTTCAGGAAAAACTTACGAAGTGTGCTGTGAGCCTCTTATAACCGGGTTCCGTAAGGCAGAAACCGCAGAGGAACTGCTTCGTTCAAGATACTGTGCCTATGCTAAGACAGAAATCGATTATATTTATAATACGATTCATCCTTCAAAAAAGAAGGAGTTTGATAAGAAAAGTATTTCCGACTGGTCTGAAAGATCGGACTGGAATGAGCTTGAAATAATTGAAGTTGAAAACGGCGGGCCAAAGGATGAAATTGGGACCGTAGAATTTGTAGCGCATTATTCAGAAAATGGAGAGAGAAGAAGACACCATGAGCTGGCCACATTTGAGAAACAGGACGGCGAATGGTTTTTTGTTGATGGTCAGGGTGTGATGCCGAAGCAGTTTGTCAGGCCGCAACCGAAAGTCGGCCGGAATGATCCCTGTCCCTGTGGAAGCGGAAAAAAATATAAAAAGTGTTGCGGAAAATAAGTTTATTATTTCTGAGCTTAATAAGCCGGGTTTTTTTCTTTAGCATTAAAATGGTAAAAGTTTGACTTGATCTGATAGACCTTGAAGCAGAGTTCAGACTTCACCTGACATCAATTCATTATTATATTAACAATCCTGAAAATTTAAAATAAATAATTAATATTGCTAGAAGTGATATGAACTTTTTCAAGAATTAAAGGTATGGCACGTATTGTTGTTTTTGGGATTTGTTAAAGTACTTGTGGTTA
>JAHEEI010000114.1 GCA_024640785.1 Pseudomonadota bacterium
CCAGCTCCAATCTCAAGAACTGAGCTAACTTCAAGTTTTGAGGCAAAAGGCCGAAGGATGTTGGCTCGACTACTTGAAAGGTGGTAAAGACTTGGCCAGTCTGTGGAGTATTTTTTAAGTTCCGGTGAAAGGACAGACAGGTTGACTGCCTCAGCGATAGCTGAACCAATTCGATTTTCCACCTTATCTCCGTCACTGTAGGCTATACCTTCGTAATCTGGTCGCAACCATATATTTTGGTCTTTGACAAACTCATATCCCTTACCAGAAAGCGAATTTTTCATGATTACATCTTTCAATTAATATTGAACTAAAGAATATATATTATTTATATATGGATTAAAAGGGAAATGTTGAATTTTATGAGTGCTGTTAACTTTACGGTGATATTTTTCAAGATTAAAATCTGGCCTGCTAATGTCCGTTGAAAAGTCCGCCAAGAAAGGGGTGCGAAATGAGGTAAAATAATAGCATGTTTTAGAGTATCAACTTTGAAAAATCAAGCTGTTAGCGCTAAAAAAATAATCCTCTTTTGGGTGCTATATATAAAAAAGGTTCGGAATTATATTAATCGCAGGCTTTTTTGGTTAAGGTGGATAGTTTATTTTTTTGAATCCAGGTTCTTGTCAAAATATTGCTCAGCATCTTCAGGCAGTCCGTATCCTCTGAAAATGATTAACCCGTTAGGGTCAATAATAAGCGTTACCGGGATTCCGGATACTGCATAGATGCGTGATACTGCTTGGTCTTTATCATACAGTACGGGATAGGGAATCTTCTGATCTTTTTTAAACGCTGTTACCCTGGAAATCGGATCATTTGCTGCAATGTTTATAGAAATAATTTCAAGGCCGCGATTGGAGAATTTTGAATGAAGTTCTTTAAGTTTCGGAACCTCTCTAACGCAGTAGGGGCACCAGGTTGCCCAAAAGGAAAGAATAACAGTCTTTTTATTTTTGAAAGATGTGAGGGTTACTTTTTTCCCGCTCAAATCGTTAAGGGTAAAATCGGTTGCGAGCTGTCCCTGATCAATACCTGATTTAGGTAAAATGCTTTTTTCCTGGGCTGTACAGTTTGACAGTGTAAGCAGGGTTGAACAGAATAGGAGTAATAAAAAAAAATTGATTTTTTTCATGAACATTCTTTCTATATCATTAGTTGTCCGGCTTTTAAGATAAAGTATTCACCGATAAATATCATAAAGAATCCAAAAACTTTTTTCACTATTGTCATCCAGCTTCCGGATTTTGGTAGAGACGATATTATGCCAGTGAAGGTACCAACTAATAATAACAGAAAACCAAGCCCCAGGGCAAATGAAAAGAGCATTGAAAATCCAAGCATAATATTCTGTTTTGAGGCTACATAAGTTAACAGACTGCCGATAACAGGTGTGGTGCAGGGGCCTGCGATAAGGGCAGAGATCCCGCCGAAAACAAAGGCTGAAAATATATCTTTTGTTCCTCCTCTGGATGAAGGAATGAATCTTTGAAGAAAGGCCATTTCAAGAGAAAAAACATCCAGCATGGAAAGACCGAAAAACAGAAAAATGTTCCCCACAAAAAGATATGTCCACTTGCTGGTGCTGATCTGGCCAAAAAACTGACCGGTTAACGCTGCAATCATTCCAAGGGATGAATAAACGATTGCAATTCCAAGTACATAAAAAAGGGAGAGATAAAAGGCCCGGCCTCTGCTGTTGGCACTTTTGGCTCCGATAAATCCCACTGTAACCGGTATTAAGGGGTATACACAGGGGGTAAAACTTGTGATCAGTCCTGCCAGAAATGCAACCATAAGAGCTGTCAGCGGAGCGCTCTGCAGATATATGTCAAATTTACTGATTAGTTCTTCCATGGATTCAGTCTTCTGTTTTTATTACCAATTATATTCTGGATGGAATAAATAGTAAACAGTGAAATTTAATGAATATTCAGAAGGGCTGTTTCGGTTTTCACAGGGCAATCCTATTTGCCCCATTTTCCTTCTTCATATGGTTCCACATGTATGACCGCATCAATTATATCCGATCCGCTTGAAATGAGGCGCTGTTTTACCTCATCTGATATCATATGACTTTTTCGAACAGTTATTTCAGGGTCAACAAGGATGTGAAGGTCTGTCTGAATTCCCGATCCGACATAACGGGTTCTGATTGCATGTGCTTCTTTGACGCCATCCACTCCCATGGCAAGGGTTTTTATATGATCCAGCTCGTTTTGCGGGGCACCTGTGTCAATTAGTTCTGAAAGTGCGGGCCATCCAAGCTTCCATGCGATACTTACAATAAAAAAAGCGATTATAATTGCCCCTATATCATCCAGAAACCACAGCCTAGGGTCTATAGCAGAGGCAGCCACAGCGACAGCTGCTGGAATTGAACTGAAAGCATCTGAGCGCTGATGGTATGCATTTGCAATTAACGCTTTTGATCCTGTTTTTTTCCCGATTGAAAATGACCAGCGAAAAAGAAATTCTTTTGAACAGAGAGATATAACCGCAGCAAGGAAAGCAATCCATCCTGTTTTTTGGACAGCTCCTTTCAGTAATGTTAACAGTCCGTTATAGGCCATGCCCAAACCCACAAAAGTAAGAGAGACGGCAATTATTATTGTTACTAGGGTTTCAATTCGTCTGTGTCCGTATGGATGTTTCCTGTCAGGAAGTTTTGACCAGAACAGAGATCCGGTAATAACAGCAACGTCTGTTACCGCATCAGAGAGGGTATGTGCTGCGTCAGCCATTATGACCTGGCTTTTTCCGAGCATTCCGCAAACAAACTTGAATATGGAAAGAAATATATTGACAGCAAGCGATATTGCGGCAGTCCGGCGGACCAGTCGAATATTTTCAGGAAATGATGGGCCATAGTTATTTGACATGCCTATATTATGATAAATTATCATAAAGATGTAAAGGGTCTAAAATAATGAGGTTTTAAGCTTTCGATTGGGCAGATAAAGTATTTTTCATATTCCGCCTTTTTGGTAATTGTGTTATTGTCTTCTTCGGGTTTAAACTCCTCGTATTTAGCCGAAAAATGTTTAAAGGTTTAGGAATTACAAATGATTTTAATACTGTTAACCTCTTAGGAGGATTTTGCGGTTTTTTTCTTCAGCCCGCTTCAGAGGGATACTGAATTCACTGTTTTGTACACGGCGGTAGTTCAATTTTATACTTTTAAAAGACTATCAAAACAAAGGGAGGTTTAAGATGAATAATGAGTTTATGTACAATATGCCCACAAGGCTTATTTTTGGTGCCGGCAGAATTTCAGAGCTTGCTGAAACTCCTTATCTGCCAGGGGAAAAAGCGCTTATTGTGATAGGTGCTGCAGGGGCAATGAAAAAGTATGGTTACCTTGAAAAAGTTGAAACCTGTTTAAAGAAAAATGGTGTTGAGGCCGTTGTTTTTAATAAAGTTCTGGCAAACCCGGTTACAGAAAATGTTACAGACGGCGCAGCATGTGCAAGGGAAAGTGGGTGTGATTTTATCATTGGTCTTGGCGGCGGAAGCAGTATTGACGCTGCAAAGAGTATTGCGGTGATGGCAGCTAATGAGGGTGATTACTGGGACTATATGCAGGCGGGAACAGGGGGCCGAAAGGTGCCGAAAAATAAGGCACTACCGCTTGTCGCAATTCCAACAACTGCGGGGACAGGGACTGAATCTGATCCATGGACAGTTATTACCAAAAGTAACACAAATGAAAAGATAGGCTGGGGCCGTGATGACACTTTTCCTGTCATGTCAATAATAGATCCCGAACTTATGCTGAGTGTGCCGCCGAAGATGACAGCGTATACGGGCATGGATGCTTTTTTCCATGCGGCTGAATGCTATATCGCAAATGTTAACCAGCCGGCTTCAGACCTGTTTGCTCTTGAGGCTATCAGGATTATAACAAAATATCTTCCTGTGGCGGTAAATAAAGGCTCAGATATTGAAGCACGGACAAAGCTTGCCTGGGCATCAACTGAGGCAGGCATTTGTGAGTCTCTTTCATGCTGTATCGCCCATCACTCGATGGAGCATGCTGTGAGCGCCTACTATCCTGACGTGCCCCATGGGGCCGGTCTTGCCATGCTTTCTGTTGCTTTCTTTTCGTATGTGGCAGAAAAAAATCCTGAAAGGTTTTCTGATATGGCCCGTGCAATGGGTGAGGAGGTGGACTCTCTTGGCGAAGGTGAAAAACCTTTTGCGTTTATTGCGGGGCTTAAAAAGCTTATTAAATGTATAGGTATTGATGATGAGACCCTGTCAGGTTATGGGGTGAAAAAAGAGGATATTCCAAAGCTTGCTGAAAATGCCATAAACGCTATGGGTTTTCTATATGACCTGACTCCGGTTGAGCTTACACTGAAAGATACTATTTCTATCTTTGAGAGAGCGTACCAATAGTCTGGTGCAAGGAGAAGAGAACGTCGGGGAAAGTCTAAAGATGTCATCCCGCACTAAATGCGGGACGCACTGTTTAAGGGTATAGATTTCGGATATTCATCTGTGATGAAATTCACAGTGACATATTTTAAGCCTCAAAATTCAATTTTTCGGGGGCCTTCCGGTCTCCAGGCGGGAGATATTATCTTTGCCCGGTTTTCAAGGGGCATAAGACTTCCCCAGGTGAGAGTGAAATCTCCGAATTTACTGTTTACTTTATCCATGGCATACGTGAGTTGCTGCTGCTTTTTTTCTTCTGTAAAAAGTTCAAGCTGTTTAGGTGTATTAACAAGGTTTGAAAGTGATATCCCAAGAAGCCTTACAGATTGAGTAAGGTTTATGCTTTCCAGTATTTTGTCCGAGGCCGCGTTTATGTCCCGGGTTTTATTAATGGGTGTTTGAAGCGAGATCTGTTTTGTAAACGTGGTAAAGTCTTTGTAACGTATGGTCAGCGCAATTGTCTTTCCGGAGAAATTTCTTTCTCTTGCTCTTCGTCCCACCATTTCAGACAGCCTTAGCATTTGTGCTTTCAGGATTTCCTTTGATGAGATGTCATGGTCAAAGGTTGTGCTGTGCCCGACAGAGCAGGGGGATGGGGCCTCTTCCACCGGGACTACGGGGCGGTTATCTTTTCCCTGTCCCATCTGTACCAGGGCGTTACCTGTTATTCCGAAATATCGTCTTAAAATAGCAGGGTCTGCTTTTCCCAGTTCTCCGCAGGTCTGTATGCCAAGGGATAAAAGTTTCTTTTCTGTTTTTTTTCCAATTCCGCACAGTGTTGAAATGGGTAGATTTCCTAAGAGTTCGGGAATCTCTTTTTTTGTGATTTCGGTTAAACCGTTGGGTTTTTTCATATCGCTTAACAGTTTTGCGACAAGCTTGTTCGGGCCGATACCTGCGGAAAAGGTAATGCCTTTTTGTTCTAAAAGGGTTTTTCTTATTTCAGTGATGATTTGTTTTGCCGGGCCAAAGAGTTTTATTGATCCCGTCAGATCAAGGAACACTTCATCTATGGAAAAGACTTCCACTGTGGGTGTGAATTTTCTGCAGAGATTAACAAACCATTTGCAGGTGTCAGTATACCTGCTGTTGTTTGCTTCAACAAATATGATCTGGGGACATTTTGCTTTTGCCTCATACTTGTTCATGCCTGTTCTTACGCCGAAAGCACGGGCTTCATAGGATGAAGTGGTTACAATGGTTCGGTTCCCTTTGCCTGTAACGGCAATGGGTTTTCCCCTTAAGCCGGGGTTGAACTGCTGTTCAATAGATGCAAAGTAGGCATCCATGTCAAGGTGGGCGATGATTCGTGTCATAATCTGGTTTCAGGTTTCTGGTATATTGAGTAATTTAATTCCTGTTTTTTTCGGCGGGCCATAGAAATTTGTTTTGCCCGGATTGATTATTTATCCTTTTAAACATTGTTTTGTTTTTTATAGTTTGTGCTATTCGCAGGCTTCCAGATTCCATAAAAGATTGCCCGGCTGAAAAGAGAGTTCATACAGGTTGACCCCGTCAGATACGGAAAAATATATCAGACGATTCTCACCGTTTTTTCTTTTCCATGAATAGGTGATTTCTTTCACGGTTATTTTTTTGCTGTGGTACTGAAACCATTTTGGAAAAACATTTCCGTTCTTAAAGACAGCACCGACCTTTATTTTTTCATTAAAAAAAACAACCATTTTCAATCCATTTTCCGGACAAGGCCTGTGATCTTTCCGATTATTTTTACATGTTCTTTATCTTCCCGTATCAGTATGGGTTCCATGTCAGGGTTTGCCGGCTGGAGCCGGATAAATTCCTCTTCTTTAAAGAAGTATTTAATAGTGGCTTCTTCTCCGATAAGGACAGCTGCTATTTCACCCTGTTCAACGGTGCTTTGGGGTCGGATCATGGCAAGGTCTCCATCCATTATGTGGGCATCTATCATACTATTTCCCCGCACTTTCAGAAAAAAGGTATCTTTATCTCCCGCAAGAGAAGGGTCAAGTGCGATATTTTCCTCAATATTTTCAATTGCCAGTATCGGTATTCCAGCCTGAATATTTCCCACCACCGGAACCATATATGGCAGAACTTTTTTTGCTTCATTCAGTATTTCAATAGCCCTGGAGCTTCTTGCTGTCTTTTTGATCCAGCCTTTTCTTTCCAGTATATCCAGGAATTTTTTTGCGCTGTTTGGGCCGGAAAGCCCCAGATTTTGGGTTATTTCCCGTACTGTGGGTGGATAACCGCTTTCTTCTTTATATTTTACAATAAAGTTAAATACACGAGCCTGTTTTTCAGTAAGTTTTTCTGTCATAATGTCTCCATGCGGTATGGTTGAACGTTTGTTATACTTTTAAGCCGGGATTATTTTTTTGTCAAGAAGTTTTTACTTGAATTTTGTTGAAAAAAATATTTCTTTGGATGATTATTAAAAAATTGTATAAAGATTTACTCTAAAACTGGTGAAAGGGTGATTAATTGAGCCTGGAGTAAAATAATTTCAGACCAGGGTCTATTTAAATTTAAAAATAACGAGCTACAACTATTTTGGAGGAAGAAATGCGAAGCGATAAAATGAAAAAAGGAATTGAAAAGGCGCCTCACCGGTCCCTTTTTAAGGCCATGGGTTATACTGATGAAGAAATAAAACGACCCATGATAGGTGTTGTGAACTCAAAGAATGAAATTATTCCGGGACATATTCATCTGGATACAATCGCAGAAGCTGCTAAAGCAGGGATACGGATGGCAGGCGGGACCCCCATTGAGTTTCCGACCATAGGCGTATGTGACGGTATAGCCATGAACCATGAAGGCATGAAATATTCACTTTCAAGCCGTGAGCTTATTGCAGATTCAGTAGAGGTTATGGCAATGGCCCATCCTTTTGACGGGCTGGTTATGATACCCAACTGCGATAAGATTGTTCCTGGAATGCTTATGGCTGCGATGAGACTTAATATTCCGGCTGTTTTTGTGAGCGGTGGGCCCATGATATCAGGGAAAAAGGGTGAAAAAGAGACGGATCTTATAACCGTGTTTGAAGGTGTGGGCGGGGTGAAATCAGGAAAGATGACTGAAGAAGAACTTAAGGAACTTGAGGACACTGCCTGTCCCGGATGTGGATCATGTTCCGGCATGTTTACGGCCAATTCAATGAATTGTCTTACCGAAGCGCTGGGTATGGGTCTTCCCGGAAACGGGACAATTCCGGCTGTTTATGCCGCGCGTAAGCGTCTTGCTAAATATGCGGGAATGAAAATAATGGAGCTTGTCGAAAAAGATATCAAGCCGCGTGACATTGCAACCTTAGAAGCTTTCAGGAATGCGGTTGCAGTTGACATGGCGCTTGGTTGTTCAACAAATACAGTTTTGCATGTCCCTGCCATAGCACATGAAGCGGGAATAGATCTTGGACTGGAAGTTTTTAATGAGATAAGCAAAAAAACGCCCCACCTGTGCGCTTTGAGTCCTGCCGGTCCAAATCATATTGAGGATCTTGACAGATCAGGAGGTATTATGGCTGTGATGAAGGAGCTTTCAAAAAAAGATCTGATTACCGGAAGCTGTATTACCGCAACCGGTATGCCGCTTCAAGACAGCCTTGATGCTGCTGTGGTTAAGAATAATGAGGTTATTCTTCCAATTGATAAGCCACATAGCATGGAAGGAGGGATAGCGATTCTAAAGGGTAATCTTGCTCCTGATGGCTGTGTGGTTAAACAGTCCGGGGTTGCGCCAGAAATGATGACCAGTAAGGGTACGGCAAGGGTATTTGATTCTGAAGAAGCTGCTGTGGCAGATATTCTGGGCGGAAAGATCAAGCCAGGAAATGTTATTGTGGTTCGCTATGAAGGACCCAAAGGAGGGCCGGGCATGCGTGAAATGCTGACGCCTACATCCTCTATCGTGGGGATGGGTCTGGATAAGGATGTTTCGCTTATTACTGACG
>JAHEEI010000115.1 GCA_024640785.1 Pseudomonadota bacterium
CTTTAGGCACTGTTTTATGCTTTTTTTGATTGTGGGCCTGTTTAATATCTGTAAAAGTTAAGACTTAATGATCTATTGTCAAGGGGGGAAAGAATTATAATCATATTTATTAAATCATCAAGATTATTATAATAAATAATGCTATAAAATAACATTATTTATTATGATATTTAATATTTTTTATAGTTTGTATTTTATCAAAACTCGAACCATCCGGCCGGTTAACAGTTAAATTCCTTTTAAAAAAAGTATGATTATGGCATTATCGCAAATATTTTATACTTAAACTTGCAATATAATAAATTTCGCCATCTAAATGAAAACTGAAATCAGCGAAACAAAAACTATAGCACGTTCAGCAGGATCAGTAGGCACCGCAATATTTGCCAGCCGAATACTGGGTCTTGTTCGCGAACAGATATTTGCGATATTCTTTGGTGCCGGTTTTGCTTATGATGCTTTTGTGGTTGCATACCGCATTCCGAATCTTTTGCGTGAACTCTTTGCAGAAGGCGCGTTAAGCTCTGCCTTTGTAACGGTTTTCACTGACTGTAAAATTAAAAGAGGAACTGAAGCTACTCAAAAACTGGCGAACAATGTAATAACAACTATCATCATAATCGTTGGAATCATCTGTGCAGCCGGAATGTATTTTTCTTCCGACATTGTTTATTTTATCACCACGACTGACTATTCAAAATTAACAGGCAAACATGAGCTTACCACGCTAATGACCTCTATCATGTTTCCCTTCCTGCTTCTTGTTTCGCTTTCTGCCGTTGCAATGGGTATTTTAAACACACTTGGCAAATTCTTTATTCCCGCTTTAACCTCCAGTTTCTTTAATCTTGGATCAATTGTTTCAGGGGTAATTCTTTCTATCATTGCACCAAAATACGGTTTCAATCCTATCGTTGGGATGGCATGCGGTGTTGTAGTCGGCGGCATACTTCAAATCATCATACAGCTTCCATCCCTTACTAAACAGGGCTTTATATACAGACCCCGTCTAAATTTTTCAGATCCTGACTTAAAAAGAATACTGAAACTAATGCTGCCGGCAATTATCGGTCTTGCACCGCTTCAGATAACCGTTCTGATAAATACTTTTTTCGCCTCAGGCTGCGAACAGGGCAGCCTTTCCTGGCTGACTTATGCCTACCGTGTCCTATGGTTTCCAATAGGAATCGTGGGCGTATCTTTATCTGTCGCGACACTGCCTCTTGTTTCACGCCATGCGTCAAACGCTGACATGGGAAAATTGAAGGAGGCATATGTCTCTTCAACAGTCCTCTGCATTATCCTGGCCGTACCGGCAACCCTTGCCCTCATTTTTCTTTCACGTCCAATTATCAGAGTAATTTTTGAGCATGGGAACTTCACAGTTGCAGATACATCCAGAACAGCGATAGCACTTTCTCTTTACGCCATTGGATTAGTGGCTTTTTCAGGTCAGAAAATTATTGTTCCTGTTTTTTATGCTCTGGACAAAGCCAGATACCCTGTGTTTGGATCACTTATAACTATCTTTTTAAACATAATTGTTGTCATCACAACACTTGATAGTCTGCAGTTTAAAGCAATCGCCCTGTCTGTTTCTCTATGCATAACTGTAAATTTTATTTTTCTGAGCTTTATGCTTTATAAAAATACAGGGGGATATGAAGCAGGACGGATAATCAAGTGTTTCATAAAAGTCTTTCCCTTATCTGTCCTGATGGGAGCCGCTACATGGTGGATTGATAAAAACATAAATAACCTTTTGGGAAAAATACTTTTTTCAAACCTTATCTCGCTTACAGCTGCAATATTTTTTGGTATTGTTTTCTATGGTGCGCTAGTAAACCTTCTTAATATTAAAGAGGTAACAACGCTCCGCAATAAGCTTCTATCGATGATACCAAAGAAAAAAACTAATATTTAAGCTTCTCTAAAAGTTCGCCCCTGAGAGAAATGGGAAAAATATTTTTACTCTGTTTTTTCTGAAGCATTAAAAGAAGTTTCCTTTCTTATTTTTAAACCCGACCCATTATCTGCTGCTTATTTCATTCAAAGTCAGCCGATAAACAAAATGCCGCACATCATTTTCACAAAAAACATTCCTTTTTAATCCACCGTTCAAAAAACTAACCGCTTGATTTTAAAAGATATTAAATCTTTATAGGTAAAAACACCATTTCAAGATTGACATCTTGCTTAAATGTGTTATTTGTTAGACATCGGATATTCCAATTTCGGAATATCCGTTATTGTATAAAACGTGGAGGAAAAATGAAAAACGAAGACATAACGAATGAACGAATGTTTATAATACGTGACTTTCTTGATGAGTTTTATAATAAAACAGTCTTCAGGGACGGTGACAAATCAGGAGCCAACATATCTCCTTCTCTAATTAAGTTTCTTTTCGCCTTTACTGATCCTGACCTCGAATATCCAATCGGAGAAATTGGGAGAAATGCCCGCGTGAAAAGATCGACCATAACAGACATGGTAGACCGCATGGAAAAAGATAAAATTGCAGAACGCATGCGCGATACAGAAGACCGGAGAATCGTAAAAGTACGGCTTACAGCCAAAGGCAAGAAAATGAGAAAGGATTTTTACAAACGCCGCCGTGAGGAATTTCTGGAGATATTTGAACAGCTGGGAAATAAGGACACCAGCTGTTTCATCTCTCATCTGAACGAAGCTCTAAAGATCCTGAGGCAAATAACTTAAACAAAATTTCAGGGGTAAAAATATGCATGACGTCCACAGAGATTCGCTGATCCATAAGAAAAAGACAAGAAAGAAAAAAGAACAGCATGATCATGAAGAATTCAATCATTCACATAATGACCACGACCATGATGACCACATGCATAGCTATGACGCAACAACTGAAGAGGATCATGACCACTCTCACTACCATGGAGAACTGCTCCATGAGCATAATCATGCGCACAAGGTTCAGGGCGTTGATGGATTAGTACATGACCACGGAGATGGAGCGCATAGCCACGGTCATGATGATCATGATCTGCCCAAGGGACATGATCATGATCATGAAGAGGATGAATATGAAGATCATGACCATGATCTTCATATTCATAAACACCATGACCATGATGATTATGGAGACCGTGACTTCGGTGACCGGGCCTTTGCCCATCTTCATGAACATGATCATACTTTTATTCACCGGCATCACCATGACCATGACCCTGAGCATACCAGCATGATCCATAAAGTTTTTAAAGACCCGGTTCGAGACTGGTTTGCCGCGGTCTTCATGCTGTTTTTGATCTATGTCGGATATAATCAATTACTGCCCGGAAACCTCTCGAACGGGATGCTGGTCTGTGCAGCAATCATCGGGATTTTCCCGGTGATCAAGAACGCACTGCTGGAATGCATTACCCGGAAAAAAATCAGCATTGAACTGGTCATTGGAACAATTTTATTAATAGGGCTGTTTAGTGGACGTTTTCTGGAGGTTGCTGTTGCATCACTTCTGATGCTGGTGGGCAGTTTTATGCGGGTTAATTTTTCTTGGAGGAATGAATAAGTCATGCATGATGTATCCAGAGAAGCAATTATAGAACATGATGTTTCTAGCTCACATAGTCTTGGTGCGTCTGCATTTAACAGGTTTCTGAACCGCTATGGTGAGTTTATTAACCCGCTCATATGCGTTATTTTGGTCGCCATTTCCTGGGTCAAGGGTGAGGCAGAAGAACCCTGGATCTATTTTGCCTTGGCTGCCTGTGTGCTTTCCGGGTACCCAATAGTTAGAAATTCTATCATATCGACTATAACCAAGGAAAGATTGAACGCGGAAGTTTTGGTAACCTGTGCGTTGATTGCGTCCATATGGGTGGGGGAATACGTGGCCGGCGCCATTGTGGTTCTGATGATGAATGTGGGCGAGCTTTTAGAGGATATTACCATAGCTAAAACAGGTGAGGCGGTTCGATCTTTGATGGAGCTTGAGGCAGACACAGCCCGAGTGATTCGTAACGGGCGTGAGGTAGAGGTTGATATTGATGATGTGGAGATCGGTGATATTGTCCTTATCAAACCCGGTGAGAAGATTCCAATTGACGGAATCGTAAAAGACGGTAGGGGTGAAGTCAATCAGGCACCGATCACGGGTGAGTCATTGTTGATAGCTAAGGAAAAAGGGGATGAGGTATACGGCGGAACCTTAAATCAGGTGGGTGTTCTTAAGATTGAAGTCACACGAAGTGTTGAAGAGACCACGATCTCCAAGATCATTGAACTGGTGCACAAAGCCCAGTCTGAAAAACCTCCGATTGAACGTATTGCAGACAGTTTTGCTGCATGGTTTACCCCGGTCATGCTAATTCTGGCCGGTCTGGTCTGGGGCATTACCGGAGAGGTTTTACGGGCCGTGACGGTTCTGGTGGTGGCCTGTCCCTGTGCTTTGGTCATTGCCACCCCCACTGCGGTTGTTGCCGGGATCGGTAACGCAGCCAGACGCGGTATTCTAATTAAAGGTGGGGCAATACTGGAAATCATCGGCAAGCTGACGACCTTTGTCTTTGATAAGACCGGGACCCTGACATACGGAGCACCGGCCGTCCGCACTGTAATTGGTTTTCAAGGAACGGATAATAAGGAAGTTCTATCCCTGGCCGGAACGGCTGAACGTCATTCCGAACATCCCCTGGCTGCCGCTATTTTAAAACGCTGCGAAGAGGAACAGGCTTGGCCCTATGATCCGGATGACACACAGGTCATCGTGGGACGCGGTATCGTTGCAAACAAGGACCACCGTGAGATCCTGGTTGGTAATGAAAAGCTCTTTAATGAAAAGGGTGTTCCCTTGAGTGTTGAGTCAAAATCTTTTCTTGATGAAATGGCAGAAAAAGGCGCGACAGGTGTTCTGGTCGGACATGAAGGGAAAATTATCGGCGGTATCGCCATAGCGGATTTATTAAAGGAAGATGTGCATGAATCGATTCGTGATATAAAAAAGATGGGTATCAGCAAGGTTATTATGCTGACCGGTGACAATCAGAAGGTAGCCGACACCATCGCTGAAGGTGCAGGACTTGACGAAATTGTTGCGGACCTTCTGCCGGAGGGTAAACTCGAACACATTAAAAAAATGAAAGCCGCTGGTGAAAAGGTTGCCATGGTCGGTGACGGCATCAATGACGCACCTTCTCTGGTTGAAGCGGATGTGGGGATCGCCATGGGTGTGATCGGTACGGACGCGGCAATTGAGGCGGCGGATATTGCCCTGACCTCAGATGATCTGGGTAAGGCATCGGAAGCCATTGCGCTTTCCCGTAAAACCGTTCAGATCATAAAGCAGAGTCTGGTCATATCTGTTGTGATAAACGGTGTGGCGCTGATCCTGGCATCTACCGGAGATATCGGTCCAATCCTGGGCGCGGTAATTCATAATATTGGATCCATCGTAGTTGTAGGCAACTCATCGCGGTTGATAGGTTACCGGTTTAAAAAGGACAGGTGAAACATATAGATCCATCTGCGTTTAACTATATAAATTATATATAAATTTATTATTAAGAGGAGGTATGCAATGAGTGAAATAATTACCGAACTGGGCTATGACTCCAAAAGCCTGTGGCAGCCCAAGGGATTTGTGCCGAGTCCTTATCCTGAGACGACCTGGCCGGCTTTTGAGGGACTGGAACTGAAAAAGCTCACCAAAATCGAAGGTGAGGACTTATCTGTGCTCCAGGACGGGGTGAAAAAGCCCATGGTAGAAGGCGCATTCCGTCATTTTTATAATGAAAAGATCGAAAAACTCGCTCATATGTGGGTCCTCATTTCCAGAAGTATTGCCGGCGGCATGTGGATGGGCTGGCCCAATGATGATTATGATTTTCCCGCTCTTGTGCTGGCCTGGGAAGAATCAAAAAAGAGACTGCATGTCATTATTGATATTATGCCCCTGGCTGATTGTGTTGAGTATGAATGGTATCGTGAAAAATATCTGGACGGAATTGAGCCAACTTATAATAAATTCAAGGACCTCATCGGTCCGCCCTCTACCTATCGCTGGTTCCGAGCTCAGCAGGGACCCTACATGATCTTTGATGGTCCCAGCGGACAGCGCGAACGGGCACTTGAGTGTGAGACTGAATATATTAAACACTGGGTGGATATGGTTAAACAGGCTGAACCTATCAAGGATGAAGAATATAAACAGTATGTAAACAAGCGTAAACGGTTGATGATGAGTCAACTACGCCAGAGAGACCCGCTGGGATCAGTTCTGCTCCGAACCCTGGGACCTGAGCTGGGCAAACTTTGCAGCATCGGATACACCTAAAAACATTTAAAAATAATTTTTTAATTTACATAAACATTAACGAAAGGAGCAAAACATGGCTTCGATGCTGGAAATAATGAAATATGGGGCTGATTGGGTAAATCAGCAGGAAGAGTATATTGACCAGATGCAGGAGCTTGACGGTGACAGTATTTTCTGGCGCTTTGAGGATGATCAGCCTGAAGTGACCACAAAGGTGGTTAAAGGACAGAATGTTGTTGAGGAGGGGGAAGATCCCGGAGCACAGGTGGGGATGCTTCTGAAGAGCAAGGTTCTTCTGGACGTAATCGACAACTCTCTTGAAGCCAAGATGATGTATACCTATACCGAGCTGGTAAAAGGTGATATGGACCTGGCCCGGCATCATGTATTTGCCCTGGTCCCCTTGATCTTTGGATACCAGGACCTGTATGAAGAGGATGAGAATTTTAAGAAGATGGTTGATGAAAAGAAACAGCAGGCAGGAGGATAAGTTATGAATGAAATGGAACATAACATTGTTATCGATGAAGATAAATGCACCGGCTGCGGTGTCTGCGTGGACTACTGTCATGTGGATGCAATAGAAGTCAGCCCTGATTCCGGTATGGTAGAAGTTATTGACCTTGAGATCTGCATAGAGTGTCACAGCTGCCAGCAGAACTGTCCGGAGAACGCGATCAAGGTTTATCCGCAGCTGGATGATGCCATGAAAGAGATGCAATGATATTAAGGAGGATGTTATGAGTGAGCTTCAGTTTATCCACGATGTAGACAAATGCATCGGCGCAGATGAGTGCGGCGAAATATGTGAACGGATCTGTCCTCCGGATATAATTGAATATAAAGAAGAGGACGGAAAGCGCATTCCTTATGTAACAGACATCGAGTTGTGCATGAAAGACCATGGTTGTCAGAACAACTGTCCGGCCGGCGCCATAACCATACTTCCTCCCCAGGAAGATGGCAGAGATTATTAGAAAAGCAAATAATATTAATAGATGCAGGAGGATCAATATGAAAGAATATCATCTGGGAAAAGAGGTGGGTTTTAAGTGTGACCAGTGGCCCGCAAAAGGCGTACCGAATATTAGGCCTTTCCCTGAAGAATGCTGGGAGATCATGCGAACCCTTGATCTGAAACCTTTGACTGGAGAATACCAGGGCTATAACATGGATCCCTTACTGGAAGATCTTGACTCTCCCATGTGTAAGGGCGTGGTCAGGGTATTTGAGTCAAATAAGATCGAAAAGATCTGTCTGTGGTGGCAGGTCATTTCCGGCCGTTCCATTTCCGGTGCAGTCATTGGTTTTCCAAAAGATGATTATGATTTTCCCGTAATGCTGATAGACTGGGATGAAGGCAGAGGTCCGGGACATGGTATGGTAGACCACATGCCTCTTTGTGATATCGTCTTAAATGAAGATTACCGTTTGAAATATCTGGACAAGCTGGATAATACCTTCCGGTCATATTATGATATTATCGGTCCGCCGTCTCTACACGTCTGGTTCAGGACCTTGACCGGCCCCTATTACAGTTTCTTCAGAACCCAGTCCGGTGGAACCGATGAATACAGAGAACGTATTTTAAAACTGCCCCTGATCTATCTGCAGGAGTGGGCCGACACGGTAAAAGAGGCCAAACCCATTGAAGATCCGGCCCATAGAGAATACTGCATTAAACGTAAACGGGTACTGCAGGAATGGCTTGTTGTCCGTGATCCGGTTGCGTCTGTAATGCTGCGCTGTTATGGTAAAGAGCTGGGTTCCCTGGTGATGAAAGGTCTTTCGTAGATAAATACAGCTGGAACTATACTAACTTTAAAATAATAATGTTTAAGAATTTCAGGCATACAAGTGTCTTTTAACAGGAGGAATAAAAATGCCGACAATAACCGAAGAAGAAGTAACCCCCATCGAAATTAAAATTGATGAAGAAAAATGCACTGGCTGCGGTGAATGTGTACAAGTATGCCCGGTTCAGCTGCTGCAGCTGAAAATG
>JAHEEI010000116.1 GCA_024640785.1 Pseudomonadota bacterium
GGTTTTCCCGAATGGACTTCTCGTGGGTATCCCATCGAAGGCCCCTGAAGAGATAAGTGAAAGGAATGGAGACTAGGTAGACACGAATACTGGAAGTATCAGTGCACATTGAAAAAGGCCCTTTCCGGTTTTCTGGGAGGGGCTTTTATATTTGGTCAATATGTATGTTGGATATATTTTTAATTCCTATCATTTCGTTCTATTTTGCTGCTTAGAATAGATCTCTTGCTGTCTGTTTATATTTCCTAATATAATTACAATTTCTGCTTCGGTAACAATTCCCTTCGAGATCAGAATTCCGATCAAGGCTTTGTTGATCATGCCCTGGACATCGAATGTCTCATCTATTTCTTCAACTTCTTTTAGCAGATTTGCATATTGGGTCATATGAAAAATATCCTTTCAGGTTAGAAAGTGGAGATTACCCAGGATCAATTTCAGTTAAGAATTAAGCTTTGGGAAGACATTTGTTGCAGATACCTGAAAATTGAACATGGTGATCGAGTATTTTATAGTCGCAACAGGATGCCGCGCTTTTTTCTAGTTCCCTGTCCATCTTGATAAAAATATCATCTACCCGTTTACATTTGATACAGCGGATATGATAATGCGGTGTCATATCACCATCAAAACGTTTCTGCTCCCCGTCGACTTCCAGTTTACTGATTATTCCCAGCTTAGCCAGGATATCCAGATTCTGGTATACTGTACCCAGCCCTATTCTGGGCAGTTTTTTCCTAACCATTTCGTATATTTCATTAACGGTAGGATGAGATTTAACTTTCTTAAGTTCCTCTGAAATGACTTGGCGCTGACTGGTCCATCGCATGTTGCTATCTAATTTATCCATGAAAAATTTTGGATATTAGGGTCTTCTTTTTTCGATTTTATATTAATCTGTGGCAGAGCTTAATAATCAAAGGATTCCAGCATTTTATTGTAATATTTCTTTTCTTCTGTAGAAAATATTTTGTTTATCACTTTTCCCCGATTGCCCCTTGAGCGATTATACATTGCGTATACTTTGCAGGATGTGCAAAATCCAATCTTTTGTGCAAACGTACCTTGGATTTTACCACCGCATAAAGTTCCAGCGACAGCCCAGCAACTATGCCCCATACCTTCCTTTGAGGCAATACACTCGCCCAATTTCTTTGCTTTTTTGCCATCTCGCTGCCTTTCGCATTTATTAATTTCCCAACAGTTTAACAATTTCATTTTGTTAATTTCCTTATTTTTAGAGCAAGCGGAAAACGATTACTTATCACCAGGACTACTGATAACCTCGTGAGTTCTCTTTTGTTTCATTACCCCTAAAATATCAATAATTATACTTGCTCGAACCTAACAAATCTTGGCACTTTGCGACAAAATATTTGCATTTTGCGACTTTTATTATAATAATTTAATCCTTCATGTTTTGCAGGGTCGATAACTCTAATAAAATATCATGGTAGGGTGTTATGTTATGCAACTAACAAAATTGGCAAGTATTCAGCTCGTAGTCTGGAAGATACTGGAAAAATACAACGAGGATCCGGTAAATGTGTTTAAAAAAGTCAAACTGGATCCTGTTCTCATGCACCAGCCAGGTGCACGATATCCCTTGGAAAAAATAGCTGAACTCTGGGAAGAAATGAGCAAAAGGATCAAA
This sequence comes from Pseudomonadota bacterium, assembly GCA_024640785.1. Lineage (GTDB taxonomy): Bacteria > Desulfobacterota > WTBG01 > CAIYCZ01 > CAIRTM01 > JAHEEI01. The sequence continues at coordinate 1,655 of JAHEEI010000116.1, forward strand.
GATCCTTGTTTCGGTCTCACCACAGCCACTTGCTGGCACCCCTCCCATTTCGGTTTACTTGGACATGCTCTACTAATGTGCAAAAGCCTCAGAGCTACCCTTGAGTGCCTCATTCGCTATCACCAGGTCATTTCAGATGCAAAATATGGGAGACTTTATGAGGACAAAAAAAGGAGAACTCTCGACTTTATTATCATGTACACTGATGAAGATCCATATCCCCGGGCCCGTGAGGATGCTGCACTTGCCTGGATTATGAGTATCTTACGAATGAACTTTCAGCAAGATCTTTCACCTGTGTCAGTGAGCTTTACACACAACCGCCCGGTCTGTGCAGGTAAGTATTATGAATTTTTCCATTCACCGGTTACCTTTAGCGCCCCGGTAGCCAGTATTTCTCTGTCACTTGATGTTGTTGACCAGGTCCTGCCGGCAAAAAATGATGAGTTGGCTGAACTCAGTGATCATTTGATGGTCAAGTATATAGATTCCCTCAACAATATTGACCTGATCACGCGCGTAAAAAAAATTACTGCAGAAAACCTCCCATCTGGGAATGCCTCTCTCGACAATGTCGCATCAGTACTCTGCATCGGAACACGAAAGCTGCAACGGTTGCTGCAACAAGAAAAAACTTCATTTATCACTTTACTCAATGATACGAGAATGGAGTTAGCCAAGCAATATGTCCTGGATAAAAACATAGACATAACTGAAATTGCTTTTCTGTTAGGCTTTGCAGAACAAAGCACCTTTTCCAGGTCATTTAAAAGGTGGACAGGGCAGTCACCCTCTCAGTACAGAAAATCTGTTCAATGATCTTACTCCCCTTCGAAGAACCACCTTACCCAGCACAGCTCATTTGGAACTGGAGATTAATATCAGCGAAGGTGTTTCCATCCCAGTAATAGCCTCCTCCGGTGCCGGAAGGGTTGAACACTTCTCAGAGGTGTTTGAAAAGACTGATGTGGAAGCCGCCCTGGCCGCGGGTATCTTCCACAGAAAAGAGGTGTCCATCGAGGCTGTGAAGGCTCACATGAGGGAGCGAGGGATAGAGACGCGATAGATACTGATAGCGGGAGTATCAGTGTACATTGAAAAAGGCCCTTCCCGATGACCTGGGAGGGGCCTTTGTTTTGCATACATATCCACAGTACATCTTAGTATTTCAGGAATCATTCACAACCTTCAATGGATAGCAGATCTTTACAGTTGGCGATGCCTTGCATATGAAATGAAAAACCCCCATAAAACAGAGGGCAATAGAGAGGTCTTTTCTGCTTGACACTGTCAGGCATATCAGCAGTTATCGTGACTTGTATGTGACCGTGAAATTTAAGTATCTGTAATGTTGTCTTTTCCAAGTAATCCGCCACGATTCCATATTTTTTCTGCTCGGGAGCCTAGATACCAGAAACTAATTGCAAGTACGCCGAAAAAGATGGCTTTATGGATATTATTCCAAAAATACTCAAAAAAGCGGGTGTAAAGGTTGATACATAAAAACGTGATGCCGAAACCCCTTGTCATACCGTCATCTTCTTTAATCCCATGATATATAGCAGCGGTGGCTGCAAGACCGAATAATAGTGACCAATGAAAGAGTTCTATTTGTTTAATCTCCATCCATTTAGTTATGTCACCGTAGTTTCCGAAAATTGACATGATCCAGAGAGCAATAAAAAGGTAGAGCAGACCCATTGCACGGGTTGGTTTTAAAAATTCATTGCGGGCCCCCCACCAGCTAAATGTAAAACTGAAAGCTGTAAGAATTAGTCCAAACAACACAAACCGGAGAGGGTAATTCATGCCTAAATAGTACGCACCCCAACCAGAGATATAACCTGTTTCAGTACCCATCCAGCTCCCTATGGAAAGTAAGGAGAAAATCCAGACGAGTTTTGAAGGGAGCCATAAACCAAGAATTCCGTATATTATTGCAGCGAGGAGGATGAGCATTGAGAAATGGCGACTCCAGACATCTATTGCTATACCCAGAAAAGCAATAGATGTTGCTGTTGCAAGAACTCCAAGAAAAAAAATTGCTTCGTTACTGAATACTTTTTCGGGTTTTTTGTTTTTTCTCTTAAAGCCGATAAGATAAAATAGCGCAGCAACAGAAGCGAAAAAGAGGCATTTGACAATATCCGACATATTAAAAATCTTTGCCAGCAATTCCATTAAGAACTCGTCTGCAATAATTGCTCCGATTGTAATGATTATGCAGATTATTGAGAACCAGAAAGAATATTTCGCAAGTCTTTTCCAGTCAAAACCGACAACCTCATAACTGTCCAGAAGTATTTTGCTCTGGTCTTGAGAAATGACATTCTCATCAACCCATGACTCAATTGTTGACTTTATAAGTCTTGCTTTTTTTTTCGTCAGTCTCATATCATTTTTTGATAAATTATGACTAGAGGCAACTTGCCTGATTGCTGATTAAGTGAAACGCCCATTACGGGCAGTGTTGTACGATATATTTCTTGATGGAAACACCTTTACTGACAGTCATAGTGTTGATAGAAAACTCTTCAATGCCGACCTAGCCGGCGGTTTAACCCTCAGTTTCAAAAAAAAGATGTTCTCCTGGACTTATATTACCAGGACAAAGGAGTTTGACAAACAGAGGGAAAATCATGGTTTCGGGGCCCTGTCTTTTACCTTTTACCTCCCTTTTTAAGGGTTTAAGGCGATATAATGATTTTGGAAAGTAAAAAATGTCATGCCTACAACACAGAGAATACCGTGTAGAGTTTCCGCTAGTGCAATGCCGATCCAAGTGACTATGGCCTTTAATACCATATGTCAGAACCTTCAATGTATAGCAGTTCTTTGGAGTTTAAATAAAAAAAGCATTACCATTTCTGGACCCGACTGAACTATATTAATCCTAACTTTATGGTGATAGCTGCCTAGAAACTATTAGAGTCCCTGCTTCTCCTGAACAGCTAAATCCGTGAGAAGCATCTTCATCTGTAACTGATTCATTTTCAAAGTATCCAAGCATATCTAATGACTCAAGCGGCGAGTCATAGCATCCAAATATCGGGACACAGCATGTCACGCCTCCTCGCGATAAACTCAAATTTAAAAGCCACCTACCATCGTTGCTAGGATAAACATAACCATCGACACTGCCTGGAGTTATGTTAGCATTAGAGGAACTTATCCATGTCCCCTCGAAATTTTCATCTTTTTGGGTACTAATTTCAAAGTAAATATCAAAAGAATTTGTATTGTCGTTAGAAACAAAAGCTCCAATCCATTCCCCAGTTAAATTAGGAGGTGATGATGGATAGGAATCACCCCCTCCAGCGCCACATGCAAGAAGGCTAAAAGTCAAACTTGCCATCAAGAAAAATTTTATATATCTAGGAATAATTTGGAGTTTCATGATTTTTTGCCTTTTTTGAAGATACGCTCATTCAGTGCAAATCACATACCTATCCTTCTGCCTTAGATCATCTTTGCTTCACTTGAAGATTGCACATCCTTATTCCCCAAGTGAAGCATTCGTATAAATAATTATGGTGTTATTATGGCAACTCTTAAGGAAATACCTCTGGCAAAGTTCATGTTGTTTGCATTGTAGGCACGGGTCTGAACTTCCCATGTTGACAGTGTGGAGTCACCTAGTCCCGCTGCCTGGACCAGTAAATTATTGTCGATGGTGACGTTGTTGGCAGTGGGAGACATGCTAATGAACAATACGACCTTACCTGAGCTGTCCAAGAGTCTGATGCGAAGTTGATCCACCTCTGACCAGTTAGTTGAGTCGGTAGGATTCACCCAGCTTAATGCGAGGTCATTTCCCACCCACGTAGATAGCATGGAGCTGCTTGCTACTATCGGTAAGACGAGCTGCCCAGGATAGGGCATATCCAGGTTCAGGACCTGCCCGTCAGCAGTATCTACAACAAAACTGTAAGTATCTGCCGGTAGGGAGGTAAAGTTGCTTAAGAAAGCGTGTTCGATATAGGGACCGCTCTGGACACAGGGAGTCGCAGTGCAGTTGAGCAACATGTAAGTCTGAGTCAAGAACTGCTCACTAGTTGAGGTCAAAACATTGCCTACAGAGTCAAGTAACCTAATGTCGTTTATATCTGTCTCTTGGATAGGTATATTGTTTTTTGTCATGGGTACCCATGCTTGATAGGTTGATGTTGTGTTCTCATATACACGGTATTGGAGATAAGGTAAGCCAAATGCATACACAGGAGTTGCTGTCTGTTTATCGTAGACTTCGGTATCTCCTCCTGCTTCAGCTGACCAATAGATAACTACTTTTGTATTATTATTTTGAAAATTGTAAGTACCAACTAAATTCTGGCCATCGATTTGGGAGGTAAAAGTCGTCCCTTCGACAGAAAATGTTCCTGTGGTGTCAATCTCCACAAGACCATCTCTTATAAACACAACTCGGAGGCTATTCCCCACAATTTCAAGAAAACTACCTGTATACAGAGGTAATTCAGGGTTAAATATCCCCCAGTCTGTTTCTTGCGTGTTGAGAGTCCATGTCCCTTGCCATAAATCACCACCACTATCTGACAAAAGAGCAAAAAAGCCAAAGGCAGATGACATAGAACCTGAAACTACAATAGCGAAAGTTTCTCTTCCTTCATCAAACTGCTGCCATATACCAAGACCTGTATAAACGTCATTGTTGAATGGTTCATCGCAACCAGAAACTGTGACAGAGACATCGGTAATTGACAAGTCAGGATCAATAACAGAAATCTGTCCTGTCAGATCGCATCCATAAACATCATCTGTACCAGTGAATGATCCATCAGCAGACACAATAATTTCAGAAAAATCCCCCTCTTCCACTATCCAGGTTCCTGCCAAATCGGCAAGAGTTATTGGGTTATCAGCTTGAGGATCATAAGTAAGGCTAAAAGTTCCTGAATATTCTTGGGATGAAAAAGTTCCTGTTATCTCAGTTCCGACGATGGTAAAATTGATCGTGCCGTTGATCAAAGTCCCTCCGTTATCAAATACGCATATCCCACCTGCGTAACCTGTAAAAGTTCCAGAGCCAGCATTCCCATCCATTGTGAATGTTCCTTTGAACTGCGTTCCAAAACAATCACCCTCATCAATTAAAAAACGAAGTTGTCCATCCGTGGAAATGATGCCACCGAAAGGAAAGGTATTATTATTTTGATCAGTTGAAGTTCCATGCCAAAATCCTGCTGCAGCGGATGTATCAGGAGGAGGCACGCCTCCTCCACCTCCACCGCATGCTGTAAGAGCAAGTGTCAATCCTGCTGTAAGAAAGATATACGCATATACTAACAACCTTTTTGTATCCATACTCTTCACCTAACCTTAAAATGTGTTTTTGATTGAAATCAGGAATAGAAAACTCATCCTGAAGAAAAATAGCCCGTCAGGTAAAAAACTTACCGGGCGGGCTACAGATGAGGAAGCTTAAGTATTTCTTTCACAGGAATATGATCCCGCAAAATTTTAAAAAGCATTAATCAAAAGATTAATCAACTTAGAATAATTATAATGTCTAGCACATAATTCTACAACACAAATATATTGTTAGGAGTGATTATTACTGACTGCACATTACTTGCCAACATCTTGGGTTTTTCAGGCAAAATCTGACCCAATTCCACTGGCAATCTTAGTAAATCAGGAATGATTCACAACCTTCGATTAATAGCAGTTATCACAGGTCGCTAACGCCCTGCATATGAAATGAAAATGCCCCCTTAAAAAGAGGGCATTTCTTGTCTCTAGCTTTATCCGCAATTGAGCGGGCTTGCAGGTTGAAATCAGATTGATTTCTGATGGAAGAACGGATAAAGCTTTTAAATAAATTTACAAAAAAACGAAATTAATACAAGATTAGAATATCCACAGGTAATTCATAGGTTAAAACTGCGAATTAAGCAAAATGCCTCTCAAATTTTTGTTCTTCCCTTGAATATTTAACTTCTTCCGCAGATTCTGTCGGTGAAAATCAACAGCACTTGTTGAAATTGTTAGAAATTTAGCAATTTCTTTATTGGTCCTTCCCTGCTTAATAAGGTTGGCAATTTGGATTTCCCTGGGAGTTAAATTATTATATTTAGTGGTTAAGTCCCTTGAAAAAGAACTTGTTATTTCCTTTATATTTTTCTGTATAGCATCTAATAAAAATTGTTGTTTTTCATTTAAATTACTTGATTCCAATTCACTTAAATAGGGCATTAACAGTTTTTCAATATTGAGGAAAACTTTTTCTTCAAGTTCTGTTTTTCTTAATTCATTCTCCCTTAATATTATTTTTAATGCAGCATTAATTTCTTCAAGATTCTTTTTTTCCTTTATCAGCTCTTGTTCAATTTGTTTGCGTTGGGTTATATCTCGTCCAACAGCAATAAAAATGTCTTCTTCCTTGACCGCAAAGACCTTCCAGTCAAGCCATTTAATTGTGCCATCTTTACATTCATATCTGTTTTCAATAAAAATCTCCCTTTCCCCTTCTGCTGCTGCAAGTAGTGCCTTCTCAGTTTTCTTGAAATCTTCTTTGTAAATAAATTTGAGGAATGGAAATGCTAAAAATTCTTCCTCTGTATATCCAAGAACACGAGTAAAAGAAGGATTTATTTT
>JAHEEI010000117.1 GCA_024640785.1 Pseudomonadota bacterium
GCCTGCATCCTATGGGTACGTAAATTCTTTAATATCTATATTTCTCTCCAAAACAGTTACCGTCTTATCATTAACAGTAACCTGATCAAGATCAATTAGTTTTACAGTAGTATCCATTATTTCCTTAAGAGTTAAACCTGTCTTTTCGTATTTATTATTTTCAAGTTCTGTTTTGTTATGCCTTCTAACTCTTCTAAATTTGGAATACCATGAATAAGTTACAGGGTCTTTTGAATCATCTTTATATATCATAACATCGGTCATTATTTCACGCTCCTTCATAGTAATAGTAAAAATCTCACGAAGGCCCTTTGGATTATTTTTTAGTTTTGTTAAATCCGACAACCTAATGTTCATAATAGATTCAGTATTTCCTGATATTTTTATTTTCATCGACCAGCTCTCTACATCGGGACCATCAAATGCTTTGATCCTTAGTCCATGCCCATTCTCACAGGCGTATAGAGTTGATGTGTATATTAAAAATATTCCCGATAATACTATTAGTGCTGTCAATAATCTTTTTTTTATGATCTCCCCTTTTTATATTAGGTAGACGCTACGTTTTATTAAGATATTTTTTTCAACCATAACCAAGATAATATTTATAAAGTCTTATCTATTAAGGAGCTTGCTGAAGCTCTGTTATTGTAAACTTTTTGGGGCTAATTTCGAGAGAGACAGCCTTCATATCGTTGGTGCTGTACCCCGAATGGGTCCTCTGAAAATCCTGGAAAGAAGAACCGGCAATATTATTTGTAGTCTCGCCTTTTAACGTTTTATAGTTTGAATTTATTTGCATAAAGGCTTTCCAAAAACGGCCCTTCTGATCGTAGATCTCTGTCCACATGATAATATAGGTCTCCGGGTCAAGATACCAGACTCTCTTACCGTACAGATAGTTTGGATCTTTGCTTATCGCCTCAACCACCAGGGTATTACAACGCTCAAACATTAAACCGTTTCCATGGCCCTGGCCATTTGGGCGAGTCAGTTTTGACATGTCCTGGTTACGGACACACAGCAGATCTTTTTTACCTGTATATTTATAGGTGTTGCGCTGAATTGGTCCATCCCAGAAAAACTCGTCGTCATAGCAGAGGTCCGTACCATCAATGGAGTCGGTCCTCTGTGCGGTTGACATGCGCCTTACTCTTCTGAACTGTGCGTACCATAAATAAGTTACGTCATCTTTCTTCGGATCCAGAAAACGTAGATTAAAAAAACGGGTATTGATAAATTCAGGCGGTTCCCACATATGAACAAAAGTTCCCCGGCGAATGCCTTTTTTATTGTTTTTGATTGCCGGTTTGGGGTCAAGCTCTGTTCTGCCCACATACAAGGCAAACCACTGCTCCTGAGTACTTTTGCGTTCTGTTCTCTGCTTCGGGTTAATGTTGGGGCCGTCCCGGAAAAAATGTTCCGTATCTCCATGGTTGTTAAAATCCATGTTCCAGGCCATTTCAAGACCTGTTTTTGGGTTTGGATAAGGGAATCCGGCAATTTCAGCATAGTTGGCAATACCTCCGTAGGGAGTTGTCTGGACCAGCGGTGCATATTTTTTCGTTGATTCTAAAAATCCCTTTGTTTGAATGATCCGCTGATAGGGTACGATGTTAGCACTTATCAGCTTGCCTTCAGGCGCGCCCCATTTTTCGGGCTCCTTGTAAATCCCCACATATGATTCAGGCATAAATTCAGCAACCTGATCAATGTTTGTTTTGTCTATTGTTTTGCCTGCCCAGGTCTTTTCCCACGCCCTTACCTTTGCGAGTTCCTCAGCGGAATAAGCGGCTGGGATAATCTCTTCGGCAGACAAGGATACTACAGAAAATGCCAGCAGTACGAGTGTGATTATCATATAATTGAGTAATTTTGTATTTTCCATTAGCGCTGCCCCCTTTCATGTGTGACCTCTTTGCGTAAAATATATATAATTATACCACTACTTTTATCCTCCAAAATTCCAAATGGAATCATAGCCCGCCGAATTCAGTAAAATCAAGTGCTCACACTATTTTTTAGTTTTGCCCCTAGTCTGTCTCCCGTATTTTGCCTCCTAATATTTACTCTTCTCTCAGGGTTATGGGCAAGGAATTCATTATTTTTCAGAAAGCTTAGAAAAAAACTCTTGGTCTTAATCTTTCGTCTGTCAACAGGTCGGCGAGTGTAGAAAATTATACCATCGAAATTTTTTTCCATGAGTATCTCTCCTTATTTAAAAAAACAATTACTTAATTTGACCGTTGATTTGGCAAGTTATATAATCATGAGTAACCTTAACAGATCGCAAAGAACAATACGTGTCATAATCTTGATTTTTACCAGAGTCCACATAACTCCTAGTAATATTGATTGTTGAAGGGGGATCGCTTTTGTCTCCAAAATGTCTCCATACTAAGAAAAAGTCACCAAGCAAGAACAGTTCTACATCTTTTTATCACTGTTACTTAACGGTTGTCTCGTATTTTACACCGTATGGAACCGGTACGGGTACGTTTACCTTGTAGCCGACATTACCTGATGTGGGATCGCTGCTGTCAACTGCCAGAAAAGCCGTATAGTTTGAGAGCAGGTTGTACAAGGTGGATGTCTGTATAATTTCATTTCGCAGTTCTTCTGAAGGATTATCCATCTCCCTTAAAGCAAGGTCTGCAAGTTTACTCCTGGCCCAGATACTCCTTATGCCGGTGTGACTGGCTTCAAAATCAGCGGCCTTTACAGGAAGGTTAATTGCTTTCTTTTGTGTGCCAACACGACCTGTAAGTTTTATGGTGGTGGGTTCAACATTTAAAAGTCGCCCGGTAATGGTAACCGGCCTGCCCACAAAAAGATCCGTCAGTTTTTTGGGATACACATCTACTACCTTAAGAGTTCCCCAGTCAATTTCAATATCAGCAAGAGCCGGTCGTGAGGCCCGTTTAAAAAACATATCCACCTTTTCACCTGCGCTTTCGTCAAGACCCACGTATGCTACGGCGCCGCGGCCCACTATTGCCATCTGCTCCATTAAATAGCGATTTACTGAAGAACCAACACCAAAGCTAAAGATACGGGAAGCGCCAAGCCGCATTTTTATAGTGGAAAGAATTTCAGTTTCGTTTCCTATAAAGCCATCAGTCATGAAGGAAACAATTCGAAAGCGCCCTTCATCATGGGGAAAGTCAAGGGCTGCCTTTATACCTTCAATCATCATGGTTCCGCCACCGCTGGTTAGAGTTTCAAGATATTCAAGGCCTTTTTCAACATTTTTAAGGGTTGCCGGAATGGGATTAGGTCCCAGGGAGGAAGCATTTGCAGAGAAACGGATGATCTGAAAGGTATCTTTTTCATCCAAGTTTCGCAGGCTGCGCCGGATGGCTTCCTTTGCTTTTGCAAGGGGGCGACCGTTCATGCTTCCAGAACAGTCAATTACGAAAACCATTTCACGCGGCATACGCGGAAGATGATCTATGTCAGCAGGAGGCTGCAGCAGCAGGGAAAAATAATTTTCTTTTTCACCCTTATGGATCATCATGGCAGTTTTGACTTTATTACCGGCAGTTCTGTAACGAAGCACAAAATCTTTGTTTGGAACCGTGTCTTGGGGGCTGAGTGTAATTGTTGCAAGGGATTTATCTTTTTGCTCAACACTTATCACATGGGTATCACTGTATATTTTTTCTATGCTGACACCAGCATCAATATTAACTGTAATGCTGACATCATGTCCGCTTTTTTCATCAGGTTTCAAGTACTGTACTTCCACGGCCTGACCGGAGCTACCACTATTGTCCCGGCTGGTCGATCCGATTCCATCACTGTGTCCGGGAGGATTAAACCTGGGGCCCACAACCGTTGGAAAAACAAACTCAAATTCGCCGTCTTTGTACTGCAGAGGATTTAAAAATGAGAGGCTGATATCAATTCGTTTGTTCGGCTCAATATTGGCAACCTTCTGCTCAAATATGTTGGGTCGCTCCTGAGTCATCAAAGATGCCCGGTAGCCCTGCCTTTTTGCCTCTTCATAGATTTTTTTGGCCTCTTCTTTTTCGCGGATAATCCCACGGATTTTTCGGTCACCGATAATCATAACAAAGTCTGTCACTGCCGCGCTCTGGGGCAGGGGAAACACATACACCGCCTCAATTTTAGTTTTGTAGGGATTGTGATACTTCTGCACCACATCGACGTTGGCAACATAGCCGGATATATGCGCCTGTACATCTGCGTGTTCCAGAGGCAGGAGCACTTCCTTTTTCTCATCTGGCAGCTTTGCCCGCAGCTGAGGGGATTCAAATTTTTTACCGCTTTCAGAAGTAACAGCGCTTTTCTCGATCACCCAGACTTCAGTGTCTAGATCAACATAAGTTTTTTTAAAACCTGAATGTTTTCTAGGGGAACTACTGTACAAAGAGCTTTCGCTGTGCATTCCTCGCAAGCCTCCACCGTCAATTCCCTGCTCGTTTCCATCATAAGTTGCCCCCAAGTTTAAGATGGTAAATTCGCGCGGACTGATAGTGGGGCTGATCTTGATATCTTTCATCAGGCTAACCGCGCCCATATTTTTTTTGAAATCCTGTACAAAGTTAGCAACCATAAAATTCTTTGTCTCACCAATTTCCGTGGTTATGTTCTGGGTGGGCTGGCACAAAATTTTTAGGAGGCGGCCCTCTTCGCCATAAACCTCCTGCCAGTGAATTTGAAAGGTTTCAGGATCTACATACCAGATTCTTTTTTTATACGGATAGTCCGGATTCTTGTTTACCACTTCCACAACATAAACGTTGCAGCGCTCAAACTGTATACCGTTTGGAATTACCTGCCCGTTGATGCGTTTTATTTTATCTATATCCTGGTGCCGAGCCAAAAGCATTTCCTTTTTACCTTTGAGCGTATAGGTATTACTTGAGAACCGGTTATCCCACATGGTGTCATCTTCATGATAGATATCGCTTCCGTAAAGCTCTTTGGTGCCCTCTGATCCTCTGAACCTTTTAATCCGCCGAAATTGAGTATAATAAAAATAGGCGTTGTCCTCTCTTGTTCCATCAATAAATTGTGTTTGTATAAGGCGACTGCTAAAAAGCTCAGGAGGCTGCGTCATTCTGGCTGCCCGGAGCCGTGCGATTCCTCTAGGGTTTCCTTCTATTTTTGGCTGTTGATCAAGTTCGGTCCTGTCGATAAAGGATAAGTAGGTATCGTCATACTCAATCAACTTGTCATACTTTACAGCTGGATCTATTATGTGGGTTTGTCGCCGCAGCCTGTAAGCATCCCCATGATTTTGAAAGGCAACATTATAGGCTACTTGCTTTCCGTCTATTGGCGAAGGAAAAGGGAAACCTGCTATTTCATCACTGTTCAGAATGTTTCCTGCAGCATCGGTTTTGACCTGGGGTGCGTATTTATTTGTGGCCTTGATCATACCCGGGGTCTCAAGGATAGGTGTATAGGGTGTAATGGTAAAATAAAGCCCCTCAGAAGGCGCGCCCCACTTCTCGGGGTTTTTGTATATTTCAACCTGCGATTTAGGAAGAAATTCTGATATCTGTTCAATATTGTTTTGGTCAATTCTTTTTCCCACCCATTTTTTTCCCATTCCCTGATTTTTTTAAGTTCCTGAGCGGTATAGGCCGGAGCGATGGGGTTTTGTTGTGAAAAACAGAACTCAGGCAACAGTAGAATCACTGCAACCAGCAAAATGTTCATCGTTATTTGCTTCATCGTTGTTCTCCTTTTTTTTAAGTTAAAATAAATGATGCACCATATTATTAACCTGTCCATCAAACACATTCATGTAACGCTAGTGCAAACTGTTTGCTGATGTGTCAGTTTCCACAATAAGAACTTCGGCTGAGATGTTGATCGGATCGCCGCCCGGCTTTGCGGCTGTAATGACCCGGGCTGATAGCACAATTGGCTGTGTCCCCGCTACCCTGAGATGAATCCTGGAAACACAGATTTCTCCCTGCGGAGCTTTACTGTCATCTGAAATAAAGGCTGCCAGAATGATCCGTCCACCCTCCATACCCATTCGGTCATAAAAAGGCGGCTCATCAAACCCGTCAACGGCTCCGCCTTCCAGACCTACAATTGTAACACGCTCCTTATCGTAGAGAAGTTCCACCTGGTAAGCGGCAAGGGGCTTGCTGTCAGTATTGATTACAAGGTTGGCTGTTTTAAAGCGCACACTCTTTTTTGCGGCAGTTTCTTCTCCGGAAACAGTCCCGGCCAGTACAAGCGTAAGGGTAAACAAATAGATGGTAAAATATATTGTTTTCATCAGACCCCCAAAGATACTGCGGACTGAGCGATTATCTTTACATCTCTTTCATTAACCCGTCCGTCACCGTTAAGATCATAGCCATCAGGGAGATTTGTTCCGGCTTTTATTTTGCTGTTCATCAAATAGGCGTCCACAATATCGATACGCCCATTACTGTCAAAATCTTTTAAAGGATGCAGTGGTTTTTCAACCTGACTTGCGTATCTATTTTCACTGTGCCTGAGTGTAGGAAAATAGAGGTTCCAACCTGCAACACAAACAAAAATAACAACAGCGGCTGCCGCCATCCTTTTCAGAACAACCGGTTTTACAAACAGAGGGATGATTCTTCTTTGTTTTTGAATCTCTTCGGAGCGATAACGGATATGCTGCAGAATGGTCTTGTCAACAGTTTTGAAAATCTCATCAGAATCCTGTAGCCGTGCCTTCCTGAACAAGGAAGAGATCATTTCCAGATCGTTCAGATCCTTCTTAAACCCAGCTTTTTCAAGCTCGGTTTTTGAAAAGCAGTCAACTTCCTCGCCTGTTCTGAAATTATCTAGCCTGGCAAAGTAATCTTTTTCCTCATTATTATTGTTCTTTTTTTCATCCATTTTCTTTGTCCTCTATTACTTAAGCGTTTGAGAATGCAAAAAGGTTCCAGCTACATGAAAAAAATTAATTATATCTAGAAATTTTCTGTTTCAGGCGGGAAAGCATGCGGTGAAGCCTTGATTTGACAGTACCCAGGGGAATATCCTGGATTAAACTGATTTCCTCAAGGCTGCATTCATCATAGAAACGAAGCAGAAGAAACTCTTGTTCTTCCTCTGGCAAATCTTCAATCCATTGAAAAAGCTCTTGAAAATCTTTGTTTGTATCTGATTTCGGTGCAGGAATTTCTTGTACATAGGCCTCATCAAGAGGAATAACCCGTTTGCTCTTGCGGATGTGGTCCAGGCAAATATTTCTTACAACAGGGTAGAAGAAGGATTTAAGCTTGCTTTTTAACTCAAAACCCGGGAATTTATTAAAAAAATAGATAAATACGTCCTGCAGGACATCAAGGCTGTCCTGCCTGTTCTGACAAAAACGAAATGAAAGGGAGTAGACCCAGTCCCGGTATCGTAGATAAAGCACCTCCATTGCAGTGCTATCCCCTGTATTGGCCAAGGCAACTAATTCTTGGTCTGTTTTTTTAGGATTTACCATTAGAATATGTGGTGATATCTATCGCACGACAGTGATAATTGTTCTGGAAGTGAGTTTTTTAAAAAACCCGGAAACATTCCAATTTCATTTCAGAGCAGCTAAAAAAGTAAAAAATAGTTTAATTGGTAGCAATGTTTATAGTCAAGCAAATAGTCTGGAAATTAAAATAGCGTCAGGTGCTAGGAACCAAACCACAAGAGAAGACGCATTAAGACATGTTTTCCGATAATTACTTAAATAATTCCGGAGAAATTTTCCTGTCAACCCCCAACATCTGGGGAACAAGTAGAGAGCACACTCGTAAAATGGCAAAGGATTACAAGGAAAGGTAGTAAAATACAAAGGAGAAGTTCTGATAACGCATCCTTATGTTAACCAAAGCCAACTCTTCTAAAATCTAAAACCACAAGTGAGGCAAAAAACTCGGGTAAGATAATGGCGCATGATCTTTGACCGAAACCCCCAAAGTTGAGCCATTTTTTGTGATAGGATAGAGCCCCCAGAAAGGGGTTAAAAAGTCGCCTAACAGGGGAAAGACAACCCCAGTCTTTCCGCGCCTGGCAACTGCGGCAGGATCTGAAACTGTTACAGATACAGCAACCTGGCCAACCGAAAAATTCAGGATATCTGCCAATTCAGAAA
>JAHEEI010000013.1 GCA_024640785.1 Pseudomonadota bacterium
TGCTATCCTTTTTTTGAATACATATCCCCACAGAATAATTCTGAAAATATATTCTTTTAATGTAACCTATGATTATGTTGTATTTTTCATGGTCAGTGGATGTTTAAAGTATTATCGCTACAGTTGATTTTTGACTACCTCTGAAATATTAAGGTTATCAGGAGTAACCTTAACTTTTGTAATGCTTTTTAATTGCTTTTTCTCCTGAGATTTCCAGCCTAAAATAACATTTCTTTCTACAAACGGTTCTACTTTCCCTTGTTGGCTAATAAATAATTCTGTAAAGGTAATATCTTATCTGCGTTCTGTAACAATTTGTTACAAACTGTTACACGTATGAAAAGCATTTCTCCTTTAATCCTGCTAGATTTAAAGCAAGCGTGAATACGCATTAATGCTTTATTTTAAGAAAGGAGATATGTTATGAGAAATTTACTTACAAAATTTACCACAATATTTATAATCTCTTTATTCATGATCCATTTTCATCAAACTTTGATAACTACCAAGCAATTGTATAATCTTATGCAAACTGATGTTTATCAAATACAAAATATTCCGCCAGTTTTATTCTGACATAAAGGAATACCGATTGATTTATCAGTTAATAATTACTTAAAAGAAAGGAAAAGTCATGTTAAAGAAAACTATATATAGTTTGATAATTTTAGCCATTATCTCTTCTCTGCTTCTTGTCTCTGCCTGCCGGCATTATTCTTCCGAGAAACGGACTCAGTGGATGATGAAAAAGTTCACCAAAGATCTGAATTTAAATGATTCACAGAAAGAACAACTTGATGTATTTAAAACAGAAATGGTGATGAAAGGACGGGAATTAAGAGTTGCTTATAAAAACACTATGGAAGAGATGGGTCTTCAGCTTCGCAGCGATAAATTTGACAAAGAAAAAGTTGAGGACGCCATTTTAAAGATAAAAGCGCCACAAGATGAATTTATTTCTCTTTTTATTAATAAATTGGCTTATTTTCACAGCTCTTTGACGCCTGAACAAAAAACAATTCTGGCAAAAAAGCTCGACAAAATGAAAAATCACGGTAAAAGATATTGCCGTATGAGCAGGTAAATAACAAAAAAATAATGGATAGGAAAATGATGAAGAAGTTTATTTTGATTTATTTAGTGATCATTAGTTCCTGTATTGCCTGTTCTAACACAAACAAGGCATCAGATGATGTTTCTGAAAAGGTATTTAGTGTCACTTATGATAATGATTCTGCTGTCATACCTGACAATGAAACACTAATACTGTATTATTCAAAGATGGGTTCAACCAGAAAAGTGGCAAATAAAATATACTCTCTTATTCCAGAAGCTAAACTGGTTGAAATAAAATCGGGTATAGGTTTGTTGAAAGCTGTCTTCTGGCTTCAGCCTTTTAATCGCAACGCAAAAATCGAAACAATTAATATAGAAAGTGATCAATACAAACAAATTATTTTATGCTCGCCAATTTGGTTACAAAAAATTGCCTCCCCCGCACGTACAGTTATTAATACTATGCCGTTTAAAGATAAACAAATGCATCTGTTTATTACCTGTGGAGGCCATTTTGGAGATGGTGGACAAAAAAAGTTACAAAAACTCGTTGAATCAAAAGGGATTAATTTAATGAGCCTTAGTATAATTAAAATGGGCGGTAAGTCTGAAGATGAGATTAACGGTCAAACACAAGAAGCATTATTAAATGTATTGCCAACCCAGAAAATAGCATCTTAACTCAATAGAATTAATCAATTTTCAAAGGTATGTATGAATCCAACAATTCTAATCATTGATGATGATGAAAAACTGAACCTGTTACTAAAAGACTTTTTCAAGGATTTTGGTTTCACTACTCTAACTGCTACACATCCTGAAGACGGATTAAAAATAATCAAGAAGAAATCACCTAATATCATAATTCTGGATGTCATGCTTCCAGGGATGAACGGATTTGAGGTGTGCAAAGCAATCCGTAAGTTCAGCAGCATACCAATTATAATGCTGACAGCAAAGGGAGAACTGATGGATAGGGTGGTAGGACTGGAGTTAGGAGCCGATGATTATCTTTCAAAGCCTTTTGAACCAAGGGAGCTTGTAGCTCGAATTCAGTCCGTACTCAGGCGAATGCATCCTGTTGAAAAAAATCAGATTCGAAAATTTGGTAGCATGACAATAGATTTTAATAAGCATACTGTCGAAATTGATGGAAAGAGAATTGAAATGACTACAAATGAGTTTTCTGCTCTTTGTTTTTTAGCCCGAAATCCGAACAAAGTTTTAAACCGAGATCAAATCCTTGATGAGATGAGTGGTATTGAATGTGATGCTTTTAACCGTTCAGTTGATATTACAATGAGCCGTCTACGCCAGAAATTAAATGATGATCCCAAAAACCCATCTTTTATAAAAACGGTATGGGGTACAGGATATATGTTTGTTGCGGAAGAAAAAAAAGATGAAAAATAACTGGTTACATAAGGTTTTTAATTCAGTTTTTTTAAAATTATTACTGGTAATTGTCATAACAGGAGTGTGTATAAATCTACTGGTCGGTGGATTTTTCATGTATTTTTATATGGACTCAATGAAAAATACGCCTTTCAGAAAGAATGTTGTACAGTATTTAGAATATTTAATCAATGATTTTGGCCCTTCTCCTGATTTCCAAAAAGCAAAAGAAATTTCACAAAAATTAACCCTTGAAATCCGTTACGAAGGCCCTAACAATGAATGGTCCACTTCAAAAGAACTGCCGCCTGTAAATGATATGAAACTAAGAAAAATTAATGAAGAACCTCTTGTTTATATCGGTAGATCTCAAGGGAGATCTTTTGTTGTATTTAGAGACGGTCAGAACCAATACACCTTTGATTTTGTAAAATCATATGAGCATCAGAGTTTTTCTGAAATAAAAATACTGTTATTAATAGTTCTTTTAACAGGTATGTTTGTCTGTGTTTATTTTATTATACGACGAATATTAAAGCCTGTTAAATTGTTGAATAAGGGTGTGAAACAGGTAAGCAGTGGTAACCTGAATTACCATGTGCCTGTCAAAAGATCAGATGAGTTAGGCAAACTGGCTGATGCATTTAACTTGATGACTGGTCGTATCAGACAGATGCTGCATTCTAGAGAACAACTTTTGTTGAATGTAAGTCATGAACTCAGATCTCCCCTAACCCGTATGAAAGTAGCTTTGGAGTTCTTGCCAGAAAATTCAACAAAAAAAAATCTGTCCGATGATATATCAGAAATGGAGACTATGATTTCTGAAATTCTTGAAACAGAACGTCTTAAAAGTGAATATGGTCAATTAAATCTTCAACCTACAAAATTGACAAATATTGTGGAAGAAGTTATTGGAACGTTTAAACACACATACCCAGATATTATATATGAAAATAAAGCCGAGAAAACAATTCTAAACATCGACAGACAAAGAATTAAAACTGTTATTAATAATCTTCTTACTAATGCCATTAAATATTCTGAAAACGCTGGTGAACCTGTTCGTGTTATATTGGAGCAAAAAGAATCTGCTATTGTCCTACAGATAAAAGATTCGGGTAAAGGAATGCCGGAGGATGATTTGCAGCATATTTTTGAACCTTTTTATCGGGTTGATAAATCAAGAGATAGAAATACAGGAGGATATGGTTTAGGTTTAAGTCTTTGCAAAATTATCATAGAAGCGCATAAAGGAAAAATAGAAGTTGAGAGTGTCCTTGGGAAGGGAACAGTAGTAAAGTTATTATTACCAATTGATTGATTGTTTTAAATAAGCTATCCAAAATACAAGTCCTTATAAATTATTAATAAAACAGGAAGGATGTTCGCATGAACGTAGGTCGACGAGATTTTTTAAAAATAAGCGGTTGTGCGATTATTTGTACAACTACTGGGACTAGCTTGTGTGGGGCGGCGCAACCCTTTGGCGTTTCCACTACTTTGAAGGCTGCAGAAGAAAGCTTTTCTCTTGAAGGAAACTCACTAGTCATTGATCTTTTAAAAAATACCGCCCTGAAAACACCTGGTGGTTCGGTAAAGCTAAGCATAATAAACAATAAGGTTATTACAAAAATATTGGTCTTTTGTTCTAATTTTGGAAAATATAAAGCGGTGCCGAATAAGTGCACCCACGGTGGGATGGAGCTTGAATACAAACATGCAGAAAAGATAATCCGATGTGTAAGTTTTGGCAAGTCAGAGTTTGATCTAACGGTAAAGTACTGAAAGGTCCTGCGCCAACTCCCCTTAAAATACATCTAGCATCTGTGAAAGCTGATAAACTTTTTATTACCTTAACATAGGTTCTCGTTGCTTTTATTTATGTAAGCAGAAACTGAAAAGGAGGTCAAGTCTATTCTGCTTCTTGTAGAAAAACCAGGTTGACAAAAGTACACATAACCATTCGTAACCTTAACAAAACCCAAAGTCGACATAACGTGCCATACTCTTAATTCTTGCCAGAGTTCATATAACTATTGGTAATATTAACAAAGTGCAAATTTTAGTTTTGGTTCCAAAAAATAAATCTCCCCAAAGCTAGATAAAGTTTGATAATTTAAAAAGTCAAATAATATTAATATGTTAGAATACTTTATCTAAGGATCAGTGTTAGATCAAGTTTTATCTCATCAATAAGAATTGTCTGGTCAAGTCTGGGCTTCACAATTTAATGTTTTAGTGTCATGGACAACCCGCCTTGAGGCGATTACTTGCTCATATTTTATCCCAAAAAGCCCGAACCACCGGATTTGCCAGCCTCTTTTTTTGAACGCATATCCCCACAGAATAGGGCATAAGCTCAGGTTTTATATTCAGGACCTGAACGTTTCTGTTGATGAAATTTTTACTTAAGATCAGTTCAGGCACGATGCCGATACCAAACCCCATGCTTACCATCGCAAGAATTGATTCATTGCCTGCTACCTGGGCATAGATGTTGGGCTTTGTTTTCCTTTTTTTAAACCATGAATCAATTCTTTTTCTGGCCATTCCCCGCTCAGTTACAATGATTGGAATTTCATCCCAGGGGATACAATTATTTTCTATCATCATTTCATATTGCCAGGGTATGGTTGGGGAGACAAATTTGAGGTACATATCCGTTATCTTTTTAAATAAAAGCTTCTCAGGTGTTCTGTCAGGAAGTGCTGCCACTGCAAAGTCCGTGTCTTCTGATAATACTTTCTGGATGGCGTTATCACTGTCGCCTGTCAAAAGCTTCATATGGACATTAGGGAAGGATTCTCTGAATTGAACCAAAATATTAGGAAGCACACCATAACTAGCTGTTATTGTGCAATAAATACTTATTTCTCCTATCATAACTTTTTTTCCATTGGCCATTGAATTTTGAAATGACTCCCACTTTGTAATTGTTTCTTTAGCATACTTTTTAAATCTCTCTCCTGTCTGGGTAAGTTTTACTGACCTGTTATCACGTTCAAAAAGAAGTTCTCCAACTGAGTTTTCAAGACGTTGTACTATTCTGCTTAAGGTCGAGGGACTTACATTACATGCTTTACTGGTTTTTCCGTAATGTAGAGAGTCTGTCAGATGTAAAAAGATCTTTAAGGTTTCTGTATCCAAATTCGTGTCCTATTTGAAGCTTTTTTCTTCGCCATCTCAAACAAGATAGACTGTTTTTTATGAGATGATTATTGTTGCATAAAATGAAATAAAATAATTCAAATATATCACTTTACGAATAATAAAACAATGCTATACTTTTTACACAAAAGGACAACAGGTTTTTCCAGGTGGCTGAACCTGGGTTTTTCAGCTATATAATAATAAATGTTTATTTTATCTGGTGAATATAATGGGAATGACGATTGTAGAAAAAATAATGGCTAAGCATGCAGGTCTGGCTTCTGTTAAGCCCGGACAGCTGATTGAAGCAAAGGTGGATAAGGTTCTTGCAAATGATATTACTGCTCCTATTGCAATAAAACAGATGCGGGAATCAGGGGTTGAGAAGGTCTTTGACCGGGAGAGAGTGATCCTTGTGCCTGATCACTTTGCGCCGAATAAGGATATTGCTTCAGCAGAACAGTGTAAGGTGCTGCGTGAGTTTTCCCGGGAACAGAACCTCACCAATTATTTTGAAGTCGGCCGGATGGGCATTGAGCATGCGCTTCTTCCTGAACGGGGACTGGTCCTTCCCGGTGAAATAATTATCGGAGCAGACAGTCATACCTGTACTCACGGAGCGCTGGGTGCTTTTGCAACCGGTGTCGGCAGCACGGATGTTTCTGCCGCTATGATATCCGGTGAATCATGGTTTAAGGTGCCGGAAACCATGAAGTTCGTATTTAACGGAAAACTAAATAAGTGGGTTTCCGGTAAAGACCTGATTCTTTATATTATCGGGAAGATTGGGGTGGACGGTGCCTTGTATAGGGCTATGGAATTTTCCGGAAGCACAATAGACGAACTTTCAATGGAAGGGCGTTTGACTATTGCCAACATGGCAATTGAGGCAGGGGGAAAATGCGGAATCTTTAATCCGGATGAAAAAACCCTTAATTTTATCAAGTCGAAAACAGATGCCGAATTCACTCATCTTTACAGTGATGCGAATGCTGAGTATGCAGAAGTCATCGAATATAATACAGCTGATATTGAGCCGCAGGTTGCATTCCCCCATTCTCCGGCAAATACAAAACCGATCAGCAAAGTCGGTGAGGTGGTAATACATCAGTCGGTTATCGGGTCCTGTACCAATGGAAGGATTGAAGATCTGCGTGTGGCTGCCGATGTCTTAAAAGGCCGAAAGATACACCGGGATGTCCGACTGATTATCTTTCCGGCAACCCAGGCAATCTATCTTCAGGCAATGAAGGAAGGTCTTATTAAGACGTTTATTGAATCAGAAGCCGTGGTCAGTACTCCGACCTGCGGACCGTGTCTGGGCGGGCATATGGGTATCCTGGCAAAAGGTGAACGCTCAATTGCTACCACGAACAGGAACTTTGTGGGAAGAATGGGTCACCCGGAGAGTGAAGTTTATCTTTCTAATCCTGCCATAGCAGCAGCATCGGCTGTTCTGGGAAAAATTGGATCACCGGAACAACTTTGAGCAAAGGAAGCCGGGGTAATCGTATGGAAAATAGTTTTTTGATGTCATACTTTATGCTCTTTGCCGTTTTATTGACTGAGAATCAAGGTTTTTAAATACTAATTAATAACAGGGTTTTTTATTATGGAAACAAAAGGAAGAATCTGGAAGTTTGGTAATGATGTAAACACTGATGAGATCATACCTGCAAGGTATCTGAATACTTCAGACCCTGATGAGCTGGCAAAACACTGTATGGAGGATGCTGACCCTGAATTTCCAGTTAAAGTTCAAAAGGGAGATATTATTGTGGCCGGCTCTAATTTTGGCTGCGGTTCATCGCGGGAACATGCCCCCATTGCTTTAAAGGCCGCCGGAGTTGCCTGTGTGATTGCCGGAAGTTTCGCACGTATTTTTTACAGGAATTCATTTAATATGGGGTTGCCGATCCTAGAGTGCGCGGAGATTTTTGAAAATGTTGAAGAAGGTGATGTGATTGAAGTGTCTCTGGATAAGGGAGTGATTACCCTTGAAAAAGACGGGAAAATTCTTCAGGCGGAGCCCGTTCCTGAATTTATGCAGGCGCTTATCAAAGAAGGCGGACTGATGAATTATGTTGCTAAAAAAGTTAAAAATAAGTAAAGAACTGTGGATAAGAAGTTTTCAGTTTTATAAGCAGCGGTAAAGATAATTGTAGTTTACAGTGGATTGTTTTCCATTAAAACTGATTACTGAAAGCATGAAAGGATTATAATATGCATAAAATAGCAGTAGTTCCCGGAGACGGGACAGGACCCGAGGTAGTTAAAGAAGGCTTAAAAGTACTCGAAGCTGTGGCACAGAAGAAAGGGTTTAAGTATGAACTTACTGATTATGACCTGGGCGGTGAAAGGTATAAAAAGACAGGAGAACTTTTGCCTGACAGCATAGTGGAGGAACTCAGGCAGTTTAATGCAATTTATCTTGGCGCCATTGGTCATCCCGATGTCAAGCCGGGGATTCTTGAAAAGGGTATCCTTTTAAAGATGCGTTTTGATCTTGACCTTTACATCAACCTTCGCCCGGTAAAACTTTTCAAGGGTGTTGAAACACCGATTAAGGATAAGGGGCCTAAAGATATTGACTATGTTGTTGTGCGTGAGAACACGGAAGGACTTTATACCGGATCCGGGGGGTTTTTAAAAAAAGGGACGCCTGATGAGGTGGCCATTCAGGAATCAATCAATACCCGAAAAGGTGTGGAGCGGTGTCTTCGGTTTGCCTTTGAATTCTGCAAGAAAAGAAACAAGGATAATAAACTGACGCTTTGCGGTAAGACCAATGTTTTGACTTACAGCTTTGACCTATGGCAGCGTGCTTACAATGAGATCGCTGTAGAATACCCCGGTATTCAGAAGGATTATGCTCATGTTGACGCGATCTGTATGTGGATGGTAAAGAATCCAGAGTGGTTTGACGTTATTGTTACGGATAATATGTTTGGCGATATTATTACGGACCTTGCGGCCATGACCCAGGGTGGTGTCGGTGTTGCAGCAGGTGGAAATATTAACCCGGAGGGTGTTTCAATGTTTGAGCCCATGGGTGGTTCAGCACCGAAATATACCGGGCAGAACATTATTAATCCGATCGCATCTGTTGCTGCACTTCAGATGATGCTCTCTTTTCTGGGTGAGGATGATTCCGCTGCTCTGATTGAAAAGGCTATCCAAAAGGTAGTCAGCGAAGACATGCAGAGCATGGCAGCCGGCAGGATGGGACAGTCAACTTCTGAAGTGGGTGATAAGCTGGCGGATTTTATTGCGAAGGCCTAATCTGGTTTTGTTAAAATCCCAGATTCTGAGTTGCGTTTTATCCTTAGTCGTTACGGCATACAAATAAGTACGCCTCAACCCTTCGGGTTTACGCATTTTAAATTTGGAGCTTTTTACTTTGCGCTACTTAATAAAAGGATAGAGGAGTTTGGGATTCAAGTAAAAACCCTGGAATCGTATTATATCTAAAAATGGATAAAAATTAAAAAAAGCCAAAAGGCTCTTTTTATATAGGTGGTTATTCCACTAGGAATAATAATATGATCATATCCCAGAGTTTTTCATACAGGCCTTTAAACCGTAACAGGGGTATACACCATGGCCCTCAGTTTTTCAAGCTGTTCAAATGTTCCAACGGCAAGAAAGGTGTCTCCCGTATTGACGACTGTTGTTGAATGCGGTTGGAGATTAAAGTTTCCATCTTTATCTTTTATGGCAAGTATGGTTATGGATGAATGTTCTTTAATCCCTGAATCCAGAAGTGTTTTGCCGATAAATGGCGAATTGTCCCCTACCGGTATCTCATGGAGTGTGAACTCCATACTGTCTCCATGGCTGACCATGTCCAGAAAATCACTGGCAACCGGTTTTGTGGCGCAGTGAGCCATTCTTTTTCCTGAAATAAAATAGGGAGAGATAACACGGTTGGCACCGGCGATTTTTAATTTTTTCTCGGTATCTTTTTTGCTGGCGCGCGCAAGAATGTGCAGGTTTTTATTTAAGGTGCGTGCAGAAAGGGTAACATAAACATTGGCCACATCTGAGTCTGAACATGCGACCAGCCCTTTAGCTTTTGTTATTCCTGCTTCGTGGAGTTTGTCATCGGAGGTTGCATCGCCAATAAGGTAGTGTATGTTTTCTTCTTTATATTTTCCTGAATTATCAGGGTCATTATCGATGACCACATATTTAATGTTTGCGGCATCAAACTCTTTGCCGACCTGATGTCCGACTCTTCCGTATCCGCATATAATAAAATGGTCTTTCAGGTTCTTCATTGTATTTTCCATCTTTTTTCTCCTTCTTATCCCAAGGATCTGTCCTTCTACGATTACTTCAATTATCTGGCCAGCAACATATATTGAAGCTCCAACTCCGGTTAAAATTAAAAATATGGTAAAAATTTATCCTTCCGGAGAGAGGGGCTGCACTTCCTGAAAACCAACTGTAAAAAGGGTGATGACAACCATATATACAGCATCTAACAGTGCCCAGTTTTCGATTACACTGTAACCGAAAATGCCGACACTGACTATAATCAATAGAATGACGATTGGCGGGAGCAGCTTTTTAAAGGGTTCCAAGGATTCATTTTCCTTAACAGATCAAATTTTTGCAATGGGTAACAGAGTTTAGAAACTATTTTAAATTTTTAATCATACACAACTATTTCATAAAGTAAAGAGCGTTAAAATTTGTTTTTTGGCTTTATGATACGTTCGGCGACCTTGGGTTAAGATAGTTTGTCAGCAGTTTTTATTGAATTTTCATCGAGTTCGATTTAGCCGTTTTTAAAAGATCGCAGACGGCGGAAAGCAAAGGTCTATGATTACTTCCGGAGGAATGCCTGTTGCGAGCCCCATTTTTACAGCGGGATCTTTAATTGCTATATATTCCATCCATTTTCCGTTTCTTCTCCTTTTAAGGCTGGTTTCTTCGTCTGTAAAAGGTGTGTGTTCTCTTCGTTTAATGATCTCAAGGTATTTATCAAAAAACGTTTTATATGCAGCAATGAAAAGATTTAAACTTTCATTTTTCAGGTGCATGAGTTTGCAGCCCACATTTGAGGCAAGAGGTTTGTCCCAGTGAGGCATATTGTAATGGTCAATAAGGCCCTCTCTCATTTTATTTTTATCAATATTAAAGTCAGAGGCAAGCTTATCCATTACTGCTTTCATTTCAACGAGGTCTTCGGGTATTTCCACAGCAGGAAAGAGGTCAAGGTTCATGTGATATGGGCCTTCTCCTGACAAGGACCATTCTGTATTAAAATGACCTATGGGACAGTTGGGATTTTCAGGAAATATTTCCATCTGAAATACCATATAATCCTGAGGTTTTTCAGCTCCAGGAGTAACTACCTGGTTCATAATAAGGTGTGAAACAACTGCTTTTTCAAATGCACCGCCGCGGATAACAGCAAGATGCGCATCGCCGACCTTGAAAGGTGTAGTTGTTTTAACGCACTTTCCTGTTTCTGATACTTTAATGAGTTCGTTAATTACCCTGTCTTTGGTTTCATTAACAAAGGATACTATTTTCATTATTTACTCCCGATTGAATGAGTCAGTTGCCGGTTGTTTGCATCTTCTTGGTTTTGTGAAACAATGGTTTATGGAACACTTTTGTTAATAAAGAATATTTTAGGCTAAGTTCTCTGCGTTATGCTATTGAATCCATATCGGACTTGACCATGCCATGTAGTTATCCTGCTGAACAACCCGTAAATAATAATAATCGTTTGAGGATGATTCAGATTTATCCATAAGGGAAGCAGAAAAGGAAGGGTCTGTCCATGAGTACTTTTTTAATGACTGGTTATTTTTTATGACTTCCACAAGTTTTAGACGGTCTGTCCCTTTGACTGTTATCTCGATTTTCTTAGGTGTGTTTTTGTCCTGTTTTATAATCTCACCCATGTGGTGATCATTAATTTTGAAGTTAAGAATGATCCTTTTGCCTGAAGTTCCATACACCCTGCGTTTTTTTAAGGCATCCCAGATAGAATCACGTGTAAGTTCCGGAGCGTAAAAGGCGATAAGACCTCCTGTGGGTATGGTGGGACTTCCCATTCCTGGATGACCGTTGTGGGTATCGCCGGAGGCAATTATTCCCAAGTTGTATCCGCGTGCAAGCGCGTCACGGACAAATGATTCTTTTTGAGGACTGTAGATACATAGTGGCGAGTCCATACTTTCCGAATTTCCATGAATAGAGCATATTTCAACCAGCGGCATAAACTCTGGGTTGTAATAATTCCAGTCTGTTGCAATGGGCCCACCGCCCGGATGATGGGGTAAGGTTATGGCGTTATGTGTTTTGAGCGCTTTCCATAATTTGTTCGGGTTATTGTAGGCAGGGTTGCTTGAGCTGAAAAGAGGTGCCTTGCTGTCTTTGAAAATAACGTGCATGTGCCCTGATGTCCAGTTGGTATATTCATAACCGGAAAAAGTTATAAATTCAAAATTTTCATGATGGGATTCAGCTTGGTTTTTTATAAAAGTCCATATTTCCGGATTTTCGTCAAGCCGGTCAAAGCCCCAGGCATCATGGTCAGTTAATACGGCAACATCAAGCCCTGCAGCAAAACGCGCATAATTAAAGTAGTTGTCTGGCGTACCGGTACCGTCACTTAAATTTGAATGGCCGTGGATGTCACCCCAATATAGATTCAGCGCAGGACTTTTCTGAGTAGCTATTATCGGGTTTGACACACCACTTAGAGAGCCGTTAACATTTTTCGCGATAATGAAATAGGATTCTTCTTTTTCAGCTGTGCATTCAAACAGACGTTCCTTATTCTCGGGAAAAATCTCTTTGCATTTTATGCCTTCAGGAGAAGAGGTTAGGCTGATATTTTGATCGAAGTTTTTTACCCAGTTGTCGCCATGGTCAAGGGCAGCAGTTATCACCTTAAAGGTTTTATGGGGCATAACATATGACGGTGCGGAAACATGAAAACGTTTTGCAGCGTTTGGGAGAATGTTAATTTTGGGATAAGTTTTTATGGGAGCAAAAAAACCGTCTCCGTTTCCGTCAACCTTAATGACAAATTTTTCATCACTTTCAGCAAAAATATCTGAACGGGATTTTGCGTCATTGAATTTTCCCTGGGTATCACCGTAAATCAGCGTGATCTGTTCGCCATATTTGAGGGGCTGATCATTAAACCTTACCAGGACATAACTGTTTCTGCTGTTTACCTCAAGATCCGGTTTAATTTTACCGTTTGAAGTGATGATGTTTATAAATCCGGGTTGTAGAGGAGAGCTGTTCTGGGGCGGTGTCCAGCCCCAGAAAGGAGGAAGATGAAAGACGATGCCGCCGCCAATGGCAATTCCTTTTTCTGAAGCTGTATAAGTTATTTTCCAGGTATGTAAGGATCCGGCATTCACATCCTCGTCCGGAATAATGAATGCCGTTCCCAGGCCGTCAGACGGGTGAATTTTTTGTGACGGTTCTGGAGCGGGTTCTTTATCTTTGGAACATGCGGGTACAGCAGATAGCTGAAACAGTAAAAAAAACACAGATAATGTTCTGGGTTTGAATATTCCTCTCATTTTGCCTTAAGTCCTGATACTGAATTTAAGCTTATGAGCTTCGTGCTTTACCTGCTCAACGCAAATTCATTACTGCTTAGCATCTACTCCCAGCTTTTTTTGTTTAGATAAGATCCACTGCCTTTCTGATCCTTTCAATGGTTTTTTCCTTTCCAATGGTCACAATGATCTCAAAAAGGCCGGGGCCTGCACTTTGACCGGTTGCAGCTGTTCTAACGGCATTGATGATGAGACCCGGTT
The DNA here is from genome assembly GCA_024640785.1 of Pseudomonadota bacterium. Classification (GTDB taxonomy): domain Bacteria; phylum Desulfobacterota; class WTBG01; order CAIYCZ01; family CAIRTM01; genus JAHEEI01. Next base: position 13,407 of record JAHEEI010000013.1, read on the forward strand.
TTATATCCAGTTCTTCACATATTTCACGTACCGTGTTTTCGGTATTTTCCAGGTTAAAGTTTTCAAGCTTCTCAAACCTGTCTGCCAGTTCAGGAAGGTATTTTTTTAAGTCCTCATCTTTTTTTAAATTTTTCTTTAGTGCTTTTTCCTCAAATGGAAATTCATCTGCAAAGTAGGGAAGGCCTTTTGTGGAAAAATCCTTAATCGTGTGCAGACGGGTACGTATAAGCGCAATCGTGTCCTCAAACCAGACTTTTTTAACATTGTCATAGGCATCATTCCAGAGACCGGCAGACCTGAGTTCATCTCGGACAAAAGGCACCAGCTCTTTAATAGAAATCGAGCTGATATATCGAGCGTTCATTGAGATTGCTTTTGGATCGGTCCAGTTTTTTTCATCACCCGGGTGATAATTAAAGACAGCGTTATGTCGGGCGATTCCTTTTAAGTTGAATGCTTTTATCAGTTCTTCTTTGGTGAAAAATTCCAGATCGTCAGGGTTTGACCAGCCCAAAAGGAGAAGGAAATTGCAAAATGCCCAGGGAAGAAACCCTCTTTCCTTGTAATATGCAACGGTTACTACATTACCGTGATTTCTTTTTGATATTTTTGCTTTTTTGGTATCAAGGGTGAGCGAGATATGAGCAAAAATAGGGGGTTTGTAACCCAGCGCATCGTAGACAAGGATCTGCTTCGGTGTGTTGCCGAGCCCATCCTGTCCTCTTATAACATGGGTCATTCCGTCTATATGGTCATCGACCGCATTACTTAAAACAAAAAGCGGGCTTCCGTCTGAGCGGAGAATCGAAAAATCTTCCAGATCACGGTACTGTTTTTCTATTTTTCCGTAAACCGCGTCTTCAAAAGAGACACAGCCGTCTGTGTCAGGCGTTTTAAAACGAACAGCATAAGGGATGCCTTGCGCTTCCTTTTCTTTGATTTGCTTAGGAGAAAGGTCCCTGCAGCCGCCGATGTCTTTGAATGGTTTGTTCTCTTTCTGGCTTTTTTTCTTTTTTATATCCAGTTCTTCTCTTGTACAGAAGCATTTATAAGCATTGCCGCTGTATAAAAGTTTTTGAACTGCTTCTTTATGTTTGTCAATGCGTTCTGACTGGAAAAAAGGTCCCTCGTCCCAGTCCAATCCCATCCAGGTCAGGCCGTCAAGAATCTCCTGAATAGATTCTTTTGTAGAGCGCTCTGTGTCCGTGTCTTCAACTCTTAAAATGAATTTCCCGTTGTTTTGCCTGGCGAAAAGCCAGTTATAAAGTGCTGTTCGAGCTCCACCTATATGAAGATATCCGGTTGGCGACGGCGCAAATCTAACTCTTACCTGATCCATATTATATACCTTTTATTTTAAACGGAAGTTTTATGACCTTTTTTTAGTTTTACGAGTTTAACAAAAAAGTATTTTTTATACAATGATAATAAAAGAATACATATATGTTTTATTGAAATATACGCATAAATATTATAATATAAAAAATTGCACATTGACTTTAAATACTTGGATCAGGTTATGGGAATTGAAGTCCTCGAAGAGAAATATCAGATATATAGGTCGAAAAATCCGGAGAATATAAAAAAGTTTGATGAGATTGCAAATAAAGTCGCATTTATTCAGAAAGAGATGCGTCAGCTGTTTGATGATATAACGCCCTTTTTGTGCAGGGATTGTGAAGCGCCTTGCTGTCAGTGTATGCCGGTCGAGGGTTTTTTTACTGAGAATGATTACTTTATCTACAGGTCTTTTTATGATGCTCCTTTTGAGCTGAAAGTTGAGCATGGGATAGATACAGGCTGTGCTTTTCTGGGTAAAAAAGGCTGTGTGCTGCCGGTTGACATCAGGCCTTTTCCCTGTGTTAAAGTTAACTGTAAGGCATTAAGGGATGAGCTTGAAAAAAAGAACCGGCTGGTTAAATTCAAAGGGCTTTATAATGACCTTGAGAAAATTCAGAAAGAAATCTGGGCTTTGATAAAGTAGCCTATTCAATTTAGCTAAAATGTGGTACGGAACAATATGACCCCTATGTTTGAATGCAAATTATTAAACCAGCCTTTTGGAGATCCTGCACTTTATGTCCGGCTGGCTAATGAGAAAAAGGCACTGCTTTTTGATCTTGGAGATATCAGCGGGTTAAGTCCGGGAGAGCTCATTAAAGTAACCCATGTTTTTGTTTCGCATACCCATATGGACCATTTTATCGGGTTTGACCACTTGGTCCGCTTAAACCTCTCACGTGACAAGACGCTTCACCTGTTTGGCCCTGAAGGGATAATAGAGAATGTTAAGGGAAAGCTTAACGGCTATACTTGGGACCTGGTTGCAGGATATCCGTTTATTGTTGAGGTGACGGAAATAGGAGCTGTGACGCTGAGGAATGTCAGGTTTATCTGTAATCAAAAGTTTGAGCAAAAGACGATTGATGAAAGACCTCTTAAGCTTGAAATTGATGCAAATCCATATTATACGGTAAAAGCGAAGGCCCTAGATCACAGGATATTCTCTCTGGCATTCTCAATTGAGGAACGGTTTCATATAAACATTAATAAAGATAAATTGATGAAACTCGGCTTTCCCTGCGGGAAGTGGCTTAACGATTTTAAAGATGCTGTCTGGCGGGATGAGCCTGATGATTTCATGGTTTCTGTCACAGAGAAGGCAGCTGGATGCCGGGTGATTGAACAGCTTCCTCTTTCAAAACTAAAAAATGAAATTGCTACGATAAAAAAAGGGCAGAAAATTGTGTATGTGTCTGACTGCAGGGGCACGGAATCCAATTTTAAAAAGATTATATCCTTTACTGAAAATGCAGATTTGCTTTTTTGTGAAGCATCATTTCTGGACAGAGATAGAGAAAAAGCCTCTGAAAGGGGGCATCTTACAGCAAAGCAGGCTGGATTTATCGCCCGTGAATCAGGGGTGAAAGAACTCCGGGTTTTTCACTTTTCACCGAGATATGAGTCTATACCGGATAAGCTGTATCAAGAGGCTGAACAGGAATTTAAAAAGTAATCTATTTTGGGTTTGTGGCTTGCCCCCAATATAAGGATTTCTGTTGGTAAATATTTAAAATAATAGAAAGATTTATTAATGGTTGAAAATGAAAATTTGCCTTCACGGGATTTTATCCGGACGCTGATTGCAGGGGATGTGAAAAAGGCTAAAAATAACGGACGTATAGCAACCCGTTTTCCTCCTGAACCTAACGGTTATCTGCATATCGGGCACGCAAAATCGATTTGCCTTAATTTTGGTATTGCACTTGAAAACAGAGGCGCTACCTGCAACCTTCGTTTTGATGATACCAATCCGAGCAAAGAAGATGTTGAATACGTTGATTCGATCAGGGAAGATATAAAGTGGCTCGGGTTTGATTGGGGCGACAGGCTTTTTTATGCGTCTGATTATTTCGAAAAACTTTATGAGTTTGCCAAAGAATTGATAAAAAAAGGTGCGGCATATGTCTGTGATTTAAGCCCCGAAGAGATTAGACAATACCGCGGGACACCTACTGAAGTCGGAAAGAACAGTCCCTACCGGAACCGTTCAACTGAAGAGAATCTGGAGCTGTTTGAGAAGATGAAAAACGGTGAGTTTGAAAACGGCACATGTGTGTTAAGAGCTAAGATTGACATGGCCTCATCCAACCTTAATATGAGAGACCCTGTTCTTTACCGTATTATGAAAAATACAACGCATCACCGGACCGGGGATAAATGGCAGATCTATCCGATGTATGATTTTACCCACTGCCTTTCAGACGCGATCGAAAATATAACACACTCGCTTTGCACCCTTGAGTTCGAGGACCACCGACCGCTTTATGACTGGGTTCTGGATAAATTAAATACGCCCTCACATCCGCAGCAGATTGAATTTGCCAGGTTAAACCTGACTTATACCGTAATGAGCAAACGCATGCTGATGGAGCTTGTTGAAAATAATTATGTGTCTGGCTGGGATGACCCAAGAATGCCGACCATATCAGGAATGAGACGGAGAGGATATACACCAGCTTCCATAAGGAATTTTTGTGACAGAATAGGCGTGGCCAAGAGGGACAGTATGGTCGATATCGCGCTTCTTGAGCATTGTGTCCGCGAAGACCTTAATAAAAATGCCAACAGAGTAATGGGGGTTATAAATCCGCTTCGAGTGGTTATTCTAAATTATTCAGAGGGTAAATGTGAAGAACTTGACGCTATAAATAATCCTGAAGATCCGGGTCTGGGGACCAGGAAGGTTCCTTTTTCACGCGTTCTTTATGTTGAAAGGGAGGATTTTATGGAAGACCCGCCAAGAAAGTTCTTTCGCCTCGCACCCGGACGAGAAGTCCGTCTTCGTTATGCTTATTTTATAACCTGTGTTGAAGCGGTTAAGGACGATAAAGGAGCGGTTGTTGAACTAAGGTGTACCTATGATCCTGAAACAAAAGGTGGTGATGCGCCTGACGGTCGAAAAGTCAAGGCAACTCTTCACTGGGTTTCAGCTGAACACGCAGTGAAGGCTGAAGCGAGATTGTATGACTGCTTGTTTAATATGGAGAATCCCTGTGAGGATAAAAATGTGGATTATAAGTCCTACCTGAATCCTGACTCCTTAAAAAATCTGCCGTGTTTTGTTGAACCTTCACTGAGTGGCGCAAAGCCCGGAGACAGGTTTCAGTTTGAGAGGTTGGGATATTTTTGTGTTGACGCTGATTCGACAAAAGACAAGCCGATCTTTAACAGAACCGTTACACTGCGTGATGCATGGGTTAGGATGATAAGGAAAGGCAGTGAAACACCGGAGGACAGGTAATGGTTAACTGGTCGAACCCTGCCCACTGATAACTGAAACCAGAGATCTTAAGGAGTACTATTTGATTAAGCATTATCCCGCTTCAAAAATAAAGTGGTTAATTCCTGGAAAACTGGCGAAAGCGTCAACGCCGGATGACGCGGACTTAATGAACTGGAAGTCAGAGGGGATAACCTCAGTTGTCAACCTGCTTGAAACCTCTTTTGAAGATGTTTTAAGGGCTGAAAAGAATGCCGGGTTCAAGGTCTTGCATTCCCCGGTTGATGATTTTGGGGCTCCGGAACTTGAACAGCTTAAAGAAGTTGTTAGCTTTATAAATAAAGACGTCTCAGCGGGCGGAAAAGTACTGGTTCACTGTTTTGCCGGTATCGGCAGAACTGGTACGGTGCTTATTGCTTATCTGCTTAATAAAGGAATGGAAATGTCTTTAGCCATTGAAAAGGTCCAGTCTTTAGGTGCCTCGCCCCAGTCGGATAAACAGAGGGCAGTTCTGAATAAATATTGTAATGAATTTTCTGAGCTTGAAGGAAGGAAAAAAACAGCTAAAGGTCAGTATTCTTGACCACGTTCTTATAGCTGTTGTTCTCGAACTTTTTAAACTTATAACTTTTTGCCTGTTAACTGGTACTTTTATGGGAAAAAATAAAAATTTCAAAGCCGGGTATGTTTCAGTGGCAGGGCTTCCCAATGTGGGAAAATCAACTCTGTTAAACCGGATCGTGGGTTCAAAGCTTGCTATTGTCTCTCCTAAACCTCAGACCACAAGGGGGGTGATGCGGGGGATTTTGACAACGGATGATGCACAGATCATATTCCTGGATACCGCAGGTATGCATAAGCCCCAGGACAGTCTGGGTGAATTTATGGTTGATTCAGTATTAAAGAGTTTTAAAGATGCTGATGTTATTTATCTTATTGTTGAATGTTTAAAACCAAAGAATCATGAGATCGATTTGATAGAGAAAGTAATAGCTGAAAAAAAAACCACCTTTCTGATCGTTAACAAAATTGACAAGGTAAATAAAGAAGAGCTTTTACCGTTAATTGATTATTACCGCGGCCTAATGGATTTCGATGAGATTTTTCCCATTTCTGCTCTTAACGGAGATAATGTGGCTGCCCTGATCAATGATACAATTTCAAGACTTCCTGTTTCTCCTGCATATTTTCCTGAAGATATTGTGTCTGACCAGATTGAAAGAGAGTTTATTTCAGAGTTTATAAGGGAGAAGATCTACAATAATACCCGGGATGAGATTCCATACAGTACAGCGGTTGTGATTGAAGAGATGACGGAAAGAGAAAAAGGTGGGGCTTACATCCTGGCGTCGATCTATCTTGAAAAGGACTCTCAAAAAGGAATTCTGGTGGGAAAAGGCGGTTCAATGATAAAAAAAATCGGGCGTGATGCAAGATTTGAGATTGAGAGATTTCTGGGGTTTAAAGTTTATCTGGATCTCCAAGTGAAAGTAAAACCTAAATGGCGAAAAGATATTAAATCTCTCCGTAAGCTTGGGTATAAATAAACCATAAGAGTTTAAGCCTTATTTGTTGTGAAAACCTGAACTTGACCATATAAGAATAATCTAGTTTTAACTTAATCTGACAATACCTCTTAATAAAAGTACTCATTAAATAAACGAAACATATCTCCTTTTCATATTTCGAAAAATAATATATGCTTTTTCTATTATGTTAAAAGTTAAGGTTATTATCGCTTATGTTGACCTTTGGCTGTCTATGAATTATTAAGGATCCCAGAAGTACTGTTAACTTATTCAATCATCTAAGTGGTTAAATCGTAATGCGCTTCTAACCCGTCACTCCACCTGATCTTTATTTCACTGTACTTCATTGCGACAGGCTACTAAAAGAGTTATAAATACTGTCTTGGGTGTGTTACAAAAACCAATACTCTAACAAAATGTTTATTGATAAGGAGTATGTACGTGACAGTACTTTCAGCAATTGTAATTACTTTGGCTCTTGTGTTCTATACGATTGGTGTATGGAGTGAGCGATTTGCAGGAAGGTTGAAGGTATGGCATCTTGTTTTCTTTTGGTTGGGGATCGTTTTTGATACCTGGGGTACCGGGATGATGTTTGAGAGGGTAGGCGGGATGATGTTTGATGTACATGGATTGACGGGATTGTTAGCCATCGTTCTGATGTTTATCCATGCGCTGTGGGCAACGGTAGTTGTGATGAGAAAAGATGAGCGGTGGATCAATCGTTTTCACAGATTCAGCGTGACCGTGTGGGTGATCTGGCTCATACCGTATTTTAGTCCGATGTTTTTGGCTATAGGGTAGTTTTTTTAGGTACCCTAAATATTTTAAAAACCCAAATTCCACATTACAAATTAAAATCAACAGGTACGCGCCATACCCTTGACTTTGAACACTAAACTGTGAAATAAAGTAGTTAATAATCAACCGTCTTATTGCAATTGTTTGGCTTTTCAGATGTGCTGATTTGTTCGTTTTGTCTAAAGTTATTTCTGCCAGCCTTTATTTTTTAAGTTTTAGGAGAACCTATGAGTGATTCGAAGCACTTTGAAACTGAGGAAGGACTACAGGCCCTTTTCGACACAGTTAATAGGTACAGCTATACTGCCTTGGTCACGGCAGTGAAGGGGTCTTGCCCTTACGGCCATAAAGTCGGGGATCGGTTTACACTGACTGGCATGAATCATGACTGCCTTTGTGGGTCATTTTTCCAGCAGCTGCAGTCATCGCTGATGACCCTTGAATACGGTGGCGGTGTGCCCTGGGAACAAAACCCCAATATTTTTAAGGCGATCTGTCCTGAACAGGGTACGGTAGAGGTCGAGATCACTCGCCAGGAACAGGAAAAGCCGGTTTATATAAAGACACGTACTAATGTTAGGAGCATGACCGGTATGGGGTTTCCCCAGCTTGACAAATACCGTGTCTACCTTGAAATCATTGGGATTGAAAATATCTGTATGTGGAAACACAGCGAAGGCGAACGTTTTGAAGTCGACCCGTTTAATATTGGGAAGTGTTGCGGCGCTCTTTATAAAATGGCCTATCCGTTTATCAACCTCTTGTTTACCGGTGGCAGTGTTCCCTGGGAGGGGGAACCACATATTATCCATGGAACATGCCCAGACCCCTACGATCTGGTTACATATCGCTTAATCAGGGAGGAACGCTGAGTTTTATCAGGTTTTGACCGCCATAAGTTATATGGATAAACTAGCCAAGATACTATGATGGGACGATAGGATGAAAGCAATTGGTGCTGGCTTTGGCAGAACAGGAACGTCATCGTTGCAATCAGCTCTCGAGGAATTGCTTGGTGGGAAATGTTACCATATGAAGGATATTGTTCTGCTCCCTGCGCAACTGCAAATGTGGCATGAATTTGCTGTGGGGGAAAAGTCTACAATGGACTGGGAGCTTTTGTTTAAAGGATATATGGCAATCGTTGATTGTCCTGTTTGTATTTACTACAAAGAAATCATGGAAGTCTTTCCTGAAGCAAAGATTATCTTAACGGTCAGAGATTCTCAATCTTGGTGGAAAAGTTTCAATCGCCTCATGAGCCTGGTAAACAAAGCTCGTCTGCTTAGTTTTTTTGTTCCAAAATTCCGCAAACTATCCCAGTTTGCTGACAAAATCATCATAGAGAATGTTTTCGGGGGCAGGATGGAAAAAGAGAATTGTATAAATATTTTTGAAAGGCACAATCAGGCAGTCCGGGAATGGGTTCCAAAAGATCGATTGCTGGAATATGATGTAGCGCAAGGCTGGAAACCGTTGTGTGAGTTTTTCGGCGTGGAAATTCCCAAGAAACCATTCCCTCATTTAAATGCAGGAAAACGATCACTTCAAAAACTATTCGTACAATCATTGCTAAAAGGTTTTAAGCTGGTGACATTAATTTAATGAGTTGAGCGTTTTATCGGCGAGGTTGATTTTTAGCTACTTCTGGCGATAGATATTTTTCCCGCCTAGTAAAAATCAATATTCTTATCGCTTATGTATTCGGTTTGGGCGACGGTAGTTTTAATGAGAAAAGATGAGCGCTTGATCAATAGTTTTCACAGATTCAGTATGAAAGTGTGAGTGATTTAGCTCATGCCGTATCTGAGTCCGAAGTTTTTGGCGATAGGGTAATTGTTTTTCGCTAACCTATATATTTTTAAAATCCAAATTCCAAATCAAAGTCAGAATAAATGATGATAAAACATATATTTATGGAAAAGATAGATCATTTTAACCGGAGGAAATCGTATGGAGCATAAAACTGAAATACAGTTTAAAGGCGACGGCCAGGCTGTTTTTGACAAAATAATCTCCATATGGCCGCCAATTATCAGGCAGCGCAGAAAAGAAAAGATACTTCTGATGCTTTCCCTGTTGATGCAGTCCCGTAAGGTAAAAAAAGCCAGAGGTGACCTCGTTATTGAAGCGACCCGCCTGGTGGTACCAAAGTCCTATGATCCTCTATTTCACATGATAGAGAATATGGAGAAATTTAAAAAAAAGATGCTTGATCCTTTTCAGGACAAAGCGGCTTACAATAAAATACCGATTCAGGTAAAACGCTGGAAAAAGGTAGACAGAAAAAAAACACGATCCGCTGAGGCACAAAAAAACGTGATTGCTTTTTGCGCAAGCCCGCGCCGAAATGGCAATACGGATTTGCTGGTTGAGGAGGCCCTTAAAGGTGCTCATGATGCCGGCGCAAAGGTTGAAAAGGTTATGCTGCAAAAAATAAAGATGGATCATTGTATTGGATGCCGAAGATGTAAAGAACCGGACTATGATGATATCTGTGTGATTAAAGATGAGATGGCCGGGATTTATCAAAAAATTATCGAGGCGGATGCGCTGATTATTGGGTTTCCCATATATACAGGCAGGGAATGCGCTCAGCTCTGTACTTTTCTCGACCGCTGGGACGGTTACGAGCGGTATATGCTTAAGTCATGTCTTGAACCCGGCAGAGTTGCCATGGTGATCGGTACCTGGGGGTATCCCTACATCAACACCTATGATCATGTGATTGAATCTGTTATCGCAACGCTAAATCTGCACAAGGTTGAAACCATTGAGGCGCTCTCTGCGTGCGGATTTGAAGGGATTCTACATGGTCTGGATGAGAAACGAAGAGGGGTTATTTTAAGACACCCAAAGCAGCTTAAAAAGGCCTATGCTGCGGGCAGGGGTCTGGTAACCTAGGAAAGGTTATGAATAAGAACAAAGAGTATGCAAAGAGGTTAAAAGAAATGGAAGGCTATGAGCGGAAGATCATTGCCTTTAAGCTCTGTGATGAGGTTCCACCGGATATAGAATTCTATGGAAATGATTTCTCCGTTTACTGTGCAATTGTTGCCGAGATCTGGGAGGACGGTCGCAAGCCTTTTTATCTGACCAATAAAAACGTTATTTGTGGCGGCGGCGTGCACAGCGGTTTTGGGGCCAGGCCAATGACAAAGGAAGAGTTTGCAATGGGTTTGTCCCAGGCCATTGGAAAAGGGAAAGCCTATGAAAGCCGGGAGGTGATGCGCAGAGTAAACCAGCAGTCTTTTCATTTTTTCAAACACCAGCAATACCAGGTTGTCGGAGCGCTTGAAGATGTGGAGGCTCCGGATGTGGTTATGATTGTTGCGGATGCTCACAGGATTATGCGGCTGTGCAAAGTTTATACCTGGAAGACAGGGGAGCTGACCCGCGGGCTCACAGGAACCGCTTGGTGCAGTAATTCATTTCCGATTGTCTACCGTACAAAAACGATGACCTATAACATGGGGGATCCGCCTTCACGCAGACTGATGGGCCTTGAGAAGAGGGAGATGTACTGCTTTATCCACTGGGACCTGCTGCCCCTTATTGTGGAGAACTTTCCTAATATTTCTGAGGGTGATGTTATTTAGCACATATAGTATTTTTGATAAAATAAAAAACAGGGAAAGTGCCATTACCTTAACCTGGTTTTTATGACCTACTTGTGGTTTTAGATTTTAGAAAAATAAGGTTTGGTTTACATAATGGTGGGTTATCAGCACAACCCGTTAAGTTTTTCCTATCTTTAGTCGTTATCCTTGATCATTTTTCCGAGTGTGTTTTACATTTGTACCCCAGATGTTGTGCTTTGATAAGTCTTATGGCTTAAGTTTGTACACTTTCCTTTGAACCGCTACACCTCACATTTTAGGTATTGAAAAAAAGTTCTCCATAAGCCATATATATAAATAGAGGGTACAGGTAACACGCCGCCTCTTAATTTTATTCAAACTGAACTTTTCGGGAAGATAGACGGTTTGGTTTGTATTAATTTCAAGGGGAGGAGGTGAGGGTTGTGGTCGCTCAATCCATGAACCATCATTTGCATATTGGTCATTTTCATTTGGGGGATTTTGGCACAACCTTTGAAATGATCGCCAGTATCTTTATGATCCTGTTGATAATAATCCCTGTGGCGATGTATCTCATTTTCCTGGGTTTCCTGTTTGTGAATTGGCTGATATTCTGAATTTTTTCGGCTGGCCGATTGACCTGTTTCACTGGGTTGTATCAATGTTTGTGAGGGAGAATTATTAATTTTTGATAAAACAAAAAACTGGCAAAGAGACATTCCCTTACCCTGGTATTTCTGACCCACTTGTGTTTTTAAAATCCCCTAAATGTGAATTTGGTTTACATAGTGATGGGTTGTCTAGCCAACTCATTTATATTCTCCTATGGTTTTTTTTATTACATTTCCCAAGAATGGCTTGACCCTCAACATTATTACCTTTCATGTTGACTTTTGAAGTGTTCTGAATTAAGAAAACAACTGAAGGAATGTTAGCTTATACAGACAGTCTAAACAACTGAAATTTGCGACAATTAGTTGTTGTTATCGGTGGGATAGAGGACATATTTAATTTTTAATCTCGGTATGGCGACATGGCAAACAATGAGAATATCTGGATGGAGCGTTTGAGCCAGATGGCAAAAGCCAGTAGTTTGGTGGATTCCTCTCTCTATGCAAAGTATGACGTGAAGAGGGGACTCCGCGATCTATCGGGTAAGGGTGTGTTAGCAGGGCTGACGCAGATTGGGGAGGTTCAGGCGCATACGATGGGGACAGATGAGTCGATACCAGGGCCGGGACGCCTGATTTACCGGGGCATCGATATCACGGAGATTGTCCAAGGCTTTCTGACGGAAAATCGGAAGGGATTCGAAGAGACCTGTTATTTACTGCTTTTCGGGGAACTGCCGAATCAAACGGAACTTGAACGATTTGAACGACTTCTGGCTTCAAAGCGGAACATGCCCAACGATTTTGTCTATGACTCGATTCTAAAGCTGTGCAGCCGAGACGTGATGAATGGTTTGATGCAGAGTGTGTCGGCACTGTACGTGTTCGACGATCGCGCTGATGATACGGACATTCCAAACGTGCTGCGGCAATGTCTTCAGCTGATCGCTATCTTTCCCCTGCTGATAGCGTACAACTATCAAGCGTATGCGCATAACTGCTATCCGAATAAGAGCCTGGTGATCCACAGTGCGAAACCGGAGTTGGGTACAGCGGAGAATTTCCTGCACATGCTGCGGGATGATAGCCAGTACACACAGTTAGAAGCGCAAATTCTGGATTTGGCGCTGGTCCTTCACGCCGAGCACGGCGGGGGTAACAACTCGTCATTTACGACGCATGTGGTCTCGTCGAGTGGGACGGACACATATTCGGCAATTGTGGCTGCGCTCGGTTCGCTGAAGGGACCGCGTCATGGAGGAGCGAACATCAAGGTGGTTCAAATGTTTGAGGAGCTGAAGCGGGAAGTCAAGGACTGGGAGGACAATGTCCAGATCGAGGATTATCTTTTGAAGCTTCTGAATAAGGAGGCTTTTGACCATAGCGGTCTGATTTACGGTATCGGCCATGCAGTGTACTCGGTTTCGGATCCGCGCACGCTGATTCTCCGTGATCAGGTGCAGAAGTTGGCACACCAGAAGGGGCTGATGGACGAATACCGGCTGTATGAGAAGGTAGAGCATCTGGCCCCTGAGGTGATCAGTACGAAGCGCACAATGTACAAGGGCGTTAGCGCTAATTTGGATTTTTATTCAGGGTTTTTGTACAGACTGCTGGAGATTCCGTCGCAGTTGTTCACGCCGCTGTTCGCGATGGCACGAATAGTGGGATGGAGCGCGCACCGGATTGAAGAACTGGCGTGCGAAGGTAAGATTATCCGACCGGCATACAAAAGCGTGGCGGTCCGGCGACATTATGAAGCGCTGGGAAAGCGCAAGAACTGAAGCATGCTGACCGGAGAGTTACAGGCAATGTCTTTGATGATTTTGTCTGTTGAGGTTGGTGTGGGTTGCCTGCTTGTGAGACCGGAGGTTGGCAAAATAGTATGAAATGTTTATATGAGGCGGGGTATTTAATGCTCCGCCTCATATTTTATTTCCACATAACTACGAGAAACCTTAACAAAACCAATAGTCAACATAACGTGCCATACTCTTTAATCCTTGCCAGAGTCCATATAACCTTTGGTATCATTAATTCTTTACCAAAAATTCGAGTTATGTATTATCATTATTCATCATAGCCTAATTTAAACACTTCAATTGGCAATTTTTAATTCAAACAGCCAGATTAAACGATAAGAATTCGCATCATGATACCGGTTATATACCAACACTTCGGAAATATAATAAAACTTTCTAAATTTCTTATAGCGATTTTTATCCCGAGCTTCATACTGATAGTTTCCTCTGAACATATCGATGCTGTTCCCAAAACTGAAGATATCTTTCCTTTTTCACCAGGCGAAAAACTGACATTTAAACTGAAATGGGGGATAATTCCAGCCGGAGACGTTGTTCTTGAAGTGCATCCAATTGAAACTAAGAATGGAATTAATGCATTTCACTTTTCAATGACGGTAAAATCCACTCCATTTATCGATGTTTTTTATAAGGTTCGTGACAGAATTGACTCTTATGTTGACCTGGACATGACCCATTCACTTCTCTATACAAAAAATCAGCATCAAGGCAGTCATAAAAGAGAGGTAACTGTAGTTTTTGACTGGGCAAAAAACGAGGCCAGCTATGCCAACTATGGTAAAAAGAGAGAACCGATTTCCATTCTTCCAGGTTCGTTTGATCCTTTGGCAGTGTTTTATTATTACAGACAGTTTGAGCTTCAGGATAATTCTGTAATTGAAATCCCGGTAACGGACGGTAAAAAATGTGTCATAGGCATTGGCCGGGTGCTAAAGCGAGAAACATTGAAAATGTCTTCTGGAACTTACGATACATTCCTGATTGAACCAGACCTGAAACATATCGGTGGTGTGTTTAAAAAAAACAAAGATGCCAAGATCAAACTCTGGGTAACTGCCGATAGCAGAAGAATGCCGGTCAAAATTATGAGTAAGGTTAAAATTGGAAGTTTTAGCGGTGAGCTTGTTGATGCTATTCGTAGCGAAACATGAGAGGACATTAAATTCTGAAACAGCAACCCTAAATAGATGACAAAAAATAAAAAATTACCATGAGTACCCTTAACAAAACTCATAGTCAACAGTACATACCATACTCTTGATTGTTGCTAGAGTTCATATTGGTTCTGGTAATATGAACTATCCTGAAGTAGGATAATTCAATATGTTTAAGAGAATTTAATAGATTTGTCAGGATAGACTGAAGCGTTTAATTCGTTTTTATGGGTAAGTTCCAAAAGTGAAGACATTAAAAAATCAACTTTATTACTTTCCGGTATGTACTCCACAGCAACAGGGTTTTTTGTAATAAATGTATATTTCCCACTTAAGTACTTATCATTTTTTTTAACTAAAATTGCCCTTATCCATTCTTTTTCACTTTTTCCGGACAACTTAATTTCTTCAACCACCTTTTCTGCGATCTCTTTTTTAAGGTTTTCAACATCTTTTGTCTTATTTTTTTCAATTTCCATAATAAGACATCCTGTTATTTTATTTTTTTCTACTTTAATTATAATACAGCATCAACAAAAGTAAATAGCCATAGATATCTTGATTTACTTTTTAACATAACTACGAGTAACCTTAATAAAACCTAAAGTTAACAGTTCGTGCCATACCTTTAATTCTTACTAGAGTTTATATAACTCCTTATAACTTGAAGTATTCTTTAAGTAAAATATTCGATATTATTATCACTTATCCTGACTTTTAATGACTGCTGAATTGTTAAGAATATCAATATTAATCTTAACTTATTCGCCTAATCTAATTATTCCTTTAAATTCTATTCAGGGAGAACCTCCAGATTTATATTGTTAATAGACATGTATAAAATGTGACGATAACCTTATAAACAGCTGGAGATGGTTTGACATATTTAAGTTTTATTAATTTAAGCCAAAGGCAAATTTATGCCATGGTCTTAACTTAAGTTATATAACAATATACATTATTATTGACATTTCAATATTTAGGGAATATAATTGACATATAATTAGATATTTTTTTTAAAATAAAATTATATTTGTTAGTAAATAAGTAAAATAAATAATAAAAACAAGCAAATTACAAAAAATTTAATACTGAGGAGGGAAAAATGAAATTAAAACTATATTTATTGTTTAAATCATTTTTTTTGTTATCTTTTATTCTATTTTTTACTGTAAATTATGCCGATGCAGTATGTTCCCATGTGCCCTTGCTGGAAGCCCTTGCTGTTATGGAAGGGGATTATGATAATGCTACAGTGACAACTGTT